>NZ_DATNGK010000015.1:0-5737 GCF_035605935.1 Actinocrinis sp. | reverse complement strand
GCCCTACGAGGGCGACATGTCCATCGAGGACCTGATCCCCGAAGAAGACATCGTCATCACCATCACCCGCGGCGGCTACGCCAAGCGCACCAAGACCGACCTGTACCGCTCGCAGAAGCGCGGCGGCAAGGGCGTGCGCGGCGCCCAGCTCAAGCAGGACGACATCGTCGACCACTTCTTCACCACGACCACGCACCACTGGATCCTGTTCTTCACCAACAAGGGCCGGGTCTACCGGGCCAAGGCGTACGAGCTGCCGGACTCCGGACGTGACGCGCGCGGCCAGCACGTGGCCAACGTCCTGGCCTTCCAGCCGGACGAGACCATCGCCCAGGTGCTCGACCTGCGCGACTACGAGGTGGCGCCATACCTGGTGCTGGCGACCAAGCGTGGCCTGGTGAAGAAGACCGCGCTCAAGGATTACGACTCCCCGCGTTCCGGCGGCGTGATCGCGATCAACCTGCGCGAGGACGACGAGCTGATCGCGGCCGAGCTGGTCTCCCCGGAGAACGATCTACTGCTGGTGAGCAAGAAGGCACAGGCGATCCGCTTCCCCGCCTCCGACGAGTCGCTGCGCCCGATGGGCCGGGCCACTTCCGGTGTGATCGGCATGCGCTTCCGCGAGGACGACGAACTGCTGTCGATGAATGTGGTGAAGGAAGGTACCTTCGTCTTCACCGCCACCGATCGCGGCTTCGGCAAGCGCACGGCGGTCGAGCGGTACCCGGTGCGCGGCCGCGGCGGCCTCGGCGTGATCGCGGCCAAGACCGTGGACGAGCGCGGCGATCTGGTCGGCGCGCTCATCGTCGAGGAAAACGACGAGGTGCTGGCGATCACCGCGGGCGGCGGGGTGATCCGCACCAACGTCTCCGGTCTGCGCGAAACCGGCCGCGACACGATGGGTGTGCAGCTCATTCATGTCGGCAAGAAGGACGCGGTCATCGGCATCGCGCGCAACGCCGATTCGGACACCGCTGAAGCCGACATCGCGGAATCGGAAAACGGCGAGGTCGAGGCTGGCGAAGTCGAGCCCGGCGAGGCTGCCACCGTGGGTGATACGTCGCTCGAACCCGAGACCACGGCCGTGGACGACGCGGAGCAGGCGGCGGATGACCGGGGTACCGTATCCGGAGCGGAACCGACCACCCCCGACGAGGCGTAGTAACCAGGAGCGAGCCGGGGCGGCGAGTCGGACTCGCCGTCCCGGGTATAGAGCCTGGGGCTTGTGGCCTCTAGCAGGGGCCACGCACCAGCAGACGATGAGCAACTTCGATGTAGGGGCCCTGGAGACGACCGTGAGTGAGAGCTCGAACCCGATAGACGGGCGGCCCTCGGGCAGCCGCAGCTACGGCGACAGCCCGTCCGCTGTGCACTCGGCCGCGCCGCAGGCCCACGCCGCTACGGCCGCTCCCCCGTTCCCCGCCGCGGCCCCCGTGCCGACCCCGGTCACCGCTGGCGTTGGCGCCGGTGTCGGCGCTGGCAGCAGTTCCGGTTCGAACGGCGGGACCAACCAGTTCCAACCGGCCGCCGACGGCCCGGACAGCCGTCGCCCCGGTCTCACCGGTCCGACCGAAGGCGTTCGCGGCGCGCTCTCCGGCGCTGGCCGCTCGTTCGCCCGCGTCGGCGCGGCGCTCGGCAACGCCACCCAGGAATCGCGGCAGAACCGCACCGCCGATGGCCCCGGCGGGCCGGTTTCCCCGCAGGCCCGCGTCCGCAAGGCGCGCCTGCGCGTGGCCCGCGTCGACCCGTGGTCGGTCATGAAGGTCTCGTTCGTGCTCTCCATCGCGATGGGCATCGTCACCATCGTCGGCACGGCGGTCGTGTGGAACGTGCTCAACGCCCTCGGCGTCTTCAGCTCGCTGAACAAGACCGTCGGCGACCTCACCAGCAGCGGCACCACCACCGGCACGAGCTCGTTCAACCTGTCCAGCTTCCTGTCCTTCGGCCATGTCGAGGGCTACATGATGATCATCGCGCTGGTGGACGTGGTGCTGGCCACCGCGCTGGCCACGCTCGGCGCGTACCTTTACAACCTCGCGGCGGGCTTCGTCGGCGGCTTTGAGGTCACCCTCGCCGAGGACCAGTGACCGGCCCCGGCCGCGGCTAATCCCGTTTTGGGGCGGCCCGCTCGATGCGGTAACCTGCTCTAGCGCCCGCGCCACGTCGCGGTAGGGCGCGATGGACCTATAGCTCAGTCGGTTAGAGCGCTTCCCTGATAAGGAAGAGGTCGGAGGTTCAAGTCCTCCTAGGTCCACCGTGATTCCCCAAATCAGGCCACCGTTTTCCGGTGGCCTGATTCGTTCTCAGCCCACGACGTCTACCCGGCCTTCCCCCACGCCTGCACACAGCTCCGCTCCTGCGCGCGCTTGACTACGCAAATTCTTCGAGCGCGGTCAGGTCTCGCTCCGCGTAGAGCCGGTGCTCCCACTCCTCATTGAGCACGATGTGAAGGCACTCCTGCACCGGAAAGTCCTCAAGCTGCGGCCAACCCGGCTCCGTGCGCGTGACCGTTGAAGCGAGCTGTGTGTCGGTAAGCGATCCCACGACGGCCCGGACCGTGGACTGTCGTTCGCGGCGTACCGCAAGCACTTCATCGAGTGGAGGTCGTGCTTCCCTGTCCCACGGGATGCCTTCCCAACCGGGCGCCTCGTCCCACGGCAAATCGAGCGGATGCCAGGGCGAAGCCTTGCCAAGGACCATGCGCTCAACCCAGGCGGCGCTGGCGAAGTTGAGGTGTCGCAGCGTCTGGATGAACGACCACTCGTCGTCGACGCTCTCATGCAGCAATGCTTCGGGCAGTCGCCTCGCTCGAGCGAGAGTGCCCTCCCACAGTCGCTCCAGGATCGACCAGGCCTCACGGAACCCGTCGCCGCTGTCCGGGCGCATCTTTGCTCGCTCGGGCATCCGGCGGTTGAGTTCAGCGTCGATGAGGGGCGCGATGTCGACGCCGTTCACGATGACGTTCTGCAGTTCGCCGCTGATCTCGACGTCGATCAGCTCGACGCCGCGCATACGGATCCCGCGGAGCAATGCGCCGCGGATCTGCGCGCCAGAGAGGTCCTGCTCGCGGAACTCAGTCATGGACGCCACGCTAGGCCCTGCTCCGGACAGTGCGCCGCCGCGTCCGTTGAGGTGGTCTTCGCGCCGCGTCACGTTTCGCGGTGGCCGGAGCGGATAAACACCTTCATCTATCTCAGCCGGAGGAGATGAGCGCGATGCTCCTTCTGGGTTTGATCTTGTTCGGTGCCGCCGGAGCGTTCGCCGGGTTGCTCCTGATGCAGAACTCGGCGGACGGCTCCGATTACTCGGTCTCGTTGTTCGGGTTCGACCTGGGCAGGTTGAGCACTCCCCAGGCGTTCCTCGCCGGAATCGCTCTCACGCTGGTGTTCGCCATCGGTCTTGCTCTCGCGATCGGCAGCAGACTGAGAGCCCGCCACCTTCACGCAGCCAGGCTCGCCGCGGAACGCGAGGCGATCCGGATCCGGGCCGAGCGTGACGAGTACGCGGCACGCCTCGGTATACCGGTCAGCCGCGCGCCTGACATCGACCTCGACGAGACCGCTCCGCTGGCTCCGTCGATCTTCCCGTGGGCGAACCCGTGGTGACCGGTCAGCCGGCGGCGGTAGCGGCAGCAAGAGCGGCTTCAGGTCGAGCCCCGCCGAATCGAACAGCCATCACGCCGTTTGCCGAGACGATCCGCCCGGCTTCTTAGGAACGTCCGAAGGTCCCGCAGCGGCCAAGTGTTGATCACGTCCGCCTGCGTGAGCCAGCCGCGCTGTGCGGTGCCGACGCCGTAGCGGATGAGGCCGAGGTTCGCGGTCGCGTGCGCATCGCTGTCGATGGCGAACTTCACTCCGAAGCGCCGCGCAGCCAGGATGTCCTCGTCTCGCAGGTCGATCCGATCCGGCAAGCCGTTCACCTCCAGCGCCGTGCCGGTGCGCGCGGCGGCCCGGAACACCTCGTCCCAGTCCGCATCGACGCCGGCCCGGTGTCCCAGCATCCGCGTCGTCGGGTGCCCGATCACGTTGACGTGCGGGTTCTCGCAAGCGCGCACCAGCCGCCGGGTCATCTGCGCGCGCGACAAGTTGAAATGCGAGTGCACGGAAGCGACGCACACGTCGAAGCCGGCCAGGAAGTCATCCGGCCAGTCCACCTCGCCGTCCGGATCAATGTTGAGTTCGGCGCCGTGCAGCAGAGTCATCCGCCGGTACTTGCCGTCCAGCTGCCGCACCTGCTCGCGCTGGGCAAGGATCTTCTCGTCCGTCATGCGCTGCATTACCAGGTTCGGCGCATGATCGGTGATCGCATAGTACGAATAACCACGCGCGGCTGCGGCCCTGACCATGTCCTCCAATGACGAGACGCCGTCGGTGAGGTTGGTGTGCGTGTGTAGGTCGCCGCGAATATCTGCGTCCGTCACAAGATCGGGCAGCGTTCCGTCGCGGGCTGCCTCGATCTCGCCGCGGTCCTCGCGCAGCGGCGGGGGAACCCAAGCCATGCCGAGCCGCGCGTAAAGCTCCTCCTCGGTCGCCGACACGATCAGTTTCCCGCTCTCGGCCTCGAACAGGCCGTATTCGGAGAGCTTGAGCCCGGCGCGCACGGCGATCTCGCGAACCCGGACGTTGTGCGCTTTCGAGCCGGTGAAGTACTGCAGCGCCGCGCCCCACGACTCGGGCGGGATGACCCGCAGATCAACCTGCAAGCCGGAACTGGTGCGGATGGAGGTCTTCTTCTCGCCGCGTGCGATCACTTCGGCGGCGTCGGGCAGCTTGGTCAGGGCACGCATGATCGGTACCGGGTCCGACGACGCGGCCAGGATGTCGATGTCGCCGACGGTCTCCCGGAAGCGGCGCAGAGACCCAGCGTAGGTACAGCGCTCGCAGCCGGTCACCGCCGACAGCTCGCCGAGAATCCGCTCAGCCACCGCGGTCGCCACGTCGAGCTGCACTCGCCCCTCGGACTGTTGCAGCAAGGCCACGCCGCGCAGGATGTTCTCACCGGTCTTCGGCCCGAACCCGCGCAGCCCATCGAGTCGGCCGGCCTGGACCGCGTCGACCAGTTCCTCGATCGAGGCGACGCCGAGCTCCCGATGCAGCGTCAGCGCCTTCTTCGGCCCGAGCGTCGGGATATCGACCATCTGCCGTACCCCGGCGGGAATCTGCGCGCGCTGCTCCTCCAGCGCCTGGATGGTGCCCGTATGACAGAACTCGACGATCTTCTCCGCGATCGACCGCCCGATGCCGGGCAACTTCTGCAGGCTCTTGGTGTCCAGCGAGCCCACGTCCCCGCGGTAGCCGGCCACTGCTCGCGCCGCTCTCTCGTAGGCGCGGGCCTTGAATAGGTCGCCGCCCGTGATCGTCAGCAGGTCGGCGTACTCCACGAGCGCGGCCTCGACCTCATCGTTCGACCGGGCCATCGCGATCACCGCCTCGTCTTGGCACCGCCTGCCCGGCAGTGCACCATTCTGGCTGCTCGGCTGATACCCGGACGCGCACCGCACACGCGAAACCGGCGCTACACGCTGCTCCACCGTGCTGATAGCACCGATATGCGACCGGGCGCCGCGCGGCTGTTATCCTCAATCCGCACGGGAACTGTCGGGAACGGACAGGCCGTTTCGAACTCCAATGAGAGGGCCGGTTGCCATGAAGAAGCTGCTCCTGCTCGCCCTGGTCGCCGCGGGTGGTCTCCTGGTCTACCGGCAGGTCCAGGCGGACAAGGCGGAGCAGGACCTGTG
>NZ_DATNGK010000014.1:0-35458 GCF_035605935.1 Actinocrinis sp. | reverse complement strand
CGCGGGTGAAGGAGGCGTTGAGCATCCAGTAGACCGGGAAGAGCATGACGGCGGTGAGTAGCACACCCACAGCCGTCTTCCACCCGGACCGCCTGCGGCCCCGGGAGCGAGATGCGATCCTGGCGGCACGCGGAGCACGGGTCGTTGTGAGAGCACTCATGTCAAACCTCCGCGGCCGTGCGCTGGGTGCGGATGTAGATCAGGCCGAAGGCGAGGGCGACGACGACCAGCAGGTTGCCGACGGCGGCGCCGGGTCCGAAGGCGGGCAGCAGGTTGCCGAATCCGAGTCGGTAGGACCAGGTGGCGAAGGTGGTGGAGGAATCGACCGGTCCGCCGCGGGTCATGATCCAGATGATGTCGAACACCTTGAGGGTGTAGATCAGCCCGAGCAGCAGGGTAATCGCGGAAACGGGGCGCAGCAGCGGGAAGGTGATGCGCCGGAAGCGCTGCCAGGCGTTGACCCCGTCGAGGGCGGCGGCCTCGTACAAACCCTGCGGAATCGACTGCAGGCCGCTGTAGAGCAGCACCAGGTTGAACGGGATGCCGATCCAGATGTTCGCGATGACCACCGAAATCAGCGACCAGTGCGGGGAGGTGAGCCAGTCGACCGGGCCGATGCCCAGCAGGTGCAGCCCGTAGTTGACCACCCCTGAGTCGCTGTTGAGCATCCACGACCAGGTCGAGGCGGACACGATCAGCGGGAGCAGCCACGGCACCAGGAACAGCGCGCGCAGGGTGGCGGAGAGGCGGAAGTGCTGGTGGAAGAACACCGCCAGGGCCATGCCGAAGGAAAACTGGAAGGCGAGCGAGGCAGCCGTGAACACGATCGTGTGGATCAGCGCTGGGGCGAACGTCGGATCGCTGAACACGGTGCGGTAGTTGCCCAGGCCCGCGAACGGCGCACCACCGTGCACGAAGGACATCACGGTGTAGTCGCGCAGGCTCAGGTCAAGGTTCTTGTACATGGGATAGGCGTAGAACACCGCCAGATATGCGGTGACCGGAGCCAGGAATCCCCAGGCGGCCCACTGGCTGGTGCGGATCGAGTGGCGGCGCGGGGCGCTGCGGCGCGGTGCGCGCGCCGGGGGCGGGGCGCTGGTGCTGTGCGCCCCGCCGCGGCCACGCACAGACTGCGTCGCCGTCTGCGTCGTGTCATTCATCGAAGAACTCTCACACCGTGCCGGTCACTTGGCCGAGGCAGCGGAGTTCTGCGCGGTTTGCAGCGCGCTGCTGGGGCTGGCCGAACCGGACAGCGCGGCCTGCACCGCGGTCCACAACGGCTGGGAGATCTTCGGGTACTTCGTCCCGAGGTTGTCGCTCGTGCGGCCCTTGGCAGCCTGAACTGCCTGGATCCACGGCACCAGATCGCTATCAGCGCTCTGCTTCTGTTGCACGGCCTGCGTGGCGCCGATGTAGCCCAGCGCCGTGTCCGTCGTGTAGGCGTTGTCCGCGCTGCTCAGGCACGAAACCAGCTTCTCGCTCGTGGCGTAGCGCGCGGTGTCGCCCTGCACCGGCACGGTCACGAACTCGCCGCCGGTCGGCGCGGGCGCAGTGCCGCCGTTCATCGCCGGAATCGGGATGATCCCGTACGGGAACCCGGCCTTCTTCGCGTTGCTCAGCTGCCAGGTGCCGTTCTCCGCGAACCCGACCTGCCCTGTCGCGAACTCCTGCCAGCTGGTGGTCTGCGTGTCCTGCAACGCCGCGTTCGGCGCGTACCCATCTTTAAGCCACGTGGTCCACAGGTTCAGCGCGTCGACGGCCTGCGGCGAGGACAGGTTCGTCAGGTTCGCCCCCGCGCCCCAGAACCAGGGCAGGAACTGGAAGGTGCCCTCCTCGGTCCCGATCGCGGAGATCGAGATCCCCTTCTTGCCCGCGGTCTTGATCTTCGCCAGCGCCGTGTTCAGCGAGGCCCAGTCCTTCACACTCGCCGGATCCACTCCGGCCGCCTGCAGAACGTTCTTGTTGTAGTACAGCGCGAGCGTGTTGGCGCCGATCGGCGTGCCGTAGGTCTTGCCGTTGAGCTGCCCGGCGGCTAGCAGGTTCGGTTCGATCGCCGAGGTGTCCACCTTGGTAGCCGACGTGTCCGTCAGCACGCCGGCCTCGGCCAGTGTCGAGACGACCGGGTTGTCCACGATCAGCACATCCGGTGCCTTGCCCTGCTGCGCGGCGAGCAACACCTTGCTGGTCAGATCCGTGGTGTCGAACCCGGTGCGCTTGACCGTGACACCCGCGGACGTACCGCACTTGGTCAGCAACTGCACCCATGCCGAGGAGTTGTCGTACTGCGGGTACGGGTCCCAGATGGTGTAGGTGCCGGAAGCGGCCGAGCCGGTCGAGCCCGTGCTCGACGAGGAAGAACTGCACGCGGTGGCGGTAGTGGCAAGCGTGACCGCCGCGAGCCCCGCGGCAGCCAGGCGTCGCCTGGACAGGACAGTCTTCATTGACTTTCTCTTTCTCTAACGAGCTTGGGTCGCATTGAGCCGTGCACGTGGAGGTACTGCGCTGCTTGAGCGATCCGGCCGGGCAACCTGCCGGAATTCCGCGTCGAACCGGTGTCGAATCGTGCGTCGAACCGATTCGTCGAACCGGTTCGACTGAAGATAGACCCGCGCGTCTCGGCCGTCAACCGATTCCTTCGCGCGACAAGCCGGGTCTACCTGTTCGACAGCGCGGTCGGCTGAGGAGGCTGCCCGCGAAGATGCGAGCGGAGGATAAGAGGGCTGATTACCGTGAAAGTTCCGCGACCCTTTACTAGGAGCCGGATATTCGCCCTTAGGCCGAGGCCTTCGCCACGCTCCAGCCGCCATCCACCACCAGGCTCGCGCCACTGATGAACGAAGCGTCGTCGGAGGCCAGGAACGCGATCGCCGCGGCGACTTCCTCGGGACGGCCGAGTCGCCCGGCGGGGGTCGCGGCGACGCTCAGCGCGCGAGCGGCCTCGTCGATGCGATCCCAGGCGGGAGTCAGGATCGGCCCCGGCACCAGCGCGTTCACCCGCACTTCGGGCCCGTATTCGACCGATAGCTGCCGGGCCAGCGATACTAGCGCGCCCTTGGCCGCCGCGTATGCCGGATGATCGGGCAGGCCGAAGTTCGCGTGCACGGAGGAGGTGAGCACCGCGTTGCCCCTGACCTGCTGCAGCATCGGCAGGAAGGTGCGCATGCCGTAGTACGCGCCGGTCACCGCCACGTCGAGCTGGCGGTGCCAGTCGGCCGGTTCCAGTTCGAGCAGCTTGGCCGACTTGAAGTAGTACGCGTTGTGGTTGAGCGCATCGAGGCGGCCGTAGCGCTCGCGGACGCGTTCGTGCACCGCGGCCCAGTCGGCGCCGCTCGACGTGTCGCAGTGGACATACTCGGCCGCGCCGCCCTCCGCGGTGATCGACTCGGCCACCTCAAGGCCGGGCTCGTCGGCGATGTCGACCAGGAAGACGGCCGCGCCTTCGGCCGCGAACCGGCGAGCCGTGGCCGCGCCGATGCCGGAAGAAGCCCCGGTCACCAGCGCGGTGCGGCCCTCGAAGCGGCGTGTCTGCACGGCAGTCCTTTCGGATCGACTACGACAAGTCTGCCGTCCGGGCTGTGCGAAGGCGATCTCGCGCGTCGCCGCCCAGACGGCCGACCGCGGCTACGAGTGGCGCGCCGCAATCCGGCGGCACGATGATGGCAGCGTGGCCGAAGGACGGTCGTGGTTATATCGGTAGCGATAACGGCGCTGTGATCTGTGGGCTGTGACCTGTGAGCAGAATGCTGACGATCGGCGAGACGATGGGCGTCGCCGTCACCGAGGTCGGGGATCCGCTGCGCACCGCGCGCGAGTTACGGCTTTCCACAGCGGGCGCCGAGTCCACCGTCGCGATCGGACTGCGCCGCCTCGGCCATGCGGCGACGTGGGTCGGGGTCGTGGGGGAGGACGAACTCGGCGCCCGCGTGCTGCGCGATCTGGCCGCTGAGGGAGTGGACACCCGATTCGCGCGCGTCGATCCCGAGCGGCCGACCGGCTTCATGATCCGCGAGCTCAGGACGGCCGATTACACCCGCGTCAGCTATTACCGGGAATGCAGCGCCGGATCCCGCCTTTGCCCGGCAGACATCGAGGCCGCGCTCGCGGTGAACCAGGGTTTTGACTTGGTGCACCTCACGGGCATCACCCCGGCGTTGAGCGAAAGCGGCGCTCAGGCCGTGCGCGTCTTGGTCGAGTCGGCAAGGCAGGCGTCGATCCCGATCTCGTTCGACGTGAACTATCGCGGCACTTTGCCGGGAAGCGCCGGCGCGGCAGCCTTTGCCAAGGAGCTGCTTTCCGGCATCGACCTGCTCTTCGTCGGGGACGACGAACTCGCCATGGTGACCGAGGAGACGGATCCGCACCGCGCGGCCCGCGAACTGGCCGCGCGCGGGCCCGCCGAGGTGGTGGTCAAGCGGGGCGCCGCCGGCGCACTCGTAGCGACCGCGGCTGGCGACTTGGCAGAGCAACCGGCTCTTCCGGTGCGCGTCGTGGACGCCATCGGCGCCGGAGACAGCTTTACCGCCGGTTACCTCGCGGCGCGCTTTGACGGACGTCCCCTCATCGAGCGGCTGCGCTGGGGCACAATCGCCGCCGCGTGTACCGTCGGCACGCACGGCGACTGGGAGGGCCTGCCGACGCGCGCCGATCTGCTGCGCCGGGCCGGCGGCGGACCCAACACGGTTCGCTGAATCAACACCGCGCGCTGATCAACACAACGCTCTGATTAAACACCGCGCGCTGGATCGCCGTGATCGGTCGGGCGAACTTCAAGGTACAAACGGGCAGAGATGCTCGCCAGGCAGCGTGGAAGCGGGTTCGGCGCGGACGGTTCTCCTAGGCTGCGAGTCCGAATCTGCTGGACGGCAAAACACTGAGGAGGACCACTCATGCGCAAGAGCCTGCTGCTTGTCGCGTGCGGGGCGGCGGCTGCCGGGTCGGTCGGCGTGCTGAGCGGAGCCGCCTTCGCCAGCCCGAAGCCCAGCGCACGACCGATCGCACCCGGGCGCAGCGTGACCGCGACCCTGCAGAACACGACCTCGTGCACCCTGAACCTGACCGGCGGCACCGTAGCCCTCGGGCACCTGACCCAGAGCGTGCCCCTGGTGATCGGCCCGCACAGCTCCGGAACCTGGAAGATCACCGGCTGGACCGCCTTCGGCGACGATTCCGCCGACCTGGCCGTGATCTTCGATGTGACCGGCTGCGCACAGGCCGGCTCCGAGGAGAGCTACGCGATGCAGAACACCGACGCACAGGGTCTTTGGTACAAGGCGGAGGCGTGCGGGGTCGAGCCGGCGCCTGGGCTGCAGAACACGTTCACTGCCGTCGCCGCGTACCACGCGACGCTGAACATCAAGCTGACGGCCACCGGGGCAAAGGCGAGCGCAGGAGGCCTCAGGCCGCAGCTTGGCGCGTGCGGCGGCCTTCCGCTCCAGTGACAGAAGCCTGACCCGCTCGCGCGGGCGTCCCGGCCATGATCCGTGGCCGGGACGCCCAAAAGCGTTGTCTACGCGGGGTTCTCGCTCGCGATCACCGCGAACGGCGCCCCGTGCGGGTCGAGCAGATGCGCCATGCGGCCGATGCCAGGCATCGTCTCCGGGCCCATGAGGACCATGCCGCCGCCTTCGCGCGCCTTGGCCACGATGGCGTCGGCGTCCGCCACCTCGAAGTAGATGCCCCAGCGCGGGGTGGTGCCGCCGGCCGCCATCTCGGGACTGATCTGCATGATCCCGCCCTGATCGGCGTTCTCGCCGCCGCCCGCGGCCCGCACGGTCGTGTAAACCATGCCGCCGCCCATGTCGTTGTCGGTGACGCTCCAGCCGAAGACGTCCGCGTAGAACCGCTTCGCGGCGGCCGCGTCGGGCGTGTACAGCTCAGTCCACGCCAGCGTGTTGGGACTGCTGACGGCGTCGAAACCCTTGGTGTCGCCGGGCTGCCAGACGGCGAACTGCGCGCCGCCCGGATCCGTGAAGGCCGCGAACCGGCCCTCGGTGAAGACGTCGGTGGGCGGAACCCGGACGGTGCCGCCGGCGGCCTCGACCGCCTTCGCGGTGTCGTTCGCGTCGGGCGTGTTGAAGTAGACCGTCCAGGAGGGCGCCGCCCCCTCCTCGAGCTGGCCGGCCGCGCCGACCGTCTTGCCGCCGAAGGAGAAGAAACCGTAGCCGCCGGCCTCGGGGCCCGCGTCCTGGAATTCCCAGCCGAACAGCGCCGTGTAGAAGGCGGCCGACGCCGCGACGTCGGGGGAGCCGAGGTCGATCCAGTTCGGTGACCCGGCGATGAAATCCGTGGTGAGCATGCGCAAAACCTCCGCGTACCGGATACGGAGGCAGCCCGCGAGGATGGATGTTCGGGCGGGGCTGCCCAGACTCGCTCAGCATTGCACCGCGCGCTGACATCCGCCCGGGACACTCGCCCGGCCGTTCCCCCGGATGGCCGCTCGCCGACCCACGGCCGGCGGCTCAGCCGTGCGGCTGTCGCCCGACGAGCGCTAACAGCCGGTCGCCTGCGCTCGCTGTGTCCGGCACGCGCACGGCCGGCGCGAACATCGCCGTGCGCCCGGCCGCGCCAATGAGTGGCGGGCCGAGCGGCAGCAGATCGGCCGCGAGCGATTCGGGGATCGGCCGTGGAGCGCGGCGAGAGCGCGCGATATCCCAACCGTGGACCGCGATCTCCAAAGCGCCCACGCTCGCGACGACGGCAGGCGGCAGCGCGGCGTCGCCGAGTTTGATCGGCCGCTGCATCGCCGGATCGCTCCACGCGCCGAGTACCGCGGCCGCGCGGCCACGGAACTGAGCCAGCGGATCGGGACTGTTGGCCGGCACGCCAAGCTGGATGCTGCCGTAGGCACCTCCCTCAATCAGAGCGCTGAGAGAGTCGCTGACGTGCCATAACAGGGCACGCAGATCCCACTGCGCGCACGGCGTGGGATTCGCGAGATCCGCAGGCGTCACCTCGTTGACGCAGCCGAGCGCGTACGAGAGTGATCGTTCCAGCAGCGCCGCCGTGGCGAGGCCGGTCACGGTGAAGGCGTTCATCAGACTACTGTGGCCAGACGGTCGGCAGGCCGAACAGCGGGAACAAATCGGGGTCCACGAACGCGACGATCCGCGTGATGGACCCGTCCTCGATCGTCAGATGCTGAATCTGGGTAGCGGCGAAGCCGCCGGACCCATCGGTCCGGTAGGCGGCTATTCCAACCGACGCGTTCACGCCGATGACCCGGACCCGGTACCGGTTGGGCGGTACCCGGCTGGCCTGGAACGCCGAGACGGTCGCCAGGCCGGCGTACCAGGTGTCGAACGGCGGCATTTCCAGCTCGACGTCCGAGCGCATCAACGCGGTGAGCGCCGCCACGTCGCCGGCTACGAACGCCTGCGTGTATTTCTCGGCGATCGCCCGCTGCTCCACATCGGTCGGCGCGGTTGTCGTGGCCTGCGCGGGGGAGAGCCGCGCCAGCTGGGCGCGCGCCCGCTGGAGCGCGCTGGTTACCGAGGCGACGGAAGTGCCCAGCGTCTGCGCCACCTCCGCGGCAGGGATCGCGAGGACGTCGCGCAGGATGAGGACCGCTCGCTGCCGGGCGGGCAACTGCTGCAACGCGACGACGAACGCGAGCCGCACACTGTCGCGCGCCGCGATGACCGCCGCCGGATCCTGCGGCAGATCGGCGATCAGCGCGCCCGGAATCGGTTCGAGCCACGCAACCTCGTCTCGCCGGGGCAGCGGCCACTCAAGCTCGCTCGCCGGCTCGACGAGCTCCGAAGGCAGCACCCGCCGCTGCGTGCTGGTCAGGGCATTGAGGCAGGCGTTGGTCGCGATCCGGTACAACCACGTGCGCATCGACGCGCGCTCGCTGTCGTAACTGTCCCGGGCTCGCCAAGCCCGCAGCATGGTGTCCTGCACCAAGTCTTCCGCGTCGTGCAGCGAACCGAGCATGCGATAGCAGTAGACCAGCAGCTCGCGGCGGTGTGCGTCGGTCTCTTCCGCGAAGCGGTCGGACACGCCCGGCTCCTCGCTCCTCGGCCGGAGCGCGGATCGGGCGCTCATCGCGCGCCCGCCCGTGCCTTCGCGGCTGCCTGCTGCGGCACCGTCGGGGCCGCCACTTCGGAGACTACCGGCCGCCCCGGTATCCACCCGCCGACCACCGCGCCGGCGAGGCTCAGCAATGCCGCGACCAGTAGCGCCGGTCGGAAACCGGCGGCGAACGTCGTCGCGGACGCGTACCCGCCG
Source organism: Actinocrinis sp. (assembly GCF_035605935.1). Classification (GTDB taxonomy): domain Bacteria; phylum Actinomycetota; class Actinomycetes; order Streptomycetales; family Catenulisporaceae; genus Actinocrinis. The sequence goes on along the minus strand of NZ_DATNGK010000014.1, from coordinate 27,232 downwards.
CGCGCGGCGAATACCGCCGCGAGAACGGCCACACCGAGGACGCCGCCAAGCTGCCGCAGCGTATTGAACGTGCCGGAAGCGGTGCCGATCGATTCACGCGGTACCGAGCCGAGCGTTGCATTCTGCGCCGCTGGCATGGCCAGCGACGCGCCGCAGCCGGCCACGATCAACGGGAGGATCAGCTGCGGGTAGGGCCGGTCGGCGGTGACCAGCAGCGCCAGCGCCCCGAAGCCGATTGCCTGCGCGGTCAGCCCGGCGATCACCAGCGGCCGCTCGCCGACCCGGTTGATCAGCGCGCCGGCGACCGGCGCGACCAGGAACAGCATGCCCGTCCACGGCAGCGTGCGCAGTCCCGCGCCCAGCGGCCCGGTGTGCTCGGAGACCTGGAAGAACTGCGCCATCAGGAAGATCACGCCGAAGATCGGGGTGTACAGCAGGAAGCCGCTGGCGTTGCCCGCCGCGAAGCCGCGCCGCGCGAACAGCCGCATCGGCAGCATCGGCCGGTCCACACGCAGCTCCCAGGCCACGAATACGGCCAGCCCGATCGCGCCGACCGCCAGCGAGCCGAGCACCTGCGGGCTGGTCCAGCCCAGCGCGTTGCCCTTGATCAGCCCCCACACCAGGCCCAGCGCACCGATCGTGACCAGGGCCAGGCCGCCGACGTCCAATCGGCCGGCCGGCGCCGTGCTCTCCGGGATACGCGTGCGCGCCAGCGGGATCAGCACGGCGCCGATCGGTATGTTCAGCCAGAAGATCCACTGCCAGGACCCGCCCTGTGCGATCGCTCCGCCGACGAGCGGGCCGCCGAGCGTCGCCAGACCGGACACGCTGGAGAAGAAGCCCAGGGCGCGGGCGCGCCGCTCGGGTGGGTACGCGGCGGCCAGCAGCGCCATGGCGTGCGGCAGCACCATGGCGGAACCGACGCCCTGAACGGTCCTGGCGGCGATCAGCGCGCCGATGCCGGGCGAAAGCGCGCAGGCGGCGGATGCCAGCGTGAAGACGCTCAGACCGATGACGAACAGGCGCCGCCTGCCGTATCTGTCGCCGAGCGCGGAAGCCGGCACCAGCAGGACCGCGAACGACAGCGTGTACGCGTTGATGGTCCATTCCAGCTGCTCGATCGTGGCGCCGAGATCGAGCCGGATGGTGTTGAGCGCGGTGGTCACCACCATCGCGTCGAGCAGCACCATGAATGAGGCGCATGAGGTCAGGGCGAGGACCCAACCGGGCTTTGTGTTCGTACGCATGCCGGTACATACCGGCGAGCAGGCGCGAACTCATCGCTGCGCCGGAAGAAATCTTCAGCCCTCGTGGGCCCTAGGCGATGACCGAACCAGCAAGCGCCGGGCGCGGCGAGGTGCTCATGATCGAGCGCTGATCGACTACTTGCCGGTGCCCTGGATGCCGTCGGGGCTGACCACACTGCCCGTGCCCTGAATACCGTTGACGTGGACGGCGTGGCCGGTGCCCTGGATGCCGTTCACGTGGGTGGCCGCGGAGGCCATCGCCGGGGCGGCGAGGGAGACCGCCGCCGCGATCAACGTCACGGATGCCACGCGCCGGGCGCGGCCTCGGATCGGCGTTCTGTTCATGGTTCCCTCCCCGGTCGGTGGTACAGGTCTTCTCAGCATTCTGTAGTACCGCCTCCCGCGCAAGCGGCAACCCGGGCCTGGCCAAATACTCTACGAACTATTGACGCTTCGTGGTGTTCGTGTGGAGGACGCGAGCGCGGACGCTGTACCACCGCTGGACCGGGCACTTCGGCATCGACATCCTCGACGGCATCGGCGGGTGGTTTTCGTCGAGGCGCTGCCCACCACCGCGACCGGAAAGGTACGCCGCGTCGAACTGCGCGCCATGGCCGCCGGGCTGCTGTCCGAACCGATCCAGGGCGGCGCAGCGCAATGACGTGCGGCGTGGATACTGATCTACTGATCCAGTGAGCGCACCCGAGGTGGCTACCTGATGCTCGACGGCCGACCCCTGATCGACGTACACCTGCACGCGGCGCGGCTGCCCACGCTCAAGCCGGCGTGGAAGACGTGGGCCCACGACTTCGGTGACCGAGAGCTCCTGGACCGGGTCTACGACGGGCAGGGCACGGTCGACCCGGCGCGGTTCGACGCCTACCTTGCCGAGGAGGGCGTCGACGTCGCGCTGCTGCTGTCCGAGTACAGCCCGAAAGTCACCGGTACTCAGCCGATCGAGGACCTGCTGCCACTGACCGGCCACAACCCGGCGCGCATCAAGGCGATCGCGAACATCAACCCGCACCTGCACTACCCGATCGACGAGGAACTGCGCCGCCAGCTCGATCTCGGCGCCGTGGCATGCAAGCTGCATCCCGTACACGCTGGCGTCGCGGCCAATGACCGCAGCCTCTACCCCGCGTTCGAGGTGTGCCAGGCTGCTGGTATACCGCTCGTGGTGCACTGCGGTACCAGCACCTTCCCCGGCTCCATGAACAAGTTCGCCGACCCGATTCTGCTCGACGACGTGCTGCGCGACTTCCGCACCCTGAACATCGCGCTCGCGCACGGCGGCCGGGGCTGGTGGTACGACGCGGCCGCGTTCATGGCGCTGTCCAACGAGCGCGTCTGGATCGAGCTGTCCGGCCTGCCGCCCTCCCGGCTGCGCGAGTACTACGCCAAGCACAACTGGAACCGGCTGACCCGCCGCATGATCTTCGGGACGGACTGGCCAGGCGTGCCGGGCATCGCGAAGAACGCTCGCGCCATCGCAGCGCTCTGTCCCGACGAGGAGAGCGCGGCGCTGGTCCTGGCGGGAAATGCGGCCCGCGTGTACAACCTCAAGCCGGAGGGGTAGTCGCAGCACTCTGCGGCAGTGCGCAGCGGCTAGTGTCCTGACTCAGCACATTAGGAACGAGCCCTAGGCGTCGGCGGCGAGCTGCGTCCAGCGCGCCTGCGCCGCGGCGCGCCATTGCCGGTGTAAATCATCGAACACGTTCGCCGCGCGCAGGCCGATCCAGTGCGGGGGCAGCAGGTCGAGCGGCAGCTGCGGGTCGAGCCTGGGGAAGCGGCGCCATTCGTCGACCAGCCGGATCTGCGCGAACAGCACCTCGTCGGCGCGCTCTTCGTCGGCGCAGTCCTCGTCGACAGAGCGCGGCCGCAGTCCGGCGAACCGGCCCAGAAACTGCTCGTAAGCCTCGGCGAGTTCGCCGAGGTGCCAGGCCTGTTCGACCATGCTGCGCTCCGAGCCGACCCCGGCGAACGGGCCGGTGAAGGAGAATGCCGCCGCGTGTAGCCCGAGGCCTTCGACCACCTGCTTCGCTTCAGCTTCCCGCGAGGGGTGCGGGCTGATCCACACTCCGGGCACCGGACTGCCCAGTCCGGCCCAAGTCAGCCCGTTGCGCAGCCGGTGCCGCAGATCCCGCTGCGTTTCCGGGACGCTGACCAGCAGCACCAGCCAGCGCCCATCCCACGCGTCGCGTTCCCGGCCGAAAGAGTAGATGCGTTCGGCGCCCTCAGTCAGCAGGGTGCGCCCGTGCTCGGTCAATGCCCACTGTGCTCGGCGGCCGTCGCGCTGCGCGGCCATCCACCCGTCGGCGGCTAGGCGGCTCAGTGCCTGCCGCGCCGCCTTCTCCTCGATACCCAGGCCGGAGGCCACGTGCAACAGCGTCGAGGTCCACACCGGTACGCCGGCCGGCCGCACGTACTCGCCGAAGACAGTCAGCAACAGGGAACGCGCGCTGCGTACGCCGGTCTGCTGCCGGCGGCTGTAGGACGGCACGATCGCGCTCTCGTCGGACATGACCCGCGCGACACTCCTTGGCTCGACCTGCCTCGAACGGCGCGAACGACCACGCACGTCAAGTCTACATTTTTCCGGCGAGTCGGCGAAATTATGTAGAGAGCCGCGGTGGCGGCGGCGCGAGGGCGGCCGTGTCGCCGCGCCTCGGCGTCGGGGACCATCCGGGCGGACCGAACACGAAGCCGAGCCGGTCGCGCAGGCCGGCGGCGGCCCGCACATCCCGCCCGATGGCGGCGAACTCGTGGAACGCGACGCGCAGCGGATTGAACGTGCCGATGTTCTTGGTCAGGCCGTAGGTCACCCGCTCGCCTTCCGGCTCGAAGGTGCGCAAGAGCCGATCCCACACGATCAGGATGCCGCCATAGTTGCGGTCGAGATAGGCGCTGTTGGAGCCGTGATGAACACGGTGGTGCGAGGGAGTATTCATGACCAACTCGACCGGCCGCCACAGCTTGTCCACCCGCTCGGTGTGCAGGAAGAACTGATACAGCAGGCTGATCGACTGCTGCAGCAGGATCATCCACGGCGCGATGCCGATCAGCGCGAGCGGAAGCCAGAACGGCAGCGTGGTCATCGGCGTCCAGGACTGGCGCAGCGCGGTCGAGAGGTTGTAGCGCAGGCTGGAATGGTGCACCACGTGACTGGCCCACAGCACCCTGATTCGATGATGGGCGCGGTGGAAGAGGTAGTAGGCGAGATCATCGGCGAAGAACAGCAGCAGCCAGGTCCACGGCGACGAAGTGGACAGCCGCAGCGGCGTGACCGTGTACGCCGCCGCGTAGACCACGACCGTGACGATCTTCCACGGGAACCCGACCACCTGACTGCCGGCGCCCATCGACAGGCTGGTGGCAGTGTCGCGCGCCTCGAAGCCGCGTTCCTCGTCGTCGGGGAGGAAACGGTAGGACAGCGCCTCGATCACGATCAGCAGCAGGAACAGCGGTATCGCCAGTTCGATGACCGGGATCACGGCCGCGCCTCCAATGCGCTCGCACCGGCCGCGTCGGCCGCGGTTTGCTTCGGCGCGTTCTCATTCGGCGCGTTCTTACTCAGCGCGTTGTTACTTAGTACAGGGTCGCCGGGCAGCGGCGGGATGCTGCGGGAAAGCAGATCGCGGGCAAGCCGCTGCGCCCCGGCCGCGTCGCGCTCGGCGATCAGCCGGGCGAGGCGGATGCGGCCGCGCACGTCGAGAAGTTCCTCGGTGCGCTGGTCCTTCGGCGTGTGGCTGAAGGCGAGCGCGCCGCCGACCAAGCTGTTGAAGGCCAGCAGGTAGGCGAGATTGCCGCAGCCCTCGATGACGAGTCGCCACCAGGCGATATCGGCCACCGCCAGCTCGTCGAGGTCCGGACCGCGCTCGCCGTATTGCGTTGCCGCGGCGACGATCGACTCGAGCATCTGCGGCGCGGCGCGCATGGCGCACAGCCGCGCCGCATCAGAGCCGATGCAGGCGCGCATCTCCAGCGTGTCGCGCTGCGCGCCGTCCACGCTGATGACCTCTCCGGCGCCGGGAAGGCTGATGACCAGGTCCAGCCCGGCCGTTTGCCGCCAGTTCAGCGCGACGGTACGGCCGCCGTGCGCGATCTCGATCAGCCGCGCTTGATGCAGCCGCTTGAGCGCCTCACGGATCGCGTGCCGGTTCACGTTGAACTGGGCCGCTAGGTCGCGCTCGCCGAGCAATGGCGCGCCCGGAGGGATCTCACCGCTGAGCAATCGGTCGCGCAGGCGCGCGAACACTTGATCGGAGACTGATTCGCGGCGGATCGGCGCCTCGGCCGCCTGATTGTCCGTCATGCGGCACAGCATGGCCCGCACTGGTGTGCTGGTCAACTGGTTGGACCAGAGAAATCCACGACGGCGGTGCGTCAGTACTGCGCCTCGATCTTCTTCATCGTCAGATCCGAAGTGGTACGCGGGGTCAGCGCGCTCCACCGATAGCTGTCTGGTAGCTGGCGCCTCCCCGCAGCGCGGGGCGGGCAGTCGCGGTGAATGGCGTCGAACCGGCTGAATGACCCTTACTGCTTATAGCTCAATAGAGCGATTCTTCCGGCTATCTGAGCCGTCGGCCTAGGGCAAGAAGAATTGCCCTTTCGGGCACGAATGCGCCGCTCAGCCGACGAACCCGGCGAGGGCTGGGCAATGAGTGAGCGCTCCCATTCTTGAAGCGGGGCGATCCGGCTGAGTCAAACCATTGTTATTTCGCGCGGACCGTGCGCTGCCGTGTGGTCTGCTCATCCGCGGCGCGGCGGCTTCCCGCGCCCGGTCGCAGCGGTCTTTCGCGGCTTTCGCGCCGCCCCACCAAGGCGTTCCTGCGTGTGTCTAAAACGCCTGCTTCATCAGAAAGTTGACCCTGGACGATGTGCTCGGCGTGTCGTAATACTTACTGCGTGTCGCCGTCGAGCGGGCCGAGGAATCGGTCGGATGCCGCTGCTGCCGCGTGCTCTGACCCGGGTGTGCCCTATTGAGGAACAGGGCGCAGACTCGCGAGTTACGGCGCTTCAACGAGGGGGTAACGCGGTGGAGTTTCGCATTCTCGGGCCGCTGGAGGTTTGCATTGAAGGGGAGAACATCCAGCTCGGCGGCCCGCGCGAGCGCACCGTTCTCGCGATGCTTCTGCTAGAAGCGAACCGGGTGATTCCGGTCGAGCGCCTGATCGACGCCGTCTGGAACGACGACCCTCCGGCGACCGCGCGCGGACAGATCCAGATCTGCATCTCCAACCTGCGCCGCCGGATCTTCGCCGTGGCCGGACGCGACCCGGTCCAGACGCGCCTGCCCGGTTATCTGCTGCGGCTGGAGGACGGGGCGCTCGACCTGCACCGGTTCGAGGCGGGAGTGGCCGAGGGCACTAGCGCGCTGAAAGCCGGCGACCCCTCCAGGGCCACCACCGAGCTGCGCCGCGCACTGAGCTTATGGCGCGGCCTGGCGCTCGCCGACATCGAAAGCCGGGTGGTGCAGCTGGCGGTGACCCGGCTCAACGAGCGGCGGCTCGCCGTGCTGGCCGAGTGCCTGGACTGCGCGGTGAAGGCGGGACGGCACCACGACCTGATCGGCGAGCTCACGGCGCTGGTCGAAGAGCACCCGCTGCAGGAGCGGCTCAGGGCCCTGCTGATGACCTCGCTGTTTCGCTCGGGGCGGCAGGCCGAAGCACTGGAGGTCTACCGCCGCACCCGCGAAGTGCTCATCGATGAGCTCGGCATCGAGCCGGGGCCCGAACTGCGCCGGCTGCACCAGGAGATGCTGGCCGGGGCGGCCGGCGATCCACCCGCCGCCGCACCGCAGCCCGCGCTCGGGACCCGGCCCGCGGCTGCACCGCCGACCCGGGCTCAGCCGGAGCCGCCGGCCCGCCGGGCCGCGCCCAGTCTGCTGCCGGCCGACATCCCCGACTTCACCGGACGCGGCCAGGTGGTCAGGCTGCTGATGAAGCAGGTGGGCGGCGAGGAGGCGCCGCACGACGCTGAGCGTGCCGTGCGCGTCGGGGTCATCGTCGGCCAGGGCGGCGCGGGCAAGACGACGCTCGCGGTGCACGTGGCCCACCTGCTGGCGCCCTCGTTCCCGGACGGCCAGCTGTTCGCCAGGCTGCGGGCCGGGGATCGCGCGGTCAGCCCCGCGGACATACTCGAACGCTTCCTGCGGGTGCTCGGGGTGAGCGGCCCGGTGCTGCCCGAAGGACTGGAAGAGCGCGCGGAGCTGTTTCGCGACCTGCTCAGCAGTCGCAGAATGCTGCTGGTCTTCGACGACGTCATGACGGAGCAACAGGTCGCCGCGCTGCTGCCGGGAACGGCCGGCTGCGCGGTGATCGTCACCAGCCGGCGGCGGCTGACCGGCCTGCCCTCAGTAGGGCGGCTCGAAATCGGGGCGCTCGGCCGGCGCAGCGCGATGGAGCTGCTGTCGCGGATCGTCGGCGCCGCGCGGATCGAGGCCGAGCCGCAGGCGGTCGCGCAGCTGTGCGAGCTGTGCGGAGACCTGCCGCTGGCGCTGCGCATCTGCGCCGCGCGTTTAGCGGCGCGGCCGCACTGGAGTGTCGCGGACCTGGTGGACCGGCTGGTCGACGAGTCGCACCGGCTCGACGAGCTGAACCACGGCGCGATGCAGGTGCGCGCCAGCATTTCGCTCACCTACGACGGGCTCAAACCGGACGCGCGCACCCTCTTTCGCCGGCTGGCCCTGCTGGAGGCGCCCAACTTCGCGTCCTGGGTCGGTGCTCCACTGCTGGGCGTGGACGTGCTGCGTGCGCAGGAAGCGTTGGAGTCGCTGACCGAGGCCTACCTCGTCGACACCGAACCGGGCGCCACGCCGGGGCATGTGCGCTACCGGTTTCACGACATCATGCGGCCCTTCGCGCGCGAGCGGCTGGCCGAGGAGAGCGCGCAGGAGCGGCGCGAGTCGCTGGAGCGCTGGTTCGGCGCGCTGCTGGAACTGGCCTCGCAGGCGCACCGGCGCGAGTACGCCGGCGATTACCTCCAGCGGCCGAGCGGGGCGAGCCGGTGGCAGTTGCCGCAGACTCTGGTCGATCGGCTGCTTGAGCATCCGCTGGCGTGGCTTGACCTTGAGCGCGCGTCCCTGGTCGCCGCGGTGCGGCAGGCCGCGGCCGGCGGCATGGCCGAACACGCCTGGGACCTCGCGCTGAACGCGGTGACGCTGTTCGAGGCGCACGGCTATTTCAGCGACTGGCGTGAGACCCACGAGCTCGCGCTCAAGGCCGCGCGCCGGGCCGGCGACGATTGGGGCGAGGCCGCGATGCGGTACTCGCTCGGTTCCCTGCACATGTTCGAGCAGCGCACCAAGGAATCCGCACTCGAATTCGAGCAGGCATACGCCGCCTATCAACGGCTCGCCGACCGGCACGGCGCGGCGCTGGTGCTGCGGAACATGGCGTTTCTCGACCACATGAACGGCGACCTGGAGTCGGCGCTCTCCCGCTGGCAGGAGGCGCTGGCCTCGTTCCGGGTCGTCGGGGACCGGGTGGCCGAAGCGCATGTGTTGCAGCACATCGCGCAAGTTCGGCTCGACTACGGCGAGCAGGACGAGGCATATCGGCTGCTCGCTCGGGCCGCGACCATCTGCGACGAGGTCGGCAATCGCCGGGTCGGCGCCCAGGTGCAGCACCGGCTCGGCGAACTGCTGCTGAGCCGCGGCGAAATGGCGGGCGCCGCGCAGGCCTACCGTCGGGTACTTGAGGCTGTGCGCCAAGCCGGTGACCCGGTCGGCGAGTCTTATGCGCTCCTGGGTCTGGGCACGGTGCACCTGCGCTGCGACGAGTACGAAGACGCAATACAGGTGCTCACCGAGGCCGAGGAATTGGCCGTACAGGCCGGGGAGCGAATGGTGGCCGGCCGCATCGCGCTGACGCTGGCTCAGGTCACTTTGGAGACGGCCGATCTGGACTCGGCGGCGCGGTACGCCGATCACGCGGTGTGTACGTTCGACGAGATCGGCGCGGCGCTCTACCGGGTCAAGGCGCTGGATGTCCGAGGCCGCATTCACCGGGCGGCGGCTGAGCCGGCCGATGCGCTGGACGTGTGGCACTGCGCGCACGATCTGCTTGCCCAATTGCGGCTCGAGGGCACGGTCGAGCTGTCGCAGGAGCTTGAGGAGAACATGGCCGCGGTCCGGGTGGGTGCCTGGCAGTCCACTCAGGCAGAGCGAGCGGACCGTTCCGCGTAGGCCGTGGGTAAGAATTAGCGCCGGTCTCGGTCTCGGCGTGCTGGGCGGCGCTTTCGGTCGTCAGGCGCAGGGCACCCTCAGACCGGGTTTCCAGCGCCTGGGCTCAGCCCCAGTTGGTGTTGTTCGCTCCGGGGCAGCAGGCCGGGTTGTTGTCAGCGTCCGGGCCCTGACACGGCAGCGCGCTGACCGGCGTGCCCTGCGAGCTGTCCCAGGACTGAGCCGCGCTGGTGGCTGAGGGCTGCTGATCGGCGCGCGCCACCGCGCCGCCGTGTTGCAGCGCCGGAGCGGCCGCGCCGAGGGTCACCGCGGTGAGCAGTGCGAGTCCGGCAAAGGTGCGTCGCGTTCCGCTGATCGTCATGACCCATCCCCTTAGCGGTTGCTGCCGCGATCCGGGCCGCGGCGGGCTGCTGTTCCTTCTGGTCATGACTTTTCGCCCGGTGGCTATCATCGCGCTTCCCGGACGGTCTCACGCCGCTATTGCTTGCGCTATCGGCGCGGCCGTTTCGGCGCGCTCAGCTGCGTTCGGCGATGGCGAGCCGATACCGCAGCGGCGCACGCTCGGCGCAGGGAATCGCACGGGCGGGAAGCGGTAGTCGGATGAAGCTCTCGGTGCATGTCGTGGACTGCGCGAACGGGGTGGCCGCGACGGACGTCGGGGTCCTGCTGCGCGCGCACGCGGACGGTGGGTGGCGGGACGTGTCCAGCGGCACCACCGGACCGGACGGGCTGCTCGCGCTGTGGAAGGGATCGCCGATCGAGCCCGGCGTCTATCAGCTGCTGTTCGACCTGGACCGGTACTACGCGATCCTCGGCACGATCTCGTTCTATCCGCGGGTGATCGTCGAGTTCAGGGTCAGCGACCCGGACGCCGACCTGCATCTGCCGCTGATCACCACGTCCAATTCGTACACCGCTTTCCGTTCCGATTCCTGAGGCTATTCCATAAACGCGGCCCCAGCGTCAACAAGTCCTGGCTGACAGTTTCCTGCCAGTGCCTATATGTCGCCGATACCGCAGCTCAGCCCCATTGACGCTGAGTATGGCAACGAACAGGATCAGCACAGAGAAATAGTTTCCGGACGCGATCTGGAAAATGCATTCGGCAGAATTCGCTGCAATCTGACGGTAGGTGGGTCGATGTCTTCGCCGGCGCAACAGCCCAGCGTTCAGGAGTGCGGCGTGCAGGAAAACAGCGCGCCGCAGTTCCGCGCGCAGGAGCCGATCGCCGTCATCGGCGCGGCCTGCCGGCTGCCGGGGGCTGCCGACCCGGACCAGTTCTGGGACCTGCTGCGTTCCGGCACGGAGGCGGTCGCGGACGCGCCGCCCGCCCGCCGCGCGCCCGATGCCCCGGCCGAGTTGCGCCGGGGCGGATTCATCGAGGACGTAGACCGTTTCGACGCGGCGTTCTTCGGCATCTCGCCGAACGAGGCGGCGGCGATGGACCCGCAGCAGCGGCTGATGCTGGAGCTGGCTTGGGAGGCGCTTGAGCGCGCACGGATCGCGCCGGCCTCGCTGCGTGGAACCCGCTGCGCAGTCTTCGTCGGCGCCATTGCCGCCGACTATGCCGTCCTGCACGACCGGCTGCGCTCGCAGGCGCCCGGCACACACACGCTCACCGGCGTGCACCGCAGCATCATCGCGAACCGGATCTCCTACGTGCTCGGGCTGCGCGGCCCCAGCCTGACGCTGGACTCCGGGCAGTCCTCCTCGCTGCTGGCCGTGAAATCAGCCTGCGAAGAACTGTGGCGCGGCGAAGCCACCCTGGCCCTGGCCGGCGGCGTGAATCTCAACCTGCTTCCGGAGACCGGCACGGTCATCGGCCAGTTCGGCGCGCTTTCCCCGGACGGACGCTGTTTCACCTTCGACGCACGCGCGAACGGCTATGTGCGCGGCGAGGGTGGCGCGCTGATCGTGCTCAAGCCGCTAACTGCCGCGCTCGCCGATGGAGACTCAGTGCGCTGCGTCATCCTCGGCGGCGCCGTGAACAACGACGGTGGCGGCGGCGGACTCGCCACGCCGGACGCCGGCGCGCAGGAGGAGGTCATCCGGCTGGCCTGCCGGAACGCGGGCGTCGATCCGGCCGAGGTGCAGTATGTGGAGCTGCACGGCACCGGCACTGCGGTCGGCGATCCGATCGAGGCGAGCGCGCTCGGCGCCGCGCTCGGCACTGCGCCGCGGCGCGCGCAGCCGCTGCTGGTCGGCTCGGCGAAGACCAACATCGGCCACCTGGAGGGGGCCGCGGGCATCGCCGGGCTGCTCAAGCTCGCGCTCTGCCTCGAGCACCGCGACCTCGCGCCCAGCCTCAACTTCGAGACCGTGAACCCGCGCATCCCGCTCACCGAACTCGGCCTCGACGTGGTGCGCCGCGCCCGGCCCTGGCCGCGCCCGCAGGCCCGGCTGGTCGCCGGCGTCAGCTCCTTCGGTATGGGCGGCACGAACTGCCACCTCATCCTGGCCGAGCCGCCTGCCGCGGCTCCCGCGCTGCCCGCCGCACCGGGAACGCGCGATGAGGTGGCTAAGACGGAAGTAGCCGAGGGCGCCGCGGGCGGTGTGCCGTGGATCCTGTCCGCGCGTTCCGCCGAAGCGCTGCGGTCTCAGGCCGGCGCCCTCGCTCGGCACGTCGCGCAGCGCGCCGGTGCGCGCCCAGCCGACGTCGCGTTCTCGCTGCTGCGCACCCGCGCCCGCTTCGAGCATCGGGCCGTGCTGCTCGGCGCGGACAAGCAGATGTTGGCCGCCGGCCTGGACTCGCTGGCGGCAGGCTGCCCGGACGGTTCAGTGGTGACCGGCGCGCTCGTCGCCGGACGGCGTGCCTTCGTCTTCCCGGGCCAGGGTTCGCAGTGGGCCGGCATGGGGCGCGAGCTGGCTGACGCGTCGCCGGTCTTCGCCGAGCGGCTGGCCGAGTGCGCGCAGGCGCTCGAACCGCATATCGACTACTCGCTTCTCGACGTGCTGCGCGAGGTTCCCGGCGCCCCCGGCTTGGATCGGGTCGACGTCGTGCAGCCGGCCCTGTGGGCGATGATGGTCTCCCTCGCCGAGCTCTGGAAGTCCGAAGGCGTCACGCCGGATCTGGTCATCGGCCACTCTCAGGGGGAGATCGCCGCCGCGACCTTTGCTGGCGCGCTTTCGCTGGCCGACGGCGGCCGGGTCGTGGCACTGCGCAGCCGCGCCATCGCCGGGCTGCCCGGCGGTGGGATGCTCTCGATCGCGCTGCCCGCCGAAGCCGTATCGCAGCGCATTGACAGCTGCGTAAACCTGACCCTCGCCGCGGTGAACGGTCCGCGATCCGTCGTCGTCTCGGGTCCGGTCGTGGACCTTGAGCGGCTGAGCGCCGAGCTGAAGGCCGAGGACGTTCGCACCAAGTTGATCCCGGTCAGCTACGCCTCGCACTCGCCCGCGGTCGACGAGCTGCGCGAGCGGCTGCTCGAGGATCTGGCGCCCATCCGCCCGGCCGCGGTGTCCACTACGTTCATCTCGACACTGACCGGCGCACCGCTGGACACTGCCGAACTCGGCGCACGGTACTGGTTCGACAGCCTGCGTCAGCCGGTGCGTTTCGCCGAGGCCGTGCACAGATCGCTGGTCGAGGACTGCGGCCTGTTCATCGAGTGCAGCCCGCATCCGGTGCTGGCGACCGCCATCGAAGAGAGCATCGAGGACTGCGACGCACCGGCAGTGGTCGTCAGTACCCTGGCCCGCACGGACGGCGGCCTCGAACGCGTGCGGCGAAGCTTCGCAGAAGCATACGTACACGGAGCCGAGGTCGACTGGGAACGCCATTGCGCGGTGCCAGGGGCCGAACTCATCGACCTTCCCACATACGCGTTCCAGCGCGAGCGCTATTGGCTCGCAGATGCAGACCGGATGGAAACCGCCGCGTCGACCACGGGTGCGCGGAGCACCTCCAGCGCGACCGCCGCGCCCGAGCTCACCGGGACGACGACGAGCGTGCGCACGAGCCTGCCGGGCCTGCGCGACCTTGTGCTCGCGGCCACCGCGAACATCCTCGGGCACAACGACCGGCGCGCCATCGATCCGCAGCGCAGCTTCAAGGAACTCGGCTTCGACTCGGCCGCGACCGTGGAACTGCGCAACCGGCTCAAGGCCGCGACCGGGCTGCGACTGCCGACCACCGTGCTCTACGACTTCCCGACTCCGCTGCGGCTCGCCGGTCACCTGCACGCCGCCCTCGCCGGCACGCCGACCGGACCGCAGGCAGCCGACGCCGCGCCCACGCCTGCGCCGCACGCCGCCGCATCCGCCGGCGAATCGATCGCCATCGTCGCGATGGGCTGCCGCTACCCCGGCGGGGTCGAATCGCCCGAGGACCTGTGGCAGCTCGTGGCCTCCGGCACCGACGCCACCTGCGAACTGCCCACCAACCGAGGCTGGGACCTGGACGCGCTGCTCGGCTCCGGCCCGGATCACCCCGGCACCTGCGCGACCAGCCGCGGTGGCTTCCTGCTCGACGCCGACCGGTTCGACGCGGCGTTCTTCGGCCTGAGCCCGCGCGAAGCGCTGGCCATGGACCCGCAGCAGCGGCTACTGCTGGAGACCTCGTGGGAGTGCCTTGAACGGGCCGGCCTCGATCCCGCCACCCTGGCCGGCTCGGCGACCGGGGTCTACGTCGGCGCGATGTCCACGGACTATGGTCCGCGCCTGCACCGGCCCACCGGTCTCGCCGACGGCCATCTGCTCACCGGCACCGCGCTGAGCGTCGCCTCCGGCCGCATCGCCTATACCTTCGGGTTACAGGGGCCTGCGATTACGGTGGACACCGCCTGCTCCTCGTCGCTCGTGGCGATCCAGCTCGCGACGCAGGCGCTGCGCCGCGGCGAATGCACCCTCGCGCTGGCCGGCGGCGTCACCCTCATGGCGAACCCGGGCAATCTGGTCGAGTTCAGCCGGCAGAACGGCCTGGCCGCGGACGGCCGGGCGAAGGCGTTCGCCGCGTCGGCTGACGGCACCGCTTTCGCTGAGGGCGCGGGCATCCTGCTGCTCGAACGCCTCGCTGACGCCCGCCGCAACGGACACCCCGTGCTCGCGGTGATCCGTGGTGGCGCGGTGAATCAGGACGGCGCGAGCAACGGACTGACCGCACCCAACGGGCAGGCGCAGGAGCAGGTCATCCGCAAGGCGCTCGTGGATGCGGGGCTTTCGCCGCTGGACATCGACGCGGTCGAGGCGCACGGCACCGGCACCGAGCTGGGTGATCCGATCGAAGCCAACGCCCTGATAGCGACCTACGGCGGCGGGCCGGCCGACCAGCCGGTGTGGCTCGGCTCGGTGAAGTCGAACCTCGGCCACACCCAGGCCGCGGCCGGAGTCGCCGGGGTCATCAAAACGGTGATGGCAATGCGGAACAACACCCTGCCACGCACCCTGCACGCAGACCAGCCGACGCCGAAAGCGGACTGGGAGACCGGCCGAGTGCGGCTGCTGGCCGAAAACCAGCCGTGGCCCGCGACGGACCGGCCGCGCCGTGCCGCGATATCCAGCTTCGGCATCAGCGGCACCAACGCGCACGTCATCCTTGAGGCCGCACCCGCGCCCGCACCGGCACCCGCCATTGCCACTGTCACTGCTGCCGAGTCGTCGGCCGCGGTTCCGGCACGCCTGTCGCAGCACGCTGACCAACCCCTGATCTGGGTCATCTCGGCCCGCAGCGAAAAATCCCTGCGCGCACAAGCCGGCCGACTGCGCGACTTCGCCGGGATCGCCCCGGAAGACGAACTGGCCGCCGCGGGCCCGGCGCTCGCGCGCCGTCCGTCCTTCGCTCACCGCGCGGTCGTCGTCGCCGCGGACCGCGCCGAGCTGTGCGCCGCGCTGGCCGAACTGGCCGCCGCACGCCCGCACGCCGCCCTGGCAACCGGCGTCGCGCACGGCACCGCTCAGCCGGTCTTCGTCTTCCCCGGCCAGGGTTCGCAGTGGTCTGGCATGGCCGCCGGTCTACTCGAGCGCAGCGAGGTGTTCGCGGCAAGCATGCGCCGCTGTGACGAGGCGCTGGCCCCGTACACCGGATGGACCGCGAGCGCTGTGTTGCGCGGCGAGCCGGGGGCGCCGGAACTGCGCGGCTCCGACGTGATCCAGCCGGTGCTCTTCGCGGTGGCCGTCTCGCTGGCCGCGCTGTGGCGCTCGGTCGGTCTCGAGCCGGCCGCGGTGGTCGGCCACTCCCAGGGTGAGATCCCCGCCGCGCTGCTGGCCGGCGCGCTCGATCTGGACGACGCGGCGAAGCTGGTCGCCGCGCGCAGCCAGGTGATCGGGTCGATCGACGGCACCGGCGCGATGCTCTCCGCGGTGCTGCCGGTCGAGCGTGTCCGAGAGCTGATCGAGCCGTGGGAAGGGCGGCTGTGGGTGGCCCTGCACAACGGCCCCCACAGCACCGTGATCGGCGGCGATCCGGACGCGGTCGAGGAGTTCGAGAAGGCCTGGGCAGCGAAGGTGCAGCTGCGCCGCGCCGCCCTCGACTACGCGGCACACACCCCGCACATCGCCGCGATACGCGACGAACTCATGAGCCGCATCGACGGGGTGCTCCCGCGCGTCGCTGAGAACGGCGGGGACGCGTTGCCGTTCTGCTCCTCATACGCCGGAGGCTTCCTGCCCGGCGAACAGCTGACCGCTTCGCACTGGTACGAGAGCCTGGCCGGGCAGGTGCGCTTCGACGCCGCGATCCGCGCCTTCGCCGAGCACGAGCGCCCGCTGTTCGTTGAGGTGAGCTCGCACCCGATCCTGGTCGGCGACATCCGGGACGTGCTCGCGGACGCGGGTTTCGAGGGCGCGGCGGTCGGTTCGCTGCGCCGCAACCGCGGCGATGCGCGCCAGTTCGCCGCCGCGGCCGCGCAGGCGTATGTCCATGGCGCCCCGATCTCGTGGCCGGCGCTGCTTGGACCGGCGTCGCGGCACGTCGATCTGCCGACCTACGCGTTCGACCGCAAGCGCTTCTGGCTCGACGGCGGCGAACCCGCACAGTCCGGCATCGACGCTCCGCGTCACCCGCTGCTGGGCGCCGCTGTGCCCACCGCGCGGGACGGCGGTCTCCTGCTCGCCGGGCGGCTGTCGCTCGCTTCAACTCCTTGGCTCGCCGACCATGCCGTCGCCGGCTCCGTGCTGCTGCCGGGCACCGCGTTCGTCGACCTGGTACTCGAGGCGGCGCAGCAGGTCGAGGCATCGCGAATCGACGACCTCGTGCTCGAAGCGCCGCTGACCCTGCCCGAGCGTGGCGCCGTGGAGATCCAGCTCACGGTCGCAGGACTCGATGATTCGGGACGGCGCTCGGTGTCCGTGCACTCCCGCGCCGCAGGCGACTCAGCCGCCGAATGGCTTCGGCACGCGACCGGCACGCTTGCGTCGCACAGTGCCGCAGAACCCGAACCCGGTGACGAAGTTGAATCGATCACCGTCTGGCCGCCGGTCGGTGCCGTGCCGCTGGATCTCACGGCGGCTTACGACCAGCTTGCCGAGCGCGGCTACGACTACGGGCCCGTATTCCAGGGCTTGGCGGCCGCGTGGCACGCCGGCACCGACCTCTATGCCGAGGTGCGTCTCCCCGAACCAGCCGCGAGCGACGCGAGCGCGTTCGTGCTGCACCCCGCCTTGCTCGACGCGGTGCTCCATGCCCTCTTGCTGGACAGATCGGCGGTCGGCGGCGAATCCGAGCTACTGCTGCCCTTCTCCTGGACTGGCGTGGACGTCGAGATCGCCGGGACGCCGCAGCTGCGAGCGCGCCTGCGCGGCACCGCGCAGGAAGGCGTTGACCTCACTCTCTTCGACGTGGCCGGAAGGCGGATCGGCGCGGTCCGCGAGTTGGTGCTGCGGCGCGCGCCGAAGATCGCCTCACCCCAAGCACCCGAGGCTGCCGGCAATGGCCTGTTCGAGGTTCGTTGGACGGATGCTGGTCTCACCGCAGCGCAGGTTTCCGGGCGCCCTTGGGCAGTCCTCGGCGCGGACGAGCGAGCGGAAGAGGTCAGTGCCCAGCTGAAGGCGGCTGGCTTCAGTGCTCCGCTGCACTACGACCTGTCCTCTGTCGCCGAGTTGTCTGCGGCCGTGGTTCCAGAGGTCGTCGTGGCGCCGTTCGTCCCCGATCCCGACGATGAGCGCGACGATCCGCCTTATGCCGCCCGTGAGGCGCTTACCGCGCTGCTCGACCTGACCCAGCAGTGGCTCGCCGATGAGCGGTTCGCTGACGCGAAGCTGCTTGTCCTGGCTGACCGTCAGTCGCCTGCGACCGCCGCGTTGTGGGGCTTCGTGCGTTCGGCGCAGGCCGAGCACCCTGGTGGCCGGTTTGCCGTGGCCGACCTGGGCACGCCTTACGCGGACGGCGCGGTGGCGTGGCCACTGATCGCCGCTGCCCTGGACGCGGGGGAAACCGAGTGCGTCGTCGAGGGCGGTAAGGCACTGATACCGCAGCTCGCCAGCTGCGGCTCTGCGCAAAACGACGCGGTGGACTCGGGATCGGCCGAACCGCGGCCCGCCGATCTGACGACGGGCACCGTGCTGATCACCGGAGGGACCGGCGGCATCGGTGCACTCGTCGCGCTGCGGCTCGCCGAGCGGCACGGTGTCCGGGATCTGCTGCTGGTTTCCCGGCGCGGCGCCGACGCGCCCGAAGCGGACCAGCTGGTCGCGAAGCTTGAAGCACTCGGCGTGACGGTCCGTGTGGCGGCGTGCGACATCGCCAACCGCAGGGCTCTGGCACGCCTGCTGGAATCCGTACCCGAGGATCGGCCGCTGTGCGCCGTCATCCACGCCGCCGGCGTCCTGGATGACTCGACCGTGCAGAGCCTTTCCTCCGCGCAGATCGACGCAGTGCTGCGGCCCAAAGCGGAGGCGGCCTGGCTGCTGCACCGCCTCACCGCCGAACTGCCGCTACGCGCCTTCGTGCTCTTCTCCTCCGTCACCGGCGTGGTCGGCAGCGCCGGCCAAGCCAACTATGCGGCGGCCAATGCCTTCCTCGACGCACTCGCCACCCGGCGACGCAGCCTCGGCCTGCCCGCGACCTCGATCGCCTGGGGCCTGTGGGCGATCGACGGCGGCATGGGCTCCGGACTGTCGGCGGCCGACCTTGCCCGGCTCTCCCGCGTCGGCGGTTCGCTCAGCGCGGACCAGGCGCTCGATCTGCTGGACGCGGCGCTAAAACAGGTCACTGATGGTGCGCCGCTGCTGGTGGCGTCTCGCTGGGAACCGTCCGATCTGCGCGGCGGCGTTCCAGGGGCGTTGCGTGGCCTTGTGCGCACGCCGCGCCGCCCCGGCGGTCCCGCACGGTCGGCCGCGGCGAACCGCCCCGGCCGCCAGTCGCCGGCTGACGCGGGGTCGCGGTTCGGGACCGGGATCGGCGCCGCTTCCTCCGCTGATACTGCGCAGGCGTCCGATGGTCTGGCCAGTCGGCTCGCCGCCCTCGATCCGGCCGGCGTCAGGCAGACGGTCCTGGACCTTGTGCGCACCCACGTGGCTGCGGCACTGGCGCACGGCAGCCCCGCCGAGATCGAGGTGGACCGGCCGTTCATCGAACTTGGACTCGACTCGCTCACCTCCGTCGAGCTGCGCAACCGGCTCGGCGCGGCCACCGGCCTGCGGCTGCCCGCGACGCTCGTGTTCAACACGCCCACGGTCGCGGGCGTCACCGACTACCTCATCAGAGAACTGGCACCCGCGCCGCCCGAGCCCGATCGCGTGCTGAGCGAGGCACTCGAGCGAATCTCCGCGGACCTCGACCGCGCCGATGCGGGGCAGCGCGACCGAGTCGAGGCGGTACTGCGTTCCGCCCTGAGCCGGCTACGCGAGGTAAACGGCGAGGCGGGCCTCGTCCCGGGCTTCGGCGACGACGCGCTCGGCTCAGCCTCCGACGAAGAGATCTTCCGATTCATCGACAACCGGATCTAGGGCCGGATTCAAAGGCCAGATCCAAAGACCGGCTCTGCCGAGCGGTTCAGACGGCGTACCGACCACATTCCCACCAGGGGAAGCGAGACAGCGATGGCAACCGAGGACAGGCTCCGCGAATACCTGCGCCGGGCGACGACCGACCTGGCCGACGCGCGTCGCCGGCTAGCCGACTCCGAAGCACGCGCCCACGAGCCAATCGCAGTCGTCGGCATGGCCTGCCGCTATCCGGGCGGCATCGCGGCGCCCGAGCAACTATGGGATCTGGTGGATCAGGGCGCCGACGCGACCAGTGCGTTCCCCACCGACCGCGGCTGGGACCTGGAGCGGCTCTACGACCCCGACCCCGACGTCCCCGGCACCACCTACGCCCGCAAGGGTGGATTCCTGCGCGAACCGGGCGGTTTCGACGCGCCGTTCTTCCACCTGAGCCCGCGCGCCGCGCTGGCCACCGACCCGCACCACCGGCTCTTCCTCGAGGCCGCGTGGGAGGCGTTCGAGCGCGCCGGGGTCGATCCTGCCACGCTGCGCGGCACGCGCACCGGCGTGTGGGCCGGGATGATGTACGACTACTACTCCGCCCAGTTCCTCGGCGCGATGCCGGACGGGCTCGACGGCACGATCCTGATCTCCGGAGCGCCGAGCATGCTGTCCGGCCGGGTGTCCTACACATTCGGACTCGAAGGTCCCGCGGTCAGCCTCGACACGGCCTGCTCCTCCTCCCTCGTGGCGATCCACCTCGCCGTTCAAGCGCTGCGCGGCGGCGAGTGCCCGCTGGCGCTGGCCGGCGGCGTGACCGTGATGGCGGTGCCGGACCCGTTCGTCGAGTTCTCCCGGCAGCGCGCACTGGCTCCGGACGGCGTGTGCAAAGCGTTCTCCGACGACGCCGACGGAGCGGTGTGGGCCGAGGGCGTAGGCGTGCTGCTGCTGGAGCGCGTATCCGACGCGCGTCGCAACGGACACCGGATCTTCGGCCTGATCCGCGGTACCGCGGTTAATCAGGACGGGGCCAGCAATGGGATGACCGCGCCGAATGGCGCCTCCCAGGAGCGGGTCATCCGGCAAGCGCTGGCCGACGCTCGGCTGGGCGCGGCCGATGTCGACGCCATGGAGGCGCACGGCACCGGCACCGCGCTCGGAGACCCGATCGAGGCGACCGCGATCCTGTCGGCGTACGGCCGCGACCGCTCCGCCGACCGGCCGCTCTGGCTCGGGTCGGTCAAGTCCAACATCGGGCACACCCAGGCGGCGGCGGGAGTCGCCGGAATCATCAAGCTGCTGATGGGGATGGAGCACGGCCGGCTGCCGCGCACGCTCCATGTCTCAGCGCCGACTCACCACGTGGACTGGTCATCGGGAACGGTGAAGCTGCTCACCGAGCAGCAGCCCTGGCCGCGCCGGGAGGGCGAGCGCCGCCGCGCCGGCGTGTCCTCCTTCGGCATCAGCGGGACGAACGCGCACGTCATCCTCGAAGAAGCGCCCGACTTCGAGCCGGCGCCCGAGCCGGAGCCGGGAACAGCGCCGAGGCTGGGGTCTCAGCACGCTCCTGTTGAGGATGGCGGTCCGGTGCCGTGGGTACTCACCGCGCGCACCGAGACCTCTCTGCGCCTCGCGGCCCGACGGCTACACGACCGGGTGTCCGCTGACACATCGGTCAGGACGCTCGATGTCGCGCACAGCCTCGCCACTACCCGTGCCCGCTTCGAGCACCGGGCCGTGGTCGTGGGCCGGGAGCGCGGCGAACTGCTCGACGCGCTCACCGCGCTCGCCGAGGGCGGTCCGCACCCGGCGGTCGCCCAAGGCGTCGGCGCGAACCGGCGGCCGAAGACCGCGTTCCTTTTTACCGGCCAGGGCGCCCAGCGTCCCGGAATGGGCCGCGAACTTTACCGCCGGTTCCCCGTTTTCGCGGCGGCCTTCGACGAGGTCTGCGCCGCGCTCGATCCGTACCTAGACCGGCCGCTGCACCAGGTGATGTGGGCCGAAGCGGGGAGTGCGGCCGCTGCAACGCTCGACGAGACGCGCTACACCCAGCCGGCCCTGTTCGCCTACGAGGTCGCTGCATTCCGGCTGCTCGGCTCGCTGGGCCTCGCGCCGGACCGGGTCGCGGGTCACTCCGTGGGCGAGATCGCCGCGGCGCACATCGCCGGCGTCTGGGATCTGGCCGACGCGGCGCGCATGGTCGCCACCAGGGCGCGACTGATGCAGGAACTGCCGTCCCGTGGCGCCATGGTCGCCATCGCCGCGACCCCCGACGAGCTGCGGCCGCTGCTGGCCGGGCGCGAGCACCTGGCCGGTATCGCGGCGGTCAACGGCCCCGCCGACGTCGTGGTGTCCGGCGATGAGGAGACATGCGAGCGGATCGCTGAGCACTGGCGCGGCCTCGGCCGGCGGGTCAAGCGGCTGACGGTCAGTCACGCGTTCCACTCGCCGCTGATGGAGCCGATGGTCGACGCCTTCGCCGCCGAACTCAAGGCCCTGACTTTCAACGAGCCCGCCCTGCCGTACGAGACGGACCTCGGCGCGGACCGGCGCTGGACCGAGCCCGAGTACTGGACCGACCAGATCCGCCAGGCGGTCGGCTTCGCCCCGGCCGTGGAACGGCTCGCGGCCGCGGGCACTGAGCTGTACGTCGAGGTCGGACCGCAGGCGGTGCTGTCCGGCATGGTTCGCGCCGCGCTGCCTGATGCGAGCGCCACGGTGGCGGCAACCTCCCGGCGTAACCAGAGCGAGCCCGCTGCGCTGCTCGGCTGCCTGGCCGATGCTTTCTCGATCGGCGCGGACGTGGCATGGTCCGATCTCACCGCGGGCGGCGAGCTGGTCGACCTGCCGACCTACGCGTTCGACCGCGAGCGCTACTGGTTGACCCGCCCGGCCGCGCAGGCCGACCTCTCGAAGGCCGGGCTCGGGCTGCGTGAGGCCGGGCACCCGCTGCTGCGCGCGGTGGTCGACGTCGCGGGCGGCGGCGTGGTGGCGACCGGTCGGCTGGGTCTCACGGACCTGCCGTGGCTGGCCGACCACGCGATCGGCGGGAGCGTCGTCGTGCCAGGCTCCGCGCTGCTGGACCTGGTGGCGCAGCTCGGTGCCGAGGCCGGATACGCGGTCGTGGCCGAGCTGACCTTCGAAGCTCCGCTCGTGTTGCCCGCGCAGGGAGATCTTGCGCTGCAAGCCGTCTTGGATGCTGAGGATCACTCGGTGCGTGTGTACGCGCGTGCGGATGCGGATGCGGATGCGGATGACGAGGCTCCCTGGACCCGGCACGCGAGCGCGGTGCTCTCGCGGGATGCGGTCGGTGCCGCTTCGCCCTGCGCCTGGGCTGAAACATGGCCGCCGTCGCAGGCAGCCGCGGTCGTCTTCGAGGGCGCCTATGACCGCCTCGCCGAACGCGGCTACGAATACGGACCCGCATTCCGCGGCGTGCGCGCGGCCTGGCGGCGCGGCGAGGAGCTTTTTGCCGAAGTCAGCGTGCCGGAGCAGGCCGCGACCGCTGGCTTCGGGGTGCACCCGGTGCTGCTTGACTCCGCCTTTCATCCGTATGTATTCGAGGGCGAATCCGAGGAGCTGCGCCTGCCGTTCGTGTTCCGGGGCGTCCGGATCGACGTCACGGGCGCCGAGG
The DNA here is from genome assembly GCF_035605935.1 of Actinocrinis sp. Classification (GTDB taxonomy): domain Bacteria; phylum Actinomycetota; class Actinomycetes; order Streptomycetales; family Catenulisporaceae; genus Actinocrinis. The sequence goes on along the minus strand of NZ_DATNGK010000014.1, from coordinate 4,305 downwards.
TGCTGCGGGTCAAGATCACCACGGACGGGCCCGACGGCCTGCGGGTGGAAGCCGCCGACGAGAGCGGCCGCCAGGTACTCGCGATCGACGAACTGCGGGTGCGGCCGATCGCGATCAGCACACTGCTGGCGTCGCTGGGCTCTGCGACGGGACTGACCGGCTACCACGGCGTGGAGTGGACCGAGTTGGACGCCGTATCAGCACCCGATGATGGCTCGGTGTGGGTTGCGCTCGGAACCGGAACGCCGGTGGCCGGCTTGACCTCTTACGCCGATCTGGACGAGTTGGCCGCGGCGATCGAATCGGGCCGGGCCGCAGACTTCGTCGTGGTGGACTGCCCGGAGCCGGCGGCGGATGGCGACTCGCTTGACGCCGAATCGGCTGGGGCGCCGGCCGCGGCCTTCGAACTCACCAGCCGCGCACTCGACCTGATCCAGCGGTGGATCGCGGACGAGCGCTTCGCCTCACGCCGCCTCATCTTCCGGACCGAGCCCGAACCCCTCGCCGGCGCGGCCGTGATCGGCCTGGTGCGCACCGCACTGGCCGAGCAGCCTGGCCGCTTCGGCGTGGTGCATGGTCGCGTCGGGCTCGGTCCGGTTGGTCTGCTCGCCGCCGCCTTCGCGGCGGGGGAGGCCGAATGTCTCGTTGACCGGGACAGGATCCTGGTGCCCAGGATCGTGCGCCGCCGGCCGCTCGAGGCTGAGACGGCGGACCTGTCCGGAGGCACCGCGCTGGTCACCGGCGGCACCGGCGGCCTCGGCGCGCTGGTGGCGCAGCGGCTGGTTGAGCGGTTCGGTGTGCGGGACCTGATTCTCACCTCGCGCCGCGGCCCGGACGCGCCGGGTGCCGCGCAGTTGGCGGATCGGCTGCGTGAGATTGGCGCGGCCACCGTGCGTGTCGAGGCCTGCGACACCGCTGACCGGCCCGCAGTGCAGCGACTGCTGGGGTCGATTTCGCAAGACAGGCCGCTGACCGTGGTCGTACACGCTGCCGGAGTCCTGCGTGACGCCGCGCTGAGCGCACAGACCCCTGATTCGGTCCGCGAGGTCTTCCGGCCCAAGGTCGACGCCGCATGGCTGCTGCACGAGCTGACCGCCGACCTGCCGCTGCGCGCATTCGTGCTCTTCTCCTCGATCGCGGGCGTGCTCGGCAACCCCGGCCAGGCCAACTACTCCGCGGCGAACGGTTTCCTCGACGCGCTTGCGGAGCACCGCAAGCGCCGCGGACTCGCCGGAACGTCGGTGGCTTGGGGGCCGTGGTCGGGAGCCGCGGGTATGGCGGCCGGGCTCTCGGCGGCGCACGAGGCGCGGCTGTCGCGCGCCGGAATCTCGGCGCTCACCGAACAACAGGGCCTCGACCTGTTCGACGCGGCGCTGCTCGACGACCTGTCCGGCGGCGAGCCGCTGGTGGTGGCCTCCCGGTGGAACACGGCAGCGCTGCGCACGCGCGCCGAGGCCGGGGATGCGGTTCCGCCGCAGCTGCGCGGCCTGGTCCGCGTTACGCCGCGCGCTTCGGGAACGACGGCGCCAGGTGCAGTCGCAACACCCCAGGCGCAATCGGGTATGGCCGAGCGACTGTCGGGCTTGTCCGCAGACGACGCGCGTCGAGAGGTGCTGCAGTACGTCCGCAGCCATGTCGCGGCGGTGCTCGCCTACGGCTCCGCGGACGCGATCCCGGCCGATCGAACCTTCAGCGAACTCGGCTTCGACTCGCTCAACGCGGTCGAGCTGCGCAATCGCCTCAACGCCGAGAACGGCCTCGCGCTGCCGCCGACGCTGGTCTTCGACCACCCGACGGCCGCCGACCTGGCGGAACACTTGCGCGGCGAACTGACCCCGGCCGCGCCCGACCCGGCGGACACCCTGTGTAGCGCGCTGCGCGAGTTCGCACCGCGGTTCGACGACGCGAGCGACATGGCGCGCGAACGCCTGGCGGCCGAGCTGGCGGCGCTGCTGGCCCGGCTCGGCCCGGCGGCCGACCCGCTATCGGACCACCTCGATCGGCTCGACGCCGCGTCGGACGAAGAGATCTTCGAGTTCATCGACAGCCAGCTGTAACGCGCCGGCGACGGTACCCGGAACACGTGGCAGGACAGGGGAAGAGTGGGATGGCAGGCGAGGACAAGCTCCGCGACTACCTCAAGCGGGTCACGGTCGATCTGGCCGAGGCACGCCGCAAGCTGGCCGACGCGGACGCGCGCCGCTACGAGCCGATCGCGATCGTCGGCATGGCCTGTCGGTATCCGGGTGCTGATTCGGTCGGCGACTTCTGGGCGTCGCTGGCGGCCGGCCGGTGCGCGGTCGCCGACGACGTGCCCGGCGGCCGCTACGACCTCGGCCCCTACGAGGAGAACTGCGGCGTGTACACCCGCCGTGGCGCGTTCCTGTCCGACATCGCCGGCTGGGACGCCCGGTTCTTCGGCTCCTCGGCGCGTGAGGCACTGCGGATGGACCCGCATCAGCGGCTGCTGATGGAACTGTTCTGGGAGGCGATGGAGGACGCCGGCACGCCGCCGCCGAGCCTCGAAGGCAGCCGCACCGCCGTCATGGTCGGCTTCTCAGACCCCTTCCAATACGGCAGGATCCAGGCCGAGCAGGAGGGCGTGCGGTTCGCCGTCGACCCATACGCGGCGCAGGGCAGCTCAATGAGTGTCGTGGCCGGGCGGCTGGCTTACCACTTCGATCTGCGCGGGCCGACCCTTGCGCTCGACACCGCATGCTCTTCATCCCTGGTGGCCGTGCACCAGGCGGGGGAGGCACTGCGGCGCGGCGAGTGCGATCTGGCGCTGGCTGGTGCCGCATCCCTGATCATTCACCCTGACATGTACGTCAACGGGTGTTCGACGTCGATGTTCGCCCCGGATGGTCTGTGTAAGACCTTTGACGCGAGCGCGGATGGCTATGCGCTCGGCGAGGGCGGCGGAGTGGTTGTGCTGGAACGGTTGTCTGACGCGCTGCGAGCCGGTCACCGCATCCACGCGGTGATTCGCGGCTCAGCGGTCAACCAGGATGGCCGCAGCAACGGACTGACCGCACCGAACCGCACAGCGCAGGTGGACGTCATCCGGCGCGCACAGGCCGCGGCGCGGGTGACTCCGGACGATGTCGTCTACGTCGAGGCGCACGGGTCGGCCACAAAGCTCGGCGACGCCATTGAACTCGGCGCACTTGGCGATGTGTTCGGGACGCGCTCTGCCGACCGGCCGCTGTACGTCGGAGCTGTGAAGAGCAACATCGGCCACACCCAGGCGGCAGCGGGCATGGCCGGGCTGATAAAGACCACACTCGTGCTGAAGCACGGTGTCGTCCCGCCGAATGTCAACATCACGGAGCTTTCCGAGACCGCGCTGGCCGCGGGCGATATCCGTCCGGCCACCGCTGCCGTGCCGCTCCCGTCGGGAGACGGTACGCGCGTCGCCGGAGTCAGTTCATTCGGCTGGTCGGGGACGAACGCCCACGTCGTCCTGGAGGCCGCGCCTGCGCCTGCGGCTGCGGCTGTATCAGTGCCAGTATCCGCTGCTGGCCGCGACACGGAGGGAGACGAGCCTGATTCCGGGCAGGGTGGCGCGCGGCTTCAGTTGCTGCCGGTCTCGGCAGCCGACGAGAACGCGTTGCGCCAGCACCTTGCGCGACTCGCCGACGTGGACAACCTCGGCGAATCAGCGTTCGTAGACGTAGCGTTTACGCTGCAGAGCGGCCGGGCCGAGCACGAGTACCGTCGCGCGATCGTCGCTGCGGACGGTGCCCAGGCGGCGGCGCGGCTAACGGAGGCCTCGACCCTGCCAGCAGTTCGCCGGCTGAAGAACACGCCGCGTGTCGCCTTCCTGCTCCCGGATGCTGGCGAGTTGCGCCCGGCAGTCGGGATCGAGCTGTACGGCAGCGATCCGGTCTTCGCAGAGGTCGTGGATGAGTGCGTTGCAGCCATCGCCGAGCACTTCGGAACCGACCTGCGCCCGCATTTCACCGGTGCCGGTGTCGTGGACGCTGGGTCGACGCAGCTGTCGGTATTCGTCGTCGAATATGCGCTGGCCCGGGCGATGGAGCGGCGCGGCGTCACTGCGCATGTGGTGCTTGGAACCGGCGTCGGCGCCTTGGTCGCAGGCGTCCTGACGGGTGAGCGAAACCTCAAGGACGCGCTGCGCTCAGCGGCTGAAAATATAGGTGATGCGCAGGACGGTCTGGCTACGTCTGTGGCTGTGGCTGCGGATTGGAGCCACGAGGCTGACCGCATAGCAGCGAACGCGCAGGTGTGTATCGAACTCGGTCCTGGCGGCGATGGCGCTCGTACCCTGATAAGCGGCTCGGA
>NZ_DATNGK010000013.1:0-34594 GCF_035605935.1 Actinocrinis sp. | reverse complement strand
CCAACTGACCTGGGGCGGACCACAAGTCATCTACAACGGCGGCCTGCAACAAGCCCGCGTGCGCTACTACAACGCCGACGCCCAACGCCCCGGACTACCACCGAACGTCGCCGCCCTCGTCTCCAGCATCGACCCCGAGGCGACAGTGCTGGAACTGATCAATCTCGACCCGGTTCGCACGCGCACGGTAATCGTGCAGGCGGGCGCCTTCGCGGAGCACACCATCCGCACCGCGCAATACTCCACGTGCGAAGACGAATCGTGGATCGGTGACCTCTACGACTACGGGCACACCCAGCCGCAAGAGACCGCAGCTTCGACTGACGTCGACGGCCCCTGGCTCACCGTCGAACTTCCCCGCTCGACACGCGTGCGTCTGACGCTCCAACTCGAATTGCGCGCCCGCCACCCCTCATATCGCACACCTTTCGACGACCAGTCTGAGCAGTCAGAGGCGTCACGATGACTGCACGATATCAGGAGGCGGATTCAGTGGGTTCAGTCGACCCGGATGCCGGGCCCGTGCTCGACTCGCACGTCCATTTTTGGGACCCGCAGCACCTCAGCTATGCGTGGTTAAGCCAGGCCCCGCCGCTCAATCGTCCCTTTACGCCGGACAACTTCGCCGCGCTCCATTCCGCGACCGTCTCAGCGATCTTTGTTGAGGCGGGGGTGGACGCGCAGCACTCCGTTGCGGAGGTCGAGTGGGTGCGCGACCAGGCTCGGCAGTGCCCGTGGATTCTCGGTGCGGTAGCGCATGTCCCGCTCGAAGACCCGGTACTTGCCGAGGCTGCGATCCGCCGCTACGCCGACGATCCGTTCGTGGTCGGCGTGCGCCGCAATGTCCAAGACGAGGCGGCCGGGTTTACGACGGACGCTGCCTTCCGCTCGGGGATACGCCGGCTCGGCGAAGCGGGGCTGCCGTTCGACGCCTGCGTTCGCGAATATCAGCTTCCTGAATTGGTCGAGCTTTCGGCGGCCTGTCCCGAGACGACGATCGTCCTGGACCACCTCGGCAAGCCCCAGTCGGCCGCTGCGGGATGGACGCCATGGCGCGAAGCGCTACGCCGACTTGCCGGACACGACAACGTCGCGTGCAAGCTCTCGGGTCTGGCGACCGAGATCGACGCGGACACGCCGCGGCCGCTCGTGATCGCGCTGCTGCGCGAGGCCCTGGACGTCTTCGGCCCCGAGCGCTGTCTGTACGGAGGCGACTGGCCGGTGATGACGCTGGCCACCTCGTACGGGAACTGGCTCGATCTGGTCCGCGAAGCGCTCACCGCGTATCCGGCCGCGGTCGCCGACGCCGTGCTGCGCACGAACGCGCAGCGCGTCTACCGGCTGCAGCCGGTTCCCTCCTCTAGAACACCGGAAGCGTGAAAGGGCTCCCGTGAAGCGACTAGCTCAAATCGCCAGGCTGATACCCGAGCGGCGTGAGGAGTATTTCGCGCCGCACCATCCTCCCCATCGACGGAGGCTGGCTCGCCGATGAGCTCGATCCACTCTTCCGGAGAGCTGAAGAAGATGATCAAGATGAATCAGCGTTCGATCACCGGCACCGCGCTGACCATGACCGAACTCGGCTTCGGTGCCTCCGTCATCGGCAACCTCTATCGGCCCGCCACCGACGAGGACGCCGCAGCGGCAGTTGCCGCCGCCTGGGACTGCGGCGTCCGCTACTTCGACACCGCCCCGCACTACGGCCTGGGCCTGTCCGAACGACGACTCGGTGCCGCGCTGCGCCACTACCCGCGCGACCAGTACGTCGTGTCCTCCAAAGTCGGCCGGCTGCTCGTGCCCAACGAAAACCCCAGCGGCCAGGACAGCGAAGGCTTCGCCGTCCCCGACACGCTGCGCCGCCAATGGGACTTCAGCAGGGACGGCGTCCTGCGCTCTATCGAGTCCACCCTGAACCGCACCGGCCTGGACCGCGTCGACATCGTCTACCTGCACGACCCGGACGACCATTGGCAGCAGGCCGCCGATGAGGCGATGCCCGCGCTCGCGCAACTGCGCGACGAAGGCGTCGTCGGCGCGATCGGCGCCGGCATGAACCAGAGCGCGATGCTCGCGCGCTTCCTGCGCGAGACGGCCGCCGACCTGGTCATGCTCGCCGGCCGCTATACCCTGCTCGACCAAGGCGCCCTCGAGGACGTCCTGCCCGCAGCACTCGAACACCACAAGAGCGTCGTCGCGGTCGGCGTCTTCAACTCCGGCCTGCTGGCGAACGACCAACCGGCAGCCGGCATGAAATACGACTACCAGGACGCCCCTGCAGAACTCATCGCTCGCGCGAAAGCCATCGCAGAGATCTGCGAGCGACACGGAACCACGCTGCCCGCCGCCGCAATCGCGTTCCCCCTCGCCCACCCCGCCGTCGTCAACGTCACCCTCGGCATGCGGACGCCGCAGCAGGTCGCGCGCAATGTGGGGCTATTCCGCGGCGGCGTGCCCGACGCGCTGTGGGCGGACCTGCGCGCCAACGGCCTGATCAGGACCGCGTGACCGCTGCCCGTCAGACGATCGCGGGGCTGCGCCGCTCGATCAGGACTACGTCGCGCCACACGCCATGGTGACGGCCGACCTTCTGGCGGGTGCCGACCACGCGAAAGCCGCACCGCTGATGTAGGGCGAGACTCGCGCTGTTCTCCGGGAAGATCCCGGATTGAAGTGTCCAGATTCCCGCCCGCTCGGTGGACGCGATCAGTGCGTTCAGCAGTGCGGTGCCCACGCCGCGGCCGCGCGCTTCGGCATGCACGTAGACGGAGTGCTCGACCACGCCCGCGTAGACGCAGCGCTCGGAGACCGGGACCACAGCTGCCCAGCCGAGCACCTTCCCCGACTCGTCGAGCGCGACTAAGCGGTGCTCAGGCAGCTTCGCGGCGTCGAACGCCGCCCACTCCGGGGCGGCGGTCTCGAAGGTGGCGTTGCCTTCGTCGATGCCGGCCTGGTAGATCGCCAGCACTTCCGTGGCGTGCGCGTCCGTCATCGCAGCGATGCGCACTGCGGCCTGCGCGGGTGCACTCATGTCGATGCCAGCCTCCTTCGCTGCCTCGCTGGCAGTACTCTACCGAGTCGGTTCGGCTCAAGATCTCGTGAGAGTGTGGGTTCGTGCCGATCCTGCCCAAAGACCGCGACCCGCGGCTGATCACGCTGCGCCGCGGCGGAACGCTGACCGACGAAAATCACCAGCTGCTCGCACAGTGGGCGGCCCTCTGCGCGGAGCACGTTCTGCATCTCTTTGAGCAGGCCCAACCGGACGACACCCGCCCACGCGACGCGATCGAGGCCGGTCGTGCTTGGGCACGCGGCGAGTTGCGCATGAGCGACGCGCGCATGGCCGCGTTCCCGGCGAACGCCGCTGGACGTGACCTGCCCGTACCCGCGAAGTATGCGGCCCTCGCGGCCGGACAGGCAGCGCCGGTCGCGCACGTCGCCGCGCACGCCCTAGGCGCCGCGGCCTATGCGATCCGGGCCGTCGCCGCGACAGCCTCGAAGGGCGAGGAGGCTGAGGCGGTCCGCATCGCGGAACGGGATTGGCAGCGGGAACGTATCCCCGCGCAGATCCGGGAACTCGTGCTCGATGACCAGCGGCGCCGCAGTGCGATCTGCTGGAACATGTTCGACGACTGACCGGCTTTTGTGGCAAACGGTTTGGGAAAAGCCTCGCGCGGCTGCTACTGTCGCGGTCGGCCGTGTACTTTTCCGCAGGAGGTGAGACTCGTGAACCTAAACACCCACGGGTGCTCCCTCAGCTCGTCACGGTCCTGCGGCTGAACCAGGTGTCGCCGGGAGCCCTTGTGATCGAGGCTCCCGAAGGAGACACCGATGGACTACAAACCTTTGAACACTGATCCGAGTCGAGCCGCGCTGGTCATCACGCGCGTGGCGGACGGCCAGTGGCACGCCCTCGAAGACGATCTGGTGGTCGGTCGCGGGCATGCCGCGCGCAGGCCGGACGGACGCCATTTCGTCAGCATCGACGCCTGGCATGCCGACACCTTCGACCACCTGGCCGAGGCGATGCTGGCCGACCTGCCCGCTCCCCTCTTCACGCTGGTCGACGAATCCGATCTCGAGTCCAGCGCCAACTGGCAGCGGGCCGGATTCACGATCCGGCGACGCGAGTGGGACTTCGTCGTACCGACAGACCCGAGCGTCACAGGGCTCGACGACGTGCGGCCGCCGTCAGGTGTGCGGATCCTGCCCGCCGGCGCGGCGGATGAGGATCAGCTGCGCGCGCTGGATCGGGCGATTCGCGCAGACGTCGATGCGGGCCCCGGCTGGCAGTCGATGCCCGCCGAGGTACGCCCGCGTCCCGCCGGAGACACCATCGTCGACCCGGCCCGGTACACGGTTGCCGCATCGCCGGAGCGATACCTGGGTCTGGTCCGGCTGGTGACGGCGACCCGGCGGCCGCGCATCGGCTTGATCGCGGTGCGGGCCGGTGAGCAGCGCCGTGGCATCGCCCGCGCGCTGCTGTCCCACGTGCTCGGCACCCTGCACCGCAGCGCAATTCCCACGGCGTCAGCCGAAGTAGACCAGTCCAATACGGCCGCCTTGGCCTTGCTCGAAGGCATCGGCGGCCGCCGAATCAGCAGCAGTCTGGAGTTAGGGCGATGAAGAAGCAGACCGACGGCATCGAACTCGAAGGGCGCGTGGTCGAGTGCCTGCGCAGCGCGATGTTCACCGTGCAGCTAGACAACGGGCACAAGGTGCTCGCGCATATCAGCGGGAAGATCCGCAAGAACTACATCAAGATCCTGCCGGAAGACCGGGTACTGGTCGAGCTCACGCCGTATGACCTGACCCGCGGCCGGATCGTGTTCCGCTACCGGTAACGAGGGCACGAACCGCGGGCGAGTGTTTGCCCCGGGCTAGTACTGCTGACGCTGCCGGCCGCCGACGTTCTCGGCGGCCGGCAGCGTCGTCCCGGCCATGCGCCGCATTACTTCACCAGCCTCATCAGGGTTCGAGGTCGACTACGCCACGGCCGCTCATCACGCTACGTCGAACGGGCACAGAGTAGACACCGTAGACGTCCTTCCCTCGGTAATCTGTGATCTTGGCTCTGCACCAACCTGACAAGACAGCGCCGCGGATTGTGACGCATGATGAGCGGTGACCCAGGAGGGAGTGTCCGAATGATCGGCACGTTGCGCGCGGTGGTGCTCGACGCACCCGACGTCCGGCAGCTCGCCGCGTTCTACACCGCGCTCGGCGGGTGGAGCGAGCTCGACGCGGACGACGAATGGATCACGCTGGAGACCGGTGACGGCTGGCGCATCGCGGCCCAGCGCAGCCCCGGCCATGTGCCGCCACAGTGGCCCGACCCCGCGTACCCGCAGCAGGCGCATCTCGACCTGCGGGTGCCGGACCTCGACGCCGGCCTGGCCAAGGCGGTCGAGCTCGGCGCCGAACTGCTGCGCAAGAACGAGACCTGGTACACGCTGGCCGACCCGGTCGGGCACCCCTTCGACCTGTGTCTCTTTCCGGCGAAGCAGGAGACCACGCTCATGGGCGTCATGCTCGACTGCCCAGACGCCAAGGAGCTGAGCGCGTTCTACGCGCAACTGCTCAGCAAACCGGTCACGTTCGAGGGCGAGGGCGTGGCGATGATCGGCCAGGACGGCGCGCAGCCGGTCATGTTCCAGCAGGTCACGGATTACCGCGCGCCGCAGTGGCCCGATCCCGCCCATCCGCAGCAGTTCCACATCGACGTCACGGTCGACGACATCGACGCGGCCGAGGCGGCGGTTCTTAAGCTCGGTGCCACCTCGCTCGACTACAGCGGGGAGAACTGGCGGGTATACGCCGACCCGGCTCTTAAGCCCTTCTGCCTTTGCTGGGACTAGGCCGCGTGTAAGAAGTAGCGTCGGGAGCCTGGTCCGGTGAGCTCGCGGGCTCCGCGCCGTCGTAAACGAGCAGCCCATCCGGGCGCAGCCGGACCCCGGCGGTTGTGATGTGCGCCGTGAGCCTGCCGTCGTGCATGAGGTGCTGCACCGGCACGCGGCAGGCCAGGACGGCGTAGTCGGCGATCAGCCGGCGGTGACACCGCCACCACACGGCTTCGCTGCACATCACCGCCGTGCGGATTGCGTCTGTCTGCGCCAGCAACTCGTTCATCGCGGCTAGAAAGTCGGGTTCGCGCGTGTAGCCGGCGTAACCCCGGAAGGATGCGTTGCGCCACACGGTGTCGGGCGAGTCGGCGCTCGGGCGGCGGAAGCCGCCCAGCCGCTTCTCCCAGCGATAGCCGATGCCCGCTTCGGCGAGCCACGCCTGTAGTTGAACCCGGCCCACGTCCGGGTTTCGGCGGCTGCCGGGCGCGCTGCGGACGTCCACCACCTGCTCGATCGCCGCGCCACGAAGCAGCGGGGTCAGCTGATAGCGGTCGGCGGTGCCGTGGCCGACGGTGAGAAGGGGCGCTGGTTGCTCTCGCATCGCTCGTTGCCTCGTGCCCGTATACCGCCCTGTTCATTCGTTGGAACCGGATCGAACGGACGCTACGGCTCGACGGCGCGCGCTTGATCGCGAGTCATGATTAGGCGTCTGCGGCCGTCCAAGGGAATGGCGCCAGGTCGGGCGCGACCCAGCCGGTCCTCGCTTCATCGCGAGCCAGTGTCGCGGGCCGGTAGAAGCGGGTGAGCAGCCTCTTATCGAACAGATCAGGGTGCGCATCGGCGAACGCGTCGAACCCCGCGCCGTCCGCGTGGTCGACGTGGTGGCCGACGAGTTCGACCCAGGCGCGGCTGACGGTGGCGTTGTACTTCTGGGGAGCGCCTGCGTATCGGGCGACACCCTGTATGCCATCGCTCACCAGGCGTGTCGCGGTCGCCGTGCCGTAGCGGCGCACGGCGAGCCAGGTCACGTGGATGTGCTGGTGGTGCCCGAACCGGTCAGCGCTCGCCATTACCTCGGCCATCAACTCCTGGAATGGCGATGGTGCCTCGGCTCGCGGATCGTGCTCGCGCTCGTGCATGGTCTAGCCCTCCCTTATCAGCGCACTGACCACGCTGTGGAATCCGGCAATCGCCTCGACTGATAGGGCGCCGAGCGCGCGTCGCTCAATATCGGCGAGGGAGCGGGTGATGACGGCGGCGGCTTCGCGTCCGGAGTCGGTCAGTTCGATCAGAACGGAGCGCCGGTCCCCGGCTCGAACGCCACGCGTGATGTGGCCGCGACGTTCGAGCCGATCGAGCACGCTGGTGAGCGTGGTGGGCTTGACTCCGACCGCGGCGCCGAGCTGGGACACCGTGCGGCTCTCACCATCGGCGAGGTTAGCCAGAGCATTGATCTCAGAGGCGGTCAGATCGAGATCGACGAGATCGGCGGCGATCAGCTGCAAGGTGGCGTGCGTGGCCCGTTGGAGGGCGAGCAGCACCGATGCGGGCGCCGGAGTCGATGATACGCTTTCGGAGTTCACGATATCGGATATTACGATATCGGTTTAATGCTGGCAAGGTCGCAGTCCGGAGGTGGCCGTGAGGCTCCTGACGGCGGCGACGCCGGTCCTCGTGCCCTGATTCTCGCCCTGAGGCTCCGTAAACGTTCCGAGCATTCGATGAAACATTGCGGCAGCAAGCGAGCGTGATCTCGAACGACATTTGCAGACCCCGACGATTGCGCTCCTGACCGTGCTGTTCAGAGGCACCTTAGACGCTAGTCGCATGCTCCACCTCCGCTCAATCGGCTCGGCTTGTTCCGCAACATCCGGTCATTCGAAGCCTTGACACACTTTTCCGAGGCGACAACACTCCTTTCTCGGCGCCCTGTGACACCCCCTTCGACGTCGGAGATTTCCCGATCCCGAGCGCGGGCCAGCTAGTGGATCGCGTGTTAGCGCTCACAAATCCGTCACTCGACGGCTCCCGCATGCCCATCGCACTTCCGCGTTGCAAGGAGGCAACATGATCCTGACCGGCTCGTCTCGGCGGGCAGTGGCGCTATGCGCCGCCGGCCTGCTGACGACCACGCTCGCGGTGGCAGGAACCGCGCCACCCGCCGCGGCCGGCGCCAGCGGCACGGTACCGATCTACCTCGACACGCATTACTCCTTCTCCGAACGGGCCGCCGACCTGGTCTCGCGGATGACGCTCGCCGAGAAGGTCGCTCAGCTGCATACCAACAGCGCGCCGGCTATCCCGCGACTCGGCGTACAGCAGTACACGTATTGGAGCGAGGGCCAGCACGGCATCAACACCCTCGGTGCGGATTCGAACAACGGCGGGGCGAGCGGCGGAGTGCACGCCACCAGTTTCCCAACGAACCAGGCCTCGACGATGTCCTGGGATCCGGCGCTCGTCTACCAGGAGACCTCGGCCATCTCTGACGAGATCCGCGGCGAGCTGGACAAGTCGCTGTGGGGCGTGGCCCAGAACAACATCGGCCCGTCCGCGAGCGACTACGGCTCGCTGACGTTCTGGGCGCCGACCGTCAACCTCGACCGCGACCCGCGCTGGGGCCGCACCGACGAGGCCTTCGGCGAGGACCCGTACCTGGTCGCCCGAATGGCCGGCGCGTTCGTCGACGGCTATCAGGGTGAGACGCTTAGCGGGGCACCGACTTCGAAGTACCTGAAAGTGGCGGCCACCGCGAAGCACTTCGCGCTCAACAACAACGAGAACAACCGGCACGCCGACTCGGCCAACGCCAGCGACGCCGACATCCGCGATTACTACACCGCGCAGTTCCGCAGCCTGGTGGAAGACTCGCATGTCTCCGGCCTGATGACGTCGTACAACGCCATCAACGGCACGCCGTCGCCCGCCGACACCTACACCGCCGACGCGTTGGCCCAGCGCACCTGGGGCTTTGGCGGCTACATCACCTCGGACTGCGGCGCCGTCGGCGATGTGACCGCTCAGTCCAGCCACAACTGGGCGCCGCCCGGCTGGACGACCTCGGTCGTCAACGGCACGAGCACGTGGACGAACACCGCCACCGGCGTGCAGGTTCCGGCCGACGCGGGCGGGCAGGCTTACGCGCTGCGCGCCGGAACAGACGTCAACTGCACCGGCGGCGACGCCACGCTCGGCAACATCGAGGCGGCGATCAAGGCGGGGATTCTGAGCGAAGGCGTGATCGACCACGCACTCGTCCAGCTGTTCACCGTGCGCATGCAGACCGGCGAGTTCGACCCGGCGAGCAAGGTCTCTTACACGCGGATCACCAAGGCGCAGATCCAGAGCCCGGCGCACCAGGCTCTGGCCGAGAACGTGGCCGCGAACTCCTTGGTGCTGCTCAAGAACGACCCGCTGCCCGGCACCTCCGCGACCGTGCTGCCGGCTAACCCCGCGGCGCTGAACAACGTCGTGATCGTGGGCAACCTCGCCAATACCGTCACCCTCGGCGGCTACTCCGGCGACCCGGCGCTCCAGGTGAACGCGGTACAGGGCATCACCGCCGCGGTGAAGGCCGCGAACCCTAACGCCACCGTCACCTTCGACGCCTGCGGCACCTCCACCACCGCGACCACCGCCGCCGCCTGCTCCGCGCAGACCCAGGCCGCGATCAAGAGCGCGGATCTGGTCGTGGTGTTCGTCGGCACCGACGCGAGCACGGCGGGCGAAGGCAGCGACCGGACCAGTCTCGCCATGCCCGGCAACTACGACTCGCTCATCAGCCAGGTCGCCGCGCTCGGCAATCCGCGCACGGTGTTGTCCATGCAGACCGATGGGCCGGTGGACATCGAGAACGTGAAGGGCGACTTCCCCGCCATCGTCTACAGCGGCTACAACGGCGAGAGCCAGGGCACCGCGCTGGCCGACGTGCTCTTCGGCAAGCAGAACCCGAGCGGGCACCTGGACTTCACCTGGTACAAGGACGACTCGCAGCTGCCGCCGATCGGCAACTACGGCCTGAGCCCCGCGGACACCAACGGCCTTGGCCGCACCTACCAATACTTCACCGGTACCCCGACCTACCCCTTCGGCTATGGCCTGAGCTACACCAGCTTCGCCTACTCGAAGGTGCACGCCACGCGCGCCGCGAACGCCAACGGCAAGGCCACGGTGCAGTTCGACGTGACCAACACCGGCACCGTCGCGGGAGCCACGGTCGCGCAGCTTTACGTCAGCTCCCCCGCCACGGCCGGCGCGCAACTGCCCGCCAAGCGGCTTGAGGGCTTCGCGAAAACCACCGTACTCAAGCCTGGAAAGACCCAGCACCTGTCCATCACCGTGGACGTCTCAGACCTCGCATTCTGGGACGCTCAGCAGCACAAGAACGTCGTGTACGACGGCGCCTACACGTTGCAGCTAGCCGCCAACGCCGCGGACCCGATCGCCTCCGCTCCGCTGCGGGTCTCCGGCGCGATCACCCCGCGCATCCAGTACGTGACGGTGCAGCCCGACCAGGTCGTCTTCACCCCTGGCGACAAGCTCGACCTGACCGGCAAGAACCCGTGGATCGCCGACGACACCGCGCAGGCCGCGCAACATCAGAGCGCGGACAGCATCGTCGAGGCCGTGGACAACAACGAGTCCTTCGTCAACCTCGCCGGAAAGCACGTCAGCTACAGCAGCAGCAACCCGGCCGTGGCATCGGTCAGCCGCAGCGGCGTCGTCACCACGCACGCCAACGGGACCGCGTCGATCCGCGTGACCGTCGACGGCGTCACCGGCACGACGCCGATCGTCGTACACGAACCGCTCTCCATGACCGCCCCGGCCGTAGTCGTGCCAGGCGGCACCTTCACCGTCAGCACCACGACGGCGAACCCGAGCGGCGGCGAGAGCCTGCGCAACGCCGCCTTCAGCCTCACCACGCCCGCCGGCTGGACGGCCACTGCGAGCACGCCGACGTCGTTCCGTACCGTCGCGCCGGGTCAGACCATCACCAGCAGCTGGACGGTGAGCGTTCCGGCCGACGCCACGCCGACCCAGACCGCGCCAGCGGTGACCGGTCAGCTCACATTCACCGACGCCACCGGCCGCCACAGCGAGAACACCGGCACGACGGTCTCGATCCCCTATCCGTCAATCGTCGCGGCGTACACCAATCCCGGTGTCAGCGATGACTCCAACACCACGCCAGGCAACCTCGACGGCGGCGGCGCCAGCTACTCCGCCCAAACGCTCGCGGCGGCCACGCCCAGCATCACCCCCGGCGCCAAGTTCACTCACGACGCACTGAGCTTCACCTGGCCTGACGCCGCATCAGGCACGCCGAACAACATCGTCGCCGAGGGCCAGACCGTCCCAGTCTCCGGCACCGGAACCACCCTCGGCATCATCGGCACGGCCGATTACGGCGCCGCCTCCGGCACTGCCGTGATCACCTATTCCGATGGCACCAGCCAGTCGTTCAGCCTCGCCTTCAACGACTGGTGGTCGAACTCGCCGACCAGCGGAGGCGACATCCTGGCCACCTTCCCTTACCTGAACAACGCGAGCGGAGCGCTGCACAACCAGGTCAGCCTCTACACGGACACGGTGGCGCTGACGCCCGGCAAGACAATCAAGTACCTGACTCTACCGAATGTCGGCGCGGCGCTCATCAACCAGACGGCGATGCACATCTTCGCCATCGCAGTCGGCTAGCCATCGGCTAACCACCCGAGAAGTACCGGGCGGGTCGGACGCGGTCTGCGCACCGCGTCCGGCCCGCCCTTTGCGTGAGTCGGCCGAGACATGGGATGAAACTTTCGGCAATCGCGGAGCTATCCAGGAGGTTTACCGCCTGCCAGCGTCTCGATTGTTGCGGGCGATGGGATGGGTTGCTATCGATGTGACCGACTTAGCTACGCTCGCCGATTCGGATCCGACCCCTGAGTTTCGTACTCATCATCGCAGGAGGCTTAGTGAGTACCCCTCTTCGCCGACCATGGCTGGCCGCCGCGAGCGCCATCGTGGTCGCCGCCGCGGGCGTGACAGTCACCGCGGTGACGTCCGCGCAGGCCGCGGCCGGCTGTCAGGTCACTTACAGCGTCTCAAGCCAATGGCCCGGCGGCTTCGGCGCGAACGTGTCGATCACCAACCTCGGCAGCCCGATCACCTCCTGGCAACTGTCCTGGTCATTCGGCGCGGGACAAACCATCCAGCAACTCTGGAACGGCAGTTACACCCAGTCCGGCGGCAACGTCACCGTCACCAACGCCTCCTACAACGGCTCCCTCGCCACCGGCGGCAACACCAGCTTCGGGTTCAACGGCGCCTGGAACGGCAGCAACCCGAACCCGACCGCCTTCACCCTCAACGGCACGCTGTGCACCGGCGTCCTCAGCAGCGGCACACCAACGCCCACGCCGACCGCGACGGCGAGCGCATCGGCTTCGCCGTCGATGTCAGCGTCGGCTTCGCCATCAGCGTCCTCGACCGGAAGTCCGCCGCCGCCCAGCCTGCCCTGCGACATCTATGCGGCGGGCGGCACGCCGTGCATCGCGGCGCACTCGACGACCAGGGCGCTGTACGCCTCCTATAACGGCCCGCTGTACCAGATCCAGCGCGCGTCAGACCACAGCTACTTGAATATCGGCCTGGTCAGCGCGGGCGGCGTCGTCAACGCCGGCCCTCAGTCCACCTTCTGCTCGGGCACCAGCTGCACCATCACCAAGCTCTACGACCAGTCCCCGCAGCACAACGACCTGCCGATCTCCTCGGGCGGCTTCTGGCACGGTCCCGGACCGAACGGCTCCGACATCGGCGCGAACGCCATGGCGCTGCCGATTAACGTCGGCGGGCACAGCGCGTACGGCGTCAAGGTCACCCCCGGCGTCGGCTACCGCGTCGACAACGCCAAGGCGGCTCCCACCGGTGCCCAGCCTGAGGGGATCTACATGGTCACCTCATCCAACAACGTCAACCAGTACTGCTGCTTCGACTACGGCAGCGCGGAGAATGACCACAGCGACGACGGCAACGCCACCATGAACGCCATCTACTGGGGCACGGCCTGCTGGTTCGGCGGCTGCGTCGGCTCCGGCCCGTGGGTGGGCGCGGACCTGGAGAACGGAATGTTCTTCAGCACCCAAGGCTCGCAGAAGAACCCGAACTACCAGGGCGTGCACTTCCCCTTCGTCTCGGCCTGGGAGAAGAACAACGGGACGAGCAACTTCACCCTGAAATACGGCAACGCCCAAAGTGGAGGCCTGACCACACCGTTCAGCGGGCCGCTGCCCAACGGCTACTCGCCGATGAAGGTGCAGTCCTCCCTTGAGCTGGGCACTGGCGGAGACAACAGCGTCAGCGACTACGGCGAGTTCTTCGAGGGCGCCATCACCGCCGGCTATCCCTCCGACGCGACCGAGAACGCGATCCAGACCAGCATCGTGTCCGCGGCCTACCAGTAAAGACCGGCCTACCAGTAAATCGGTCTGCTGATCGACCCGCCGGCCGTTGCTCGACTCCCGTGATTCGGGAGTCGAGCAACGGCCGGCTGCTGCGACGGCACCGAGGCAATCCTGAGGCTCCGGACGCGATCGGTAACCTGACCCTGCTACATTCCCCGGCGTGCGCGAAGAAGACGACGGGTCCGCCGCGGCCGGACGAATACGCGGCGGCGACCGCGCCGCGTTCGACGCGTTCTTCGCCGCGCACTACCGTGAGCTGGCCCGCTTCGCGTACCTGCTGACCGGCGAACACCACGCCGCCGACGACGTGACCGCCGAAGCGCTGGCCGAGGCCTGGAAGAACTGGCCCCGGGTCGCCGGAGCCGACCGGCCGCTGGCCTATGTGCGCCGCATCGTGGCCAACCTCGCCGCCGACCGCACCGCCCGGCTAGTGCGCGAGCGGCGCAACTGGCGGCTGTGGAGCGCCGGCCGCAGCGAGCATGCCGATTCTCCCGACGCGGACGCCGCAGTCGACCTAGGCCGCGCCCTGCTTCGCATCCCCGCGCGTAAGCGCGCCTGCGTCGTGCTTCGCTACTACTACGGTCTGAGCGAGCAGGAGACCGCGGCGACGCTCGGCATCGCCGTGGGAACCGTCAAGAGCCAAAGCGCCCGCGGTCTGCAAGAGCTCGCGCAGCAGTTGCGCGGATCGCGCGCCGCCGCGGCCGAGGTGCGCGACGCCGGCCGCCGACCCACGCCGGAAGGAGCGACCCGATGAACCGCCCGCGATCCGGCGATTCCCTGCGAGACCGCGCGTGGCTGTCCGGCGCGCTGCACGAACAGGCTGACCAGCACGAGGCGGATCTCGGCCGCATCGAGGCGAGATTCAGCCGACTGAGCAGCACCGAGTCCCGCCGCGCCGGGCGCCGCTTCGAGCGCCCGCTGCGCCTGCGGTTGATCGGCGTCCCGCTCGGCGTTCTGGCGGCCGTCGCCACGACGACAATCGCGGTGGGCGTGACCCTGCGTATCAGCGACCGACCCTCGCATCCTGCGAATCAGGCCGTGGCGTCGCCGCGTGCGACTCACCCGGTCGAACAACGCCAATCGGCTTCTCCGGCTCCAGTCCACCCGGCCGGGAGTGCCTCTGCCCGTAGCCAGGCCACCCCGTCCGCGTCGCCGGGACCGGTGACCGCGACGGGAACGCTGGACTCGCACAGCAACCAGTACTGGACGCAGGAAGATCTGACCGTCACCACGACCCACGCCATTAGGGCACTGCGAGTCACGGTCACCGTCTCCGGCGGCGCCACGGTGCAGTCCACCGGATCATGGACCACGATCCTGCCGCAGAACATTGACAGCTCGGTCGATCCCACAGCCAGTGGCCTGACATACCTGTTCACCCTCAAACCCGGCCAGACACTCCAGCCGGGCAGCTACGCCTTCGGCTTCCAGTTCAACCGGCCCAGCGGGCACGCCTTCGGTCTCGACACCTACTCCGTCTCCGCGACCGCCACCGACGAGGCCAAACCGGCGTCGGCTTCCGGCAGCTTCGCGGGGTGACCCGCCGTAGGCCGTCCGGCGACCTGGCACTGCGCAAGTAGTTCACAAATGCCGTGATGCTCATATCATGGCTGGGTATCCCGTGAACTCGGAGCTCGCGGTTCGGTGGCCAAGTGCGGATTGGTCGGCGCGATGGACAGCGGAGATCGACGGGAAGGGCCAGGCGAGGGCGCCGCGCGCGACGTACCTCCCCAAAGCACGTCATCCGCCCCGGACCAGCACGGCACCGGGCAGCTCGACCCGGCACAAACTGACCCAGCGCAAACCGACCCAGCGCAAACCGACCCAGCGCAAACCGACCCGGCCCAGCTGGACCAGATCTGCCTGTTCAACCTGCTGTCGGCCTGCGCGGACACCATCTACTTCAAGGACCTGCAATCGCGGTTCATCCGGGTCAGCCGAAGCCAGGCGGAGCTCATCGGCGCCGAGTCGCCCGCGGCCATGCTGGGCCGGACGGACTTCGACTACTTCTCACCGCGGCATGCCGCCGAAGCGTTCGCCTACGAGCAGCGGATCATCCGGACCGGGCAGCCCATCACCGACCTGCACGAATGGAACGTGCGCTTCGGCGAGCGCGAATGCGTGCTCAGCTCGACCAAGCAGCCGCTGCGGGACTTCTCCGGCCGGATCATCGGCACGTTCGGGATCACCCGCGACATCACCGCGCGCAAGCACACCGAGCGGGAACTGCTGGCCAAGACGCAGGAACTCGAGCGAATCGGCCGCGAGATGCGCACCCTGCTCGAATCCAGCCCGGATCCGATGTCCAGGATCGGGCGCGACCTGCGCTACACCTACGTCAACCCCGCGGCGACCGCACTGGCCGGCCTGCCTGCCGAAGCCTTCATCGGCCGCACCAGCGCCGAGCTGGGCTTCCCCGAGGACTACACCCGCGTGTGGGAGACGGCGGTGCGCCGCGTGCTCGCGACCGGACGACCCGCGGACGTCGAGCGAAGCCTCGTGCTCGGCGGAACCCGCCGCTTCCTGGAGTCGAGGATCGTCCCGGAGTTCGACGAGGCCGGCGCCGTGTGCGGCGTCCTCGTGGTCAGCCGGGACCTGACCGAGCGCAAGCGCGTCGAGGAGGCGCTCGCGGAACAGGCGGTACGCGACCCGCTCACCGGGCTGGCCAACCGCCGGCTGTTCGTCGAGCGCACCAACCGGGCACTTTCCGCGCCGCTCGGCACGGACAGCCTGCTCGCTGTGCTGTTCCTGGACCTGGACCGGTTCAAGGTGGTCAACGACAGCCTCGGTCACGCCGCCGGTGACGCCCTGCTGGTCGCCGTCGCCACCCGGCTGCACGCCGCCGCACGGCGCACCGATCTGGTGGCGCGGTTCGGCGGCGACGAATTCGCCGTGCTGTGCGAGCGGCTGCCGCTGCGCACGGACGCCGCCGCGCTGGCTGAACGGATCAATCGCGCGCTGGCCGAGCCGTTCTACCACGCCGGCCAAGAGATCCACGTGAGCGCGAGCATCGGGATCGCGACCTGCGCCGGCGACGCGGCAGCCGGCGCAGGGTCGGCAGCCAGGCAGGAGCCCGGGCCGGATTCCGGGTCCGCAACCGCATTCGAGTCCGCTTCCGCCGCGGACGCCGACGCGCTGCTGCGCGACGCGGACGCCGCCATGTACCAGGTCAAGGCGCACAGCAACGGCGCCGGCGGCTATCAGTTCTTCACCAACGCCATCCGCGAGCAGGCCGTCTCCCGGTTGACCGTCGAGACCGAGCTGCGAGCGGCGTTGGAACACAGCGAGTTCCGCCTCTTCTACGAGCCGATCTACGCACTGCGCCACCGTCGCCTCATCGGAGCGGAAGCCCTGATCCGCTGGCAGCATCCGCAGCGCGGACTGCTCCCGCCTGCCGAGTTCCTGCCCGTGGCCGAGGAATGCGGACTGATCGTGCCAATCGGGCGCTGGGTGCTGCATCAGGCGTGCCACACACTCGCGGCGTGGACGCGTACCTTCCGCCGGGCCCGCCCCACGGACTCCGCGCGAGCACCCATCATGGCCGTGAACCTGTCGGTCCGTCAGATCGGCGACCCGCAATTCGCCGACGAGGTCGCCGCCGTGCTGCGCCGCCACGAAATCGATCCCGCGCAGCTCACCCTGGAGATCACCGAAACGGCGGTGCACGACGCGCAGTTCTCGGCGGGCACCGTCCTGAAGGCGCTCTCCGCGCTCGGAGCGCGCATCGCGCTCGACGATTTCGGCACCGGCTACTCATCGCTGATGCACCTGCGGCAGGCTCCGGTGAACATCCTCAAGATCGACCGGATGTTCGTCAGCGAACTCGGCCGGACCGGGCAGGACCAAGCCATCGTGGCCGCGGTGATCGCCATGGCGCGCGCCCTGGACCTGACCACGATCGGCGAGGGAATCGAAACCGTCGAGCAGTACGACGAACTGTGCGAACTCGGCTGCGATCAGGGGCAGGGCTACCTCTTCTCACCGCCCATGACCGCCGAACTGTTCCAGGCCACGCACCTGTCGCGGGCCATGCTGCAGACATCAGAGGACAGTGATGACGCCGTCACTCGGGTCGAGGACGTTGTCAGCTAGCTGCGCCACGCGCGAGCCTTGCGTCGTTCAGCCGGGCGAACCGGTCACCCGAACCACGATCTCCAGCCAGCCGCTGAACGACGGCTCGCCGGTCTCAGCGGGCTGACGCGACGGCCCGGCGCGACTACACCAGCTGGTCGCGGCGGCGGGTGAGGTAGGCCGTCTCCGCGGTATTGCCGGCCAGTTCGATGGCTTTGTCATAGGCCGCGCGCGACTCCCGACTGCGGCCAAGCCGACGCAGCAAGTCGGCGCGGGTCGCGTAGTAGGCGTGATAGCCGGCCAGCTTGTCGGCAAGCCGGTCAACGGCCGCCAGCGCCACCTCCGGGCCGTCGAGTTCGGCGACCGCGATCGCTCGATTGAGGGCGACGATCGGCGAGGGGTCCAGCCGCGCCAGCTGGTTATACAGCGCGACGACCTGCGACCAGTCGGTGTCGCGCACGTCGCGGGCCGACGTGTGCACGGCGTTGATCGCCGCGAGGATCTGGTAGCGACCGGGCGCGACCCCGGCGGCCAGGCGCTCGCGCACCAGTTGATGGCCCTCGGCGATCAGGGTCGTGTCCCACGCTCCACGGTCCTGTTCGGCCAAGGCGACCAGTTCGCCGCGCTGCGAAACGCGGGCGCCGCGGCGCGCCTCGATCAGCAGCATCAGCGCCAGCAATCCGGCTACCTCGCCATCGGCCGGCATCAGTGCCCGCATCAGGCGGGTGAGCCGGATCGCCTCGCCGGTTAGCTCGCCGCGTACCGGACCGGTGTCGGGGCCGGTCGCGAGGTAGCCCTCGTTGAAGACGAGGAAGAGCACGGTGAGGACGCCGGTCACGCGGGTCGGCAAATCCTCGGCGGACGGCACTCGATACGGGATGCGCGCCGCCTTGATCTTGGCCTTCGCGCGGGTGATCCGCTGCCCCATCGCGGCCTCCTGCACCAGGAAGGCGCGGGCGATCTCGGCCACCGTCAGGCCGCCGAGCATGCGCAGCGTCAACGCCACGCGGGTCTCCATCGCCAGCGCCGGGTGGCAGCAGGTGAAGATCAGCCGCAGTCGCTCGTCGTCGATGGGGCCGAGAGGCTCGGGCGCTTCGTCCTCGTACAAGAGCTGAGCCTCCTTCTGCCTGTCGTCGCGCTTGCTCTCGCGCCGGATCCGGTCGATGGCCTTGCGGTTGGCGGTGGTGGTCAGCCAGGCGCCGGGGTTGGGCGGCACGCCGTCGCCCGGCCACCGCTCCACGGCGGTGGTGAATGCCTCGGCCGCCGCCTCCTCGGCGATGTCGAGGTCGCCGAACCGTTTGGCCAGGGAGGCGACCACCCGCGCCCACTCCTCGTGGTGGGCCCGGGTAATCGCATCCGACACGTCGATCACGCTCACAGGAACGGCCGCACCTCGACCTTGCGGTTGCAGGCCTTCGACCCCTCGGCCGCCAGTTTGAGCGCCACGTCGAGGTCAGCAGCCTCGATGATCCAGAAGCCGATGAGGAACTCCTTCGACTCAAGGAACGGCCCGTCGGTGAAGATCGCCTCATCGCCGCGGTTGTCGACGGTCGTGGCTGTGTCGGGCACCCCGAGGCCGCCGGCGAAGACCCAGTGCCCCTCGGTCTGGAGCCGGTCGTTGAATACGTCGATCGCGGCGTCCTCCTCCGCAGTGGCGAGGCCGGGCCGGTCGGTGATCACGGAAAGCAGGTACTGCATTTCGAGTCCTCTCCAGGTGTGTTGTGTTTAAGCGTCTCGTGTTTACGGGGCCGGTCTTCTGCTTCAGGGTCGCGCGCTCAGGAGTCGGCGCGCGCGTAACGCGGGCGGCCGTTGGGCCGGTAGACCTGAATCGTCACTCCCCCGGGTGTGGAGCGCGATTCCACCAGTTCGAGCGCTACGTCGGGGCCGTTTTCCGGGAAGAGCCGGGTGCCCTGGCCGAGGATGACGGGGCAGACCAGCAGGGTGACCTCGTCGACGAACTGATTGGCCAGCAGCCAGCGGACCAGCGCGCCACTGCCGTGCACCTGCAGCTCACCCGCCGCCGTGGACTTCAGCTCGCGGATGGCGGCCGCGAGGTCACCGGACAGCACAGTCGTGTCCGCCCACCGCGGTTCGGCCAGCGTGTTCGAAGCCACATACTTGGGCCGCTTGTTCAAAGCGACCGCGATGGGGTTGGCGTCGGGATCGGCCGCCATCCCTCCCCAGTAGCCGGCGAAGACCTCGAAGGTCCACCGGCCGAACAGGAACGCGTCGGCGCGCTGGTAGACCTCGTTCAGATACGCCCCGGCCTCACCATCCCACGCGTGCCTTTGCCATCCGCCGCGCTCGAATCCGCCGACGCGGTTCTCCTCCGGCCCGCCGAGGCCCTGCATCACTCCATCGACGGTAGTCATCGTGACGGTCGTCAGCTTCATGTCGGACTCCGGTGCTCGCGGGCGGCCCCTCGTGGGCGGCCTCACCCCTGCTACGAACGCCGTCGCGCCAATCCGACAGCCGCTGCCGGAATTTTTTGGCGAGGTTTTCCGTCCGCGGCTCCCGACGTCGCCCAGGACGCGCGAACGCCGTCCCTGATCCCGAGGAAAGATCAGGGACGGCGTTCGCGGCGTCGGTCGAGCGCGGCTCAGTCGAGCCAGGCGCCGACGGCGTCCCGCAGCCGGTTTATCGCCTCGGGCAGTTCCTCGGCGCCGCTCACCAGGCGTTCGAAGGCGTCGATCCGCGCGTCCACGACGTGGCGGCCGGGCGCGGCGGCGCACAGTTCCGAGCCGATCGCGGCGAGTTCGTCACCGGCCGCCGCCTGCGCCGCACGTTCCAGGACGCCGCGCCGCTCCTCGAAGGTCCGGGCCAGATCGTGCATCGCGGCGCCGACTTCCTCGCGCGGCGTGACCGGCGCGCGGCGCAGCCGGTTGGAGATCGCGTTGAGCATGGCGCCGCCGCCTAGGAAGACGAGTTCGAATTTCTCCTTGGCCACAGGTCCCCTCCATGTGTGCATCGGATCGGCTGGTTGT
Organism: Actinocrinis sp.; assembly: GCF_035605935.1. Taxonomy (GTDB): domain Bacteria; phylum Actinomycetota; class Actinomycetes; order Streptomycetales; family Catenulisporaceae; genus Actinocrinis. Next base: position 14,251 of record NZ_DATNGK010000013.1, on the reverse strand, counting down.
TTCGCGAGTACGAACACAGACTCGAACCGAACCGGCGCTCGCGCAAGAGCGGGCGCGTATTCTCGCGAAGGGCAACGCTGCGCTGCTCGACTGACGATCTCTCCGACGCTCTACCTGCTCGCGTGAACGTCCACGTCGCGCAAGCCCACGTACAGGTTCGGGTAGCCGTCGCCCGGGTTGTTCTGGTCGTCTTCACCCGCCGCGGCGATCTTCTTCAGCACGTCGAGGCCGCTGATGACGACGCCGAACGGCGTGTAGTTCGGGTGCAGCGTGGTGTCCTTCCAGGTGAAGAAGAACTGGCTGCCGTTGGTGTTCGGGCCCGCGTTCGCCATCGCGACCGTGCCGGCCGGGTATGTCGCGCCGGCCAGGTTCTCGTCGTTGAACGAGTAGCCGGGTGCGCCGCTGCCGGTGCCCGTGGGGTCGCCGCACTGTAGGACGTAGATCCGCTGGGTCGTCAGGCGGTGGCAGTGCGTTCCGTTGTAGAACCCGTGATTGATCAGGTAGCGGAACGAGAACGTAGTGCACGGCGCGGCGCTCGTCAGTGCCCTAACGGTGATATCGCCCTGAGTGGTATGGAACACGACGGTGTACGGCCGGGCGGCAGCGACCGGATTGAAGACTGGGATGCCTTTGAAGCGGTCCGCGGGGACTGCCGGGACGAACCCGCACTGGTCCGCGGCTGTCGTCCGAGCGCGTGTGGTGGCCGCGGGCCCGCCGGTATCGGAGCGGACCGAGGATAGGCCCAGCCTGCCTTGCGTGGTCGCGTTGTCGGCCGCGGCGCTGGTGGCCACACCGGCGAGGCCGATCAGCAGGGCGGCCGCGGCGGCGATGCGGCCCTTGCGGCGGGTGATGCCTGGCGTCAGCATGATCTCAGCTCCCTGATGGCTGGTTCTGGACGCTGATGCCCTTCCCGCAATGGACCGCGCTATAACACCCGCTGCTCCGACGAGGCGACGGACAGGTTGGCTCGGAACTGGCAGCTGGGTGTCGATGATTGTGGTCTGATTCGCATAGGTGTGGGAAACCTTCACTGAGTCGGAGCGCGGGCGGATGGTTGACCTGCAGGCGCTCGTAGATCTTGTACGTGTCGCCGTCGCTGGTGATCTGGCCCTTGTAGACGCCTGAGCCCGGCGTGGAGCCGTTGTAGTCCTCCATCACGTAGTACTCCACCAGCGGGTTGGTCGACCAGCCGTAGAGCAAGACGCGGGTGGCGCCGCCGGAGGAGTGCATGCTGCCGGAGAAGCTGACCGCGTTCTGTTGCAGGATCGGCACATCTCTTCGCGGATCTTTCCGCAACCTGCCGCCGTAGACAGACGTCTGTGATGGAGACAACGACGGGCTGTCGTGCCGTCATCATCGGGTCGCGGAACGGGGAGCATGACAAATCAGGTACATCTACCTGCGTGCTGGCCAAGTGTTTCCGTGGTCATCCCGGCCTTGAATGAGGCCCGGAACCTGCCCCACGTATTCGCCCGGCTCCCGGGCGGACTTCACGAAGTCATCGTGGTGGACGGTCATTCGGTCGACAACACCTGTGCGGTCGCACGCCGGTTGCTGCCGGACGCCCGGATCATCACGCAGACCCGCGGCGGGAAGGGCAACGCTCTCGCCTGCGGGTTCGCGGCCGCCACCGGCCAGATCATCGTCATGCTCGACGCGGACGGATCAGCCGACGCCGGCGAGATTCCCGCCTTCGTCCAGGTTCTGCTGGACGGCGCGGACTTCGCGAAGGGAAGCAGGTTCGCGCCAGGCGGCGGAAGCAGCGACCTCACTCGGCTGCGCACGGTGGGCAATCGGGCGCTGATGGCCTTGGTGAATCAGGCTTATGGCACGGCGTATACGGATCTGTGCTACGGCTTCAACGTCTTCTGGCGGCGTCATCTGCCGGTGCTGAGGCTCGATTCGACCACGCCGTCTCCAGACGGCGCGCAGCGGTTGTGGGGTGACGGTTTCGAGATCGAGACCCTCATCGCGATACGCGTCACCGTGGCGCGCCTCGCGGTCGTCGAGGTGCCCAGCTTTGAGCATTCCCGGATCCATGGCACGAGCAATCTCACCGCGTTCAGCGACGGTCTGCGTGTGCTGCGCACGATTTTCACGGAACGCCGCGCCCGCAACGCGGCCGCCAGGAGCGCACCTGGTCAATTCGGCAAAACCGAGCTACCGGAGGAGGTCGCATCATTTCAGGGACCAAGGTCACGGGAGGCGGAGTGATCAACAACACCATGAGCAGCGTTGCGCAGAGCGTGCGCGCAGCCGCGGGCTCAATGGTTTACCGCTTGCCCGTCGGTGTGGAACGACGGCTGCTCTTCGCCTACTACCACCGCAAGCTCCCGCATTTCAGCAAACCGGTGACTTTCAGCGACAAGGTCAACTGGCGGATATTGAACGATCGCAGGCCACTGCTCGAATGGACCTGCGACAAGCTGGCGATGAAGGATTACGCCGGGAATGCGGGATTGGCGTCCCTTCGCGTTCCACATACGATCTGGTCCGGCTCGGATATCAGCGACCTGAGCGCGCTCAACCTGCCTGAGCACTGGGTGCTCAAACCAAATCACCGCTCCGGGCTGATCTACTTCGGCAGCGGGGCGGCCGATGTGCCTAAGCTTGCGACCGTCACGGCGACTTGGCTCGATTCCTTCGAGTCGAGCAAGCTGCGCGAATGGGCCTATGCCACGGCCCGGCCGATGTTCCTGATCGAGGAATTGCTCGGGCCGCCGGGATCGCCGCCGCCGGACTACAAGATCTTCGTCTTCGACGGCAAGCCGGATCTCATCGAGATGGTGAACCGGTACGACGGGAATCAGCAGCGGCTGTATCGGGCGGACTGGTCGCCACTGGAGGTGCTGTACGGGCCGCAGGGAATCGCGCCGGTCGCGCCACGACCGCCGGACTTGGACCTGATGCTGGATATCGCCAGGCAGCTCGGTGAACCATTCGATTTCATCCGCGTCGACCTTTACGCCTTCGATGGATCGATCGTCTTCGGCGAACTCACGCCCTATCCGTGCGGCGGCCTTGAGCGTTTCCAGCCGGCCTCGTTCGATGCCGAGCTCGGGGCGAAATGGCAACTACCCACCTTGTGACGGGACTCGGATAAACCTGCTGCCGGTAAGGAACCTGACATGTTTTACGTGGACCGCCATGCCCTACAGGCGGACTATGCCGACGTGCTCCTGCGCGGCGTTCCCGGGCTCGACGTTCGACAGCTGATTTTCTCGGTCATGCACGGCAACGGCAACGTGATCCTGGTCGTGGACGAGACACTCAGCGGCCTGTCCTCCGACGAGATCGGAAGCGACCTCGCGCGGGAACTGTGCGAGGCGTTCACGGCGGTCAGCGTGGATGGAATCGCCTTCGTGCGCGCCGCCGAAGAGCCGATCCGGATGACTTACTTCGACCGGGACGGCACAAACGCGACAATGTGCGGCAATGCCCTGCGATGCGTGACTCAATACGCAGACGAGCGCGGTTATCTGCGCGGCGACACGGACGTCATCATGACCGACGACGGACCGAAGTGGGTGTCAGCCGGCGAAGGCGCCGTCCGCGTCGCGCTCGGAGCCGGCCGGGAATTCCAGCGCGTTACCGCCCACCAGTACTTCGCGTTCAGCGGCGTGGCGCACCTGGTCGTGTTGCTAGACGATAGCCAGGACCTTGACGCTATCGACGTCAAAACTGTGGGCGCCGCACTGCGCTACGACGAGGAACTGTGTCTCCGGCTCAATCACCCGGAGGGCCTGCACGTGGACTTCATGCAGCGATACGAGGACGGCGTGCGCATCCGCACGTACGAGGTCGGTGTGGAGGACGAAACGCGGGCCTGTGGCACCGGATCCGCCGCATCCGCATACGTCGCGAGCCGTGTCTGGGGCCTGCCATACCCGATCCGCGTCGTCGTCCAGGAAGGCGAGATACAGGTCGAGGAGACCGACCACGGGCTCGTCATCAGCGGAAGCACCGGTCACCTCTTCGGCAATATCCCACCGCTCGACGCACCGATTCCCGGGCGCGCATCGGAACCCGCTTTGGCAGTCGGCGGCACCGGTGGCTGAACCCAGACGTGTATGCGTTGTCGGCCCCGGAACGCGCTTTCTATCCGGCATCACGTACTACACGTACTCCCTGATCGAGGCGCTTAGCGAGGCAGGGCACCAGTGCTCGGCCGTGCTGATCCGCAACCTGGTGCCCGCACGCTTCTATCCGGGCCGAGCCCGAGTGGGCGGTGCTCTGACGCAGCTGAGCCTGCCGCCGAACGTGCCGCGCGTCGACGGGGTCGACTGGTACTGGGGCCGGTCGCTGGTGCGCGCCGTCGCGTTCCTACGCAGGGAGCGGCCGCAGGTCCTCGTTTTGCAGTGGTGGACCGGCGCGGTGCTGCACACCTACCTGGTGCTGGCCATCGTCGCGCGACTGCACGGAGCCAGGGTCGTCGTAGAGTTTCATGAAGCCCAGGACGTCGGCGAAGCCCGCCTGCCGTTCGTCGGTCGCTACATGGACGTGCTCGGTCGCAGTCTGCTCAGGCTCTCGGCAAGGCAACTGGTCCACTCGCAGTTCGATCTCGGCCTGGTCAAGAGCCGCTACGGCGTGAGCGAAAGCGTCGAACTCGTCCCGCACGCCGGATACGACTACCTCCCTTCTCGGCCACCGCTCAGGCCAGCCGCACCCGACGTAGTCAACCTGCTGTATTTCGGCGTCATCCGGCCGTTTAAGGGAACTGAGGACCTCGTCGCGGCCCTGGACCTGCTCGGCGCAGCCGGCTACGAGTCACAGTTCTGGCTCACCTTGGTGGGCGAGACCTGGGAGGGCTGGGACCTGCCGAACCGCCTGATCGCCGCCTCGCCGCACCGCGATCGCATCACGTTCGTCAATCGCTACGTCACCGATGCCGAAGCGGCCGGGTACTTCGCCGGCGCCGATGTCGTCGTGTTGCCGTATCACCGCTCTTCGTCGTCCGGACCGCTCCAGATCGCGATGGCCGCGGGGCTTCCGGTAGTAGCCACGAGGGTCGGCGGTCTGATCGAGGCCACCGCCAACTACCCCGGCGCGGTGCTGGTCGATCCAGCCGATCCTGCATCGCTGGCGGAGGGAATCCGCCTCGCGGCCAAGCTCGCCGGCCAGCGCTTCGAGGGCGTGACCACCTGGTCTGACACGGCCCGCAGCTACACGGAGTTGTTCGACGCGATGTTGTCGGATCCGATGCTGTCCGACGCGGCGCTGCCGTGACGCTGCTGCGAACGCTCGTGCCCGCGGGGCGCCAGAAATTCAGCTCCCTGCATCGCGGCCGCGCCAGGGACCCGCTGGTCATGAACTCGTTCTATCTGACGGCGACGACGGTCGTGACGTCGTTGCTCGGATACGTCTTCTGGACGGTGGCCGCGCGCAGGTATCCCGCTTCCGCGATCGGCGAGGCCGGCGCGGGCGTCTCGGCCATGGCCTTCGGGTCACTGCTGGGTGCCCTCGGCGGATCAATGGCCGTACTCGCCGAATTGCCCGGCAAACGCAAGCCACGCGAGTGGTCAGCCACCATCACCGCCCCACTCGTGTTCACCTCGGCCACGTCGGCGGTAACCGCTGTGGTCACCGTCGCAGTCCTGGCGCAGGCAGGACATTCGGCGTTCCTGTACCGGGACGGTTGGTGGGTGGCGGCGTTTGTCATCGGCGTGGTGGCGACGACCGCGTTCCAGGTGTTGGAGAGCGTCTGGGTGGCCGAGCGGCAGGGGATCTGGTTCCTCGGCTCCAGCACCGCCTTCGCCGTGGTCAAACTGGCGCTCGTCGTCTTGCCGCTCTTCGCGGCGTTCGGGGCCGTCGGCATCCTGTGGGCTTGGTCGGCGGTTCTGGCGGCAACCACCGTGGGCTGCTTGCTGGTGCTGGTCCGCCGATACGGTTACCGGCCGCGCCTGGCCGGCTTGCCCCGGCAAGTCTGGTCGATGCGGGAAAGCCTCGCCGGCAACTACGTGATCAGCGTGGGCGATCAGGTGACGCTCTACGCGGTCCCGGTGATCGTCGCGCTGAAGGCTTCTCCGGAAGCCGCGGGCTGGTTTTACGTGGCGTGGAAAATCGGCGGCTTCTACGCGGTTTTCGCATCAGCGGTCGGGACGTCCACCTTTGCCGAGGGCAGCCATCGTCCGCACCGGGTGCGGTCGCTGGCTTGGGCCGGGATGAAGATGATTCTTCCGCTCATGGCCCTGGGCGCCGCGGTCACGATTTTCGCCGGCCGCCTGATCTTGCACGTCTTCGGCGCGCAGTACTCAGCTCACTCATACACGCTTCTCGTGCTGCTGTCGTTGGGGGCCTTTCCCGACGCGGTGGTCACGATTTACCGCGGTGTGCTTCGGGTGCACAAGCGGTACCGCACCGCGGCGGCTATTTGCTGGGCGGTGTCCATTTCCCGGCTCGTCCTGACCGCGCTGGCGCTGGGCTGGTGGGGCATCGCCGGCGCGGGTTGGGCGTGGCTGGCCACGCAGACGGCCGGCGCGATCTGGTGCGCGGTGGACCTGGCCGTGCACCGCGACGTAGTCGAAGCCCCGGCTGAAGTCAGCACAGCACAAATCAACACAGTGTCGAAGGAGAATGCGTGATGCGGTGTCTGGTGACTGGCGGCTGCGGCTTTTTGGGCTCGGCGCTGGTACGTCATCTGCTGGCGGAGTCATGCGAGGTAGTCGTAGTCGATGACTTATCCCGGGGCTCACGCGAGAACCTGGGAGCGGACCTGGATCGGGTTTCCGTGATTGAGCAGGACGTTACGACCGACCTGAGCCGGATCTTCACCTCCTGCCAACCCGAGGCCGTGTTCCATTTGGCGGCACTGCACTTCATTCCCGAGTGCGACGCGGACCCGGCGCGCTGCCTGCGGGTGAACGTCGACGGCACGCGATCCGTAGTGGAAGCCGCGGCCGGTCTTCGCCGCCCTCCCTCGCTCGTGTTGGCCTCCTCGGCCGCGGTTTACGCGCCGTCCGACGGGCCTCATCAAGAGCAGCAGGACTCAGTCGGACCGATCGACGTCTACGGATACTCCAAGCTCTGGGCCGAGGAGCTGGCCGCCGATTTCGCAAGCCGTACCGGGAGCGCAGTGGGAATCGCCCGGCTTTTCAACGTCTTCGGCCCCGGCGAGACCAACGCGCATTTCATTCCCAGCATCATCTCCCAGATGAAGGCCGGGGAATCGGTCCGGCTCGGCAATCTCTCGACCAAGCGGGACTACGTGTTCGTAGATGACGTCGCGGACGCACTGCTGCGACTGGCCCGGTACTGCGGAGACGGACGCAGCGTCAACGAACAGCACGCGACGGTGAACATCGGAAGTGGCAGAGCCTACTCGGGTTACGAGGTGCTGGCGGCCCTGGCCTCGTTGATGGTGGGAACTGACGCACCGTCCAGCGTAGACCCGGTCGTCGACCCGAGTCGGCTTCGCCCGGTTGACCGACCCTCCCTATTGGCTGATCCGACGCTGGCGCAGAAATTGCTGGACTGGGCACCGCGCACATCCCTCGCCGAGGGTCTGCGGGCCGCTTGGGACCGCCCGGTGGGCGCGGGGCTGATGCCGGCATGAGAATCGCCATGGTTTCGGCGCACTACGCCCCGTTCACCGGGGGCGTCGAGTCTCACGTCGAGGAGATCGCCAAACGGCTGGCCGCGCAGGGTGAAACCGTCGAAGTCCTCACCCATCACGACGATCCCGGCCTTCCCAACACCGAACTGCGCGAGGGCGTTTTGGTGCGGCGACACAAGGTGCCGGTGCCAAGCAAGCACTTCGGGGTGTCCCCGGCGGTATGGGCAACACTGCGGCGGGAGCGGCATCGCTACGACGTGGTCCACGCGCACGGCTACCATTCCGCCGCTCCCCTGGCCGCCACGATGGCCGGCGCCTCGCCCCTTGTCTTTACCCCGCACTACCACGGCACCGGTCACTCGCCGCTGCGTAAGGCCATCCACGTCCCGTACCGCGCAGCGGGGGCTGCGATAGCGGCTCGCTCGAAGCGCATCATCTGTGTATCGCGCGCCGAGGCCGACCTCTTCCTGAACCATTTTCCCTCGGCCACGCCGCGCGTCACAGTCATTCCCAACGGCGCTGACTTGCGACGGATCGAGGCGGCCGAGCCGTTCCGCCAGGCAGGGCCGGTAGTCATCACCGGCGGCCGGCTCCAGTCCTACAAGCAGATCGATCGCATCGTCGAGGCCATGGCGCTGACAGCGCCCGACCTGCGCTTGGTAGTCACCGGGGACGGACCCGAACGCAGTGCCCTCGAAGCACTCGCCGCCGAGCGCGCCGTGCGGGAGAAGGTCGACTTCATCGGCCGCGTGGACACCGATGTGCTGTATCGCTGGTACGCGACCGCCGACGTGTTCTGCTCTATGTCGTCGAACGAGGCGATGCCGGTCACCATCCTGGAACTGCTGGCGGCAGGCGCCCGGGTAGTCGCTTCGGACATCCCGGCGCACCGCGATATCCGCGACCGCACTGCGGGGGCGATCACCTTGGTGCCCCTCGACGCCGACCCGGGGGTTCTGGCCGCTGCCCTTGGGCGCGCCCTGGAGCAGTCGCCCGAGGCCGCGCAGCACATCCCGACCTGGGACGAAGTGACGACGCAGACCCTTGATGTGTACCGCGGACTCGCACGATGACCGGACGACCGGTGCGGGTGTTGTACTGGTTCACCCAGCCCACCCCGTACGCGGTGGCGCGCTTCAACGCGGCCGTCGAGCGTCCGGAGCTCGACTTGCATGCTGTGTTCTCGCAGGTACGCGAGCCGGACCGGTCTTGGGCCGTGGACGAGTCGGCGTGGAAGTTCCCCGCGAGCTACCTCGGGCGGATCAAGGTACCGGTGCGCGAGCTGCGTCGGCTGCGCCCTGACGTGTTCATCCTGGAGTACGACCGCTGGAACCTGGCCTTGGGCGCGGTGATCGGCTTCGCGACCGCACAGCGCGTGGCGTTCCGGGTGCTGCCCAACTTCGAAGCCTGGTCGACGCGCACGTGGTGGCGGGAACTCGGCAAGAACGTGCTTTTCAAAGCGGTCGACGGGGCCAAGGTTCCCGGTCCGGACGGCGCCGCGCTGGCCAGCAGGTACGGGCTACCGCGGGAGCGCACCAGCGTAGTGACACAATCGATCGACGTGGCGCACTACGGCCGAGGCCGCGGCATGTCGGCGACCGAGCGGCAGCGGCGCCGTGATGCGCTGGGACTGACCGGGTGCGTCTTCCTATACGTCGGAAGAGTGTGGGCGGGCAAGGGACTGGACGAGTTGTTCGCCGCTTACCGGCAGGTGCGGGCGGTCCGCGATGATGTCAGCTTACTGATCGTCGGCGATGGCGTGGACTATGACCGCTACTTCGGCCAGGAGTCGGCCACGCCCGGTGTCGCGTTCGCGGGGTTCGTCCAGCCGGCTGATCTTCCGGAGTGGTACGCCTTCTGCGACGCCCTCGTCTTCCCCACCCACGGCGATCCCAACGGCCTGGTGGTGGAGGAAGCACTAGCAGCCGGCCTGCCGGTGATCGTCTCCGACGCGGCCGGCGATATCAGGGACCGTGTTCCGGATTCCGTCGGCCGGGTGTTCCCGGTAGGCGACGCCGACGCCTTGGCTCAAACTATGGATGCCCTGGCCGAACCGTCCCTGCGCGATCCATTGGCTCGCCAGGCGCCGGCGTGGGTCGCGTGGAAGAACGACGAACGATACGCCGAGGATCTTGCCCGTTTCGCTCGCGAGCTGATGGCCAGGCCGCGCAGGAGGACTCGCGACCGCGCCGCCTGCGCGGCTATCGGCCGACTGCTGGCCGCGACCTGGCGAGCGCGGTAGGGCGGATAACGGTGTCTACGAGCACTGCGGCCGTGCCCGACGAAGGGGCCTATCCCCTCCCGGCGCCCGATGCGATGCGCGCACGACCGGCCGCCCGCGCGATGGGGCTCGCCATCGGCTCGGCCTTCGTGGCTGACGGCGCCGGGGTGGTCCTCTTGGCCGTTGCCGACGCGCGATCCCGGTCCGGGGCGTCCGGCAGCTATCTGCTGTTCTGGGCCGGGCTGGCCCTTATCTTCGCGCCGAGCGCCGGGGTGCTCCTGTTGTCCCGGTGCACGAGACAGACGCGACTCGGCGTGGCCTTGGGCTTCGGGCTCGCGCTGTACCTGGCGAAGGTCGTGTATGAGCCGACGGCGTTCACCTTTCACGACGAGTTCGCGCACTACCGCAATGCCGCCAACCTGCTGTCATCCGGGCAGCTCTTCGGTTACAACCCGCTGATTCGCGCCACGGGCTACTATCCGGGCCTGGCCGTAGCGACGGACGCCATGGCGCACCTGACCGGGCTCTCCGCTTACACCTGCGGTCTGATCCTCATCGGCTGCGCGCGGCTGGTACTGGTCGGGGCGCTGTTCCTGCTCGTCGATGAGCTGCTCGGGTCTTCCCGAGCCGCTGGGGTGGCCGTCCTCGTGTACGCGGCCGGACCCAACTTCCTCTACTGGGACGCCCAGTACGGCTACGAGTCGCTGGCTCTGCCTCTAGCGGTGCTCACTGTCTTCTTCCTGGCCCGGCGCAACGGCCGGCCGCCGAGTACCCAAGCCGTCCTGTGCAGCTTGGCGGTAGCGCTCGCCGTGGTGGCCACTCACCACATCACCGCCTGGGTGCTGGCTGCGCTGCTCCTCGCGTGGGCCGTGGCCGTGTGGCTGCGTAATTCCCGCTCGCGATCGCGCGCTGGCTCTGGCTCCCGCTCGCGCTTTCGCCGCAATGCTGACGGCACATCAGCGGGAGCAGGAGCAGCTGCCGAGTTCGTGCCTAAGCTCCCGGCTTCGGTGACTACCGGCGCTGCCGTGGCGTGGTTGTTTGTCGTGGCGCCGATTACCATCGGCTACCTGAGCCCAGTGGTGACGCGTGCCGCCGTTCAAGGCTTCCAGCTCGTCGTCGAGTTCCACACGTCACGCACGCTGTTCGCGAACACCGGCCAGGCCGCGACGGCTCCAGAGTGGGAGCGGGTTGCTGCTATTGCTGGCACCCTGGCCATCCTCGTCTCCCTTCCACTAGCCCTTTACCGCAGCAGGCGATCCGGCCTGCCCGCGATCGCCAAGCTGCTGGCGTGGTCGTCACTGGGCTGGGTGGCGCTGCTTCCGCTGCGGTTCACGGCCGGCGGCCAGGAGACGGCGAACCGTTCCTCCGAGTTTCTATATCTGGGCATCGCGCTCTGCTTCGGTCTCCTGCTGGAGCCGTTCCTCGATGCGTCCCGATGGCGGCGGATGCTCGCCCTCTGTCTTGTCGCCCTGCTGTTCGTCGGCGGCATTTCGGTTTCCTGGAACTATGCGCAGCGGCTGGCTCCGGACTACCGGCTAACGAACGGATCGGCCGCGGTGACTCCAGACGATCAAGCGCTCGCTCGATGGATGCTCGCCACGCTCGGCCCGGGTCACCGGATCGCGACGGACAACCAGACCGGGCTGGCGCTTGGTTCGATCGGTCGCCAGGATGTGCTTTCCTCGGCCGAGGACGGCTCACGGATCTGGTCGATTTTCTATCCGCCGACGGTCACCGGTGACGTACTGGCCGAGCTGCGCCGGTCGGCGGTTCAGTATGTGGTCGTGCAGCGCGACGTCCTCGATTTGCCGACCGGAGTGACCCGTTTCGACGACTCTGAGCCGGCGCTGTACTACGACTCGGCGCTGTCCGGCGCGTCGCTTGCCAAATTCGATACGAGCCCTGTGTTCCGGGAGATCTACGCGGCTGGGTCTCTGCGCGTGTACCAGGTCGCCGACTCAGCGGGAGGGCAGTGACGGTGACGGCAAGAAGACTGATGACGGCGCGTGAGCACGCATTTGCGGCGAGCTGTTCAGCTGTCGCCATCGCCTCTTCCAGCGTGATCTGCGCTTCATCGGCGGGTCTGCTCAAGCAGATCGCGGGCCTAGTCCTGATCAGCGCTTTTGCCTGCGCCGTGTGGTTCATCCGGCGCGATCGATTCGATGCGATCGTGCCGGCCGCCGGTCTGACGCTGAGCTTCCTGATCCTGGCGGGGCTCGCGCTCGCCGCCGGTCACGTCCTGAGCGCTATCCCCGTGGCGCTCGCGCTGGCATTCGTCACCCTCGCCGCCGTCTGGTTCGGTGCCTCCTCCCCCGCACCTCGGCTCGCAGGACGCGGGTCATGGTTCAAGCGGCCGAAGCTGAACGCGCTCGCCGCCGCCGGTGTCCTGATCTTCGCAGTCGCGGCGGTTCTGGCCGTTCACTACTCCGCGGCCAGCGCCACGACCGATGCTGATGGAGCGTCATCCATCGCGATTTGGGCTTATCCGTCAGGCGATCGGCTCCATGTCGGCGTGGCGCAGCCTGCCGGGCACCGCGCGGCCTCGGTGCGGATCGTCGTGACCCACGCGGGAGCCACTGTCGCGACGTGGGACAACATTCGCCTCGCTCCCGGCCAGACCTGGGAAGCGCCCGCGCTCACCGCGAGCGGGCCCGGTCCCGTCCAGGTGCTCGCGCTGCACGACGGCATCGTCGTCGCCAGCGTGTCGAGTCAGTGACGGCAACCCATGAAATACGGCTACCACAGCACCCGCAGCAAGCTCGGGCTGCGCATTGCCCTGACAATCGCCATGATCGCGGCGGTCGTGTCCGTATCAGCGCCGTCCAGCCCCGCAATCGCGCCGCCCCACAGCCACACCGACAGTTCCGCGTCCGGCCTGGCCCGATATCTGCGCGCCATCCACCTCGTGAACTACTTCCCGTCCGATGCCGGGTGGCAGTACATGTGGACGCGATGGAATCCGCAGCAGATCGATGACGATTTCGCAGTTATGGCCAGCATGGGAGCGAATGCCGTCCGAGTCACGGTGTTCCCAGAGGTCATGGGATTCCCAACGCCAAGTCCGGTCATGCAATCCCGTCTCGCGCAGATGGTCGACATAGCCGGCGAGCACGGGCTCAAGGTACAGCTTTCCCTGTTTGATCAATTCACTGATTTCGCGGATATCTCAGGCAGCCTGACCTGGGCGCACGACCTGCTTAAACCCTTGGGCGAAGATGCACGCATAGCGTTCATCGACTTGCGCAATGAACTCGACGCCCCGTCGACAATGGGCAACGCGGAGATCTATCGGTGGCTGGACGCGCTGATTCCCGCGGTTAAACGCGACGCGCCCGGTGTCCCGGTCACCCTCTCGGTAACCACGCCCACGCACATTTCCGCCCTGCGCGCCGCGCTCCGGGTTGAGCCCGACTTCTGGGACCTGCACTACTACGCGTCCGACGGGCTCGCCTACCCGGCCATGGACGAAGCGATCCAGGCCGCGGACCCGCAGCCGGTCTTCGTCGGAGAAACGGGCTTCGCCACGGCGGCAACCGGCTCGCCACCCGGTCTGCCAGCCGGAGAGGCGTCGCTGGAGGCGTATCAGGCGCATTACTACCAAGTGGTCGAGCAGGCCGCGCTCTCGCTCGGTCTCGGCGCTGCCGCGCCGTGGTCCCTGTACGACTTCACTCAGGCCGCCATCCCGAGTCGGCAGCAGCCCGACCAGTACGCCTTCGGGCTTCTGCGCAGCGACGGGACGCCGAAGCCCGCGGCCGCCGTCATCAGTCGGCTCTTCCGCACCGGAAGCGTCAGTGACGATGACAACAGCGACTTCTCGCAGGCAGTGGCAACACCCCAAGGCGAACTCCCGGCGATCTGGCGTCTGTGGGAACCCGATCAGGCTCACTTCGCGCTGGACCCGGACGTCGGCCACGGCGCGCGCGGAGGGTCGGCCCGCATCTCGGACAGTGGTGGCTCCGACGCCAGCATGCCTGCCTTCTACACCGTCCCCGTTCGACCGCAGATAACGCCGGGATGCCAGTACCGCGTGACGGCCTGGGTCCGCGGAGAACGCGCGACCGGGACGAGCGTCGTCAACGTCAGCTGGTTCGACAGTCGCGGCGTGTTCATCAGCGGCTCCGACTCCGCCCGCCTCAAGCCGGGCGACACCGGCTGGACCGAACTGGAAGCGACCGGCACGGCCCCGCCCTCGGCCGCCTTCGCGGAGATCTGGCTCAAGAGCGCGCGCAATTCCGGCACCGTGTGGTTTGATGACGTGACCTGGACGCAGTGACAAAGCCTGAGCACGAGCAGCAGGGTGATGAGGGTGCGTGGTGGACATCATCCGGTGGCTGCTGGTCTGCCGGTGCGGCCACGAGCGAAGCGCCCATGAGCACCACCGCAGGGGCAGCGACTGCGCGCTCTGCGATTGCCCACGCTGGTCGCGCCAGCTCCGATTCTTCGCAGCCTCCGGCCGGTAGCGCAGGTTCGCCACCGCC
>NZ_DATNGK010000012.1:0-3970 GCF_035605935.1 Actinocrinis sp. | reverse complement strand
CAATGACGACACCGTCCTCGACGGTTCCGAAGCCCGGACCGCTGTGGCCGCCTCCGCGGACCGCAAGGGCGAGGTTCGACGTGCGCGCGAACTCGAGGGCGGCCGCGATGTCGGCGACGGATCCGCAGCGGGCGATCACCGCCGGGCGCTTGTCGATCATCGCGTTGTACAGCGACCGGGCGTGGTCATAGCCCGGGTCACCGGGCAGAGTTACCTCCCCGTCCAACGCGTTGCTTAGTTCGCGGGTTGCAGTCGCAGGGCTCATGCCGCCCACCTCCTTCTCAGTGATTGTGTGGTCTCGATGCCGCGACGCTACGTGGCGCCGAAGTCGCACGTCATGACCACAACGAAGCATTTCCGCAGAGGGCCCCCGATGGTCAAATCTGACTATCGACCGGGCGGCGACGCCGCGATTACCGTGAGCACATGGCGCAGTGGGTGCCACCACCGCTTCCGGGCGAACTGGTCGTTCGTCGTCGCGGCCTTTGTGTCGGTCGCGCGGCGGAACTGGCCGTGTTCGAGCAGGTCTGGGAGCGGGTCGAGGCCAGTAACCGACAGGTGGTGTTCATCGGTGGTGAGCCCGGAGCGGGTAAGTCGCGCCTAGCCGCCGAGGTTGCCGGAACGCTGGTCGATCACGGCGCCGCCGTGCTCGTAGGCAGTTCGACCGCCGATGCGGACGTTCCGTACGCACCGTTCGCCGAAGTACTTGATCGACTGCTGTTGGCGGGTCCAGAGGGTTGCCTGGCGGAAGCGCTGGCCGACGCCGGACCGCAGCTGCTGCGGCGGCTGTCGAGCCACGTGAATCGGCACTTGCCCGACACGGGCACGATCGACGACGCGGGCATGGTCCGGCGTGTTCTTTTCGACGCGCTGACCGGCTTTCTGCGGGGCTTGACGATGGACCGCCCGATCGCGCTGATCCTCGAAGACCTGCATTGGGCGCAACTTCCAACCCTGGCCATGCTCGAACACGTGCTGATCGGCTGCGCCGATGTCCGCATGTTGGTGGTGGCCACGTTCCGCACGACTGCACCGGACCGCTCCGATGAGCTGATCAGCCGGCTCGCCGAGATGCACCGGTTCGATGGTGTGCGGCGCCTCGACCTAGCAGGTCTGGACACCGAGGCGATCGCCGAGTTCGTCAGCCGGACCCGCCAGCTGCCAGCTCCGACGGCGCGCACCGCGGCCGCCCTGCTGCGCGATAAGACTGGCGGCAATCCGTATTTCCTCACCGAACTCTGCAATGACCTGGAGAACCGGGGTGGGATCGCCTCGCTGAGTACACAATTGACGGTTCCGGCGTCGATCGGGGACGCCATCGCCCGCCGACTGGCCGGACTGGGGGCCAGCGTCCAGAGGATCATCGAGCAGGCCGCGGTGCTGGGCGAGACGTTTGATCTGCAAGCGCTCATCGCCACCAGCGAGACCGATCTGGCCGCGACGCTGGCAGCGGTCGACTCGGCCGAAGGTGTTGGGCTGATCCGGGCGGTGCCCGGCTCCGACGGTGAGTTCTCGTTCGTGCATGCGCTGACTCGCGAGGCCGTGATCGGCAGGATGGCGGCGTCGCAGCTGCGGATCATGCACGCCCGGGCCGCCGAAGCACTTGAGGGGCGCGCGGATCCATCGGTTGTTCCCCGCCTGGCCGACCACTACCTGCTGGCGCACGTGCTCGGCTACCACGAGCAGGCGTTGCGATACGCGCGGGAGGCGGCGCGGATGGCCGAACACAGCCTGGCCTACGAGGACGCGGCGAAATGGTTCGAGCGGGCGGCGTCGCTTCCGGAGCTAGGCCGCGCGGATCGAGCAAGAATGAACCTCGGTGCGGCTTGCAACCACGTACGCGCCGGTGACTTCGCCCGCGCTCGGGGTATCTATGAACGCCTCAGCGCGGCTGATGATCCGCTTATCCGACTGGAAGCGGCAGTGGGTTATGAAGACGCGAACTGGCGCCCCGGGCTGGCCGACCCGAAGGCGGCCGACCTACTCGCGTCGGCGCTGGAGTCGTGCGGGCTGAACACCGACGATCCGCGATACGTGCATGCTATGGGCAGTTTCGGACGAGCGTTGGCGTTCGCCGGTGAAGCAGTGCGCGGCCGCGAAATCAGCAGCCTCGCCATCGATTACGCGCGAGCGGGCAACGATCCGGTGGTGGTTCGGCACGCTCTGGAGACCAGCCTGTGGCAGGGTCTCGCCCCAGACATGTGCGAAACGCAACTGCAGCGTTCGTCCGAACTTTCGCACATGGCGCTGTTGCGCCGTGACCACGAGGCGCTCGGTTCGGCCTCCTACTTTCGCGCCATGGTCAGCTATCAGGCTGGTCTGCCCGACGACCTCGGCGGAGCGGTCGCCCACCTGCAACGATCGGCCCAGGCCTGCGGGCAGCCCTTCTTCGGCTTCGTCGGCGCGTGCGTTCAGTCAGGGCTGGCCTACTTGCGCGGCGATTTCCCCGACGCGGAACGGTGGGCCGATATCGGCTTACGCACCGGCAGCTTGCTTGGCGCGGACACGACCGAGGGCAGTCACGGAGTCCAGATGTTCATGATCCGCCGTGAATCTGGATACCTGAAGACGTTCGGTGGGTTCGTGGACGGCAGCGAGACATTCGCCGGGCGTTGGGTGCCGGGCCTACTCGCGCTGTATACCGAGCTCGACTGCGAGCGCGGCATGACCCGCGCTCTAAGCCACCTGCTGAACCGGAATCTCGGCGACCATACCGCCGATGCGCAGTGGCCAATGGATCTGGTTTTCATGGTCGAGGCGGCGTTGGAACTGGGTGACCGCGAAGCCGTCCACGTGCTCCGCCCCTTCGTTGCTCGCTACGAAGGCAAAAACCTCTTGGCTGGCCAGTTCGTCGCGCTCTTCGGCAGTGCGGACCGATACCTGGCCCGGATCGCTGCGCTGACCGGTGAAAGTGCCGCTGCCGAGCGCCATTTCGGTGCAGCGCTCGAGATGGACCGGCAGATGTGTTCGGTCGTTCATGTCGCGGAGACGCTGGCGCGGCAGGCGTTGTTCGCGGCCTCGCGAGATCGCGCCGAGGAGGCCCGGCGGTTGGCCGACGAGGCCCGCGCGATCGCCGCGCCGATCGGCCAGACCAGGATTGTCGACCTGGTGGGGTCGTTACTGAGGAATGGTCCCGACGGTCTGAGCGTCCGGGAGGTCGAGGTATTGCGGTTGCTGGCGGCGGGCCTGAGCAATCGGGCGATCGGCGAACGCCTATACATCAGCACCAACACAGCGGCCAACCACGTCCGCAGTATCCTGCTCAAGACCGGCGCCGCCAACCGTACGCAGGCTGCGATGTACGCCGCTGATCATGAACTGCTCGCGTAGGGATCAGATCTCGGCGAGTGCGCCGTTCGGCATGATGCGATCTGTTACCTCGACGATGACATCGGCAGGAAAGCCGGTGCGTGTCGCCGCGGTTCTGATCGCCTGCGGCGACGGGGCTTCGTACAGGCAGTAAGTTTTTCGTTTGTCCGCGGACAGGAACGAGTACAGCCAGCGAACGCCCTCCTCGGCGTTGAGCCGATTGATTCCATCAGCGACGTCCAAGGTGGATTCCAGCTCTTCGGCATAGTTTCGCTCGACCATGAATATCGGCACGGCGGCCTCCCCTTCACTGTCCACGGTCGAACTTCAGCCACGGCCAGCCCATCATACGGCCCCGCCTGATCAGCGGGTGTGCTGTCTACCTGATGACGGGCAGGGGCCAGCAGCTTCAGGCAGCCGGTGCCCGCGGTGGTTGAAATCCGCCCGGGTGCTGCACGGCGACAAAGGTCCAATACGGCTCCCGTGGCATCGTCAAGTTGTTGACCTTGTTTGGTGGCTGTGAGGATTGGTCGTTGTGGCGATTGCGGCCAGGTAGGAGGGTCGAGAGCTGGCGCGGTAACGCGCATCGACGGTAGGTCTCGGAGCCGCTGGTGACCGCAAGGTTTCCCCTGGTGTCCTTCATCTCCGTGGCCCTGGTCCG
>NZ_DATNGK010000011.1:0-16721 GCF_035605935.1 Actinocrinis sp. | reverse complement strand
CTCCGCGGACAGCGGCAGGTGCACGGCCATCTGGTCGCCGTCGAAGTCCGCGTTGAACGCGGTGCACACCAGCGGGTGGATCTGGATCGCCTTGCCCTCGACCAGCTGCGGCTCGAAGGCCTGGATGCCCAGGCGGTGCAGGGTGGGCGCGCGGTTGAGCAGCACCGGGTGCTCGGTGATGACCTCTTCCAGCACGTCCCACACGACCGAACGGGCCCGCTCGACCATGCGCTTGGCCGACTTGATGTTCTGCGCGTGGTTCAGGTCCACCAGGCGCTTCATCACGAACGGCTTGAACAGCTCCAGCGCCATCGCCTTGGGCAGGCCGCACTGGTGCAGCTTGAGCTGCGGGCCGACCACGATGACCGAACGGGCCGAGTAGTCGACGCGCTTGCCCAGCAGGTTCTGCCGGAACCGGCCCTGCTTGCCCTTGAGCATGTCGGACAGCGACTTGAGCGGCCGGTTGCCGGGACCGGTGACCGGGCGTCCGCGACGGCCGTTGTCGAACAGCGCGTCCACGGCCTCCTGCAGCATCCGCTTCTCGTTGTTCACGATGATCTCGGGCGCGCCGAGGTCGAGCAGCCGCTTGAGCCGGTTGTTCCGGTTGATCACGCGGCGGTACAGGTCGTTGAGGTCCGAGGTGGCGAACCGGCCACCGTCGAGCTGCACCATCGGGCGCAGGTCCGGCGGGATGACCGGGACGCAGTCCAGCACCATGCCGTTGGGCGAGTTGTTGGTCTGCAGGAACGCCGAGACGACCTTGAGGCGCTTGAGCGCCCGGGTCTTCTTCTGGCCCTTGCCGGTGCGGATGACCTCGCGCAGCGACTCGGCCTCGGCGTCCAGGTCGAAGGTCTCGAGCCGCTTCTGCAGCGCGGCCGCGCCCATGCCTCCGGAGAAGTACAGGCCGAAGCGGTCCCGCATCTCGCGGTACAGGATCTCGTCGCCCTCGAGGTCCTGGACCTTGAGGTTCTTGAACCGGCTCCAGACCTCGTCGAGGCGGTCGAGCTCGCGCTGCGCCCGGTCGCGGATCTGCTTCATCTCCCGCTCGCCGGACTCGCGCACCTTGCGCCGCTGGTCGGCCTTGGCACCCTCGGCCTCGAGGGCCGCGAGGTCCTCTTCCAGCTTCTTCTGCCGGCCCTCGAGCTCGGCGTCGCGCCGCTGCTCGAGCTGCTGGCGCTCGACCGAGACCTTGGCCTCGAGCGAGGGCAGGTCACGGGTGCGCCGCTCGTCATCCACCCAGGTGATCATGTAGGCGGCGAAGTAGATGACCTTCTCCAGGTCCTTCGGCGCCAGGTCCAGCAGGTAGCCGAGGCGGGAGGGAACGCCCTTGAAGTACCAGATGTGCGTGACCGGCGCGGCCAGCTCGATGTGGCCCATCCGCTCACGGCGCACCTTGGCGCGAGTGACCTCGACGCCGCAGCGCTCGCAGATGATGCCCTTGAACCGGACCCGCTTGTACTTACCGCAGTAGCACTCCCAGTCCCGGGTGGGACCGAAGATCTTCTCGCAGAACAGGCCGTCCTTCTCGGGCTTGAGTGTGCGGTAGTTGATGGTCTCCGGCTTCTTCACCTCGCCGAAGGACCACTGGCGGATGTCCTCCGCGGTGGCAAGTCCAATGCGGAGCTCGTCGAAGAAGTTGACGTCAAGCACGTGTGTCAATCCTTATGGTTCGTCCCGCTTCGAGGAGGAAGTCCCGCGGCGGGAACAAGTGAATCCATGATTCGGGAGGCTCTGGCCGCCGGCCTGGCACGCGTGTTGCCGTGCGCCGGGCCGGCGGCCGAGACTCAGACTTCTTCGACGCTGCTCGGCTCCCGCCGGGACAGGTCGATACCCAGCTCTTCCGCGGCGCGGAAGACGTCCTCGTCCGTGTCGCGCAGCTCGATGTTGTTGCCGTCCGAGGAGAGGACTTCCACGTTCAGGCACAGCGACTGCATTTCCTTGATGAGCACCTTGAAGGACTCGGGGATGCCCGGCTCGGGGATGTTCTCGCCCTTGACGATGGCCTCGTAGACCTTCACTCGGCCGAGCACGTCGTCCGACTTGATGGTCAGCAGTTCCTGCAGCGCGTAGGCGGCTCCATAAGCCTCGAGCGCCCACACCTCCATCTCGCCGAACCGCTGGCCGCCGAACTGGGCCTTACCGCCCAGCGGCTGCTGCGTGATCATCGAGTAGGGGCCGGTGGAGCGGGCGTGCAGCTTGTCGTCCACGAGGTGGTGCAGCTTGAGGATGTACATGTAGCCGACCGAGATCGGGTACGGGAACGGCTCGCCGGAGCGCCCGTCGAACATCCGCGCCTTGCCGGTGCTGCCGACCAGCTGCAGCCCGTCGCGGTTGCGCAGGGTCGAGCCGAGCAGTCCGGTGATCTCGTCCTCGCGGGCGCCGTCGAACACCGGGGTGGCCACGTTGGTGCCCGGCTCGGCCTCGTCCGCGCCGATCGCGCGCAGCTGGTCCTTCCAGGGCTCGTCGTTGCCCTCGACCTTCCAGCCGGTCTTGGCCACCCACCCGAGGTGGGTCTCCATGACCTGGCCGGGGTTCATCCGGGAGGGGACGCCCAGCGGGTTGAGGATGATGTCGACCGGGGTGCCGTCCTCGAGGAACGGCATGTCCTCCTGCGGCAGGATCTTGGCGATGACGCCCTTGTTGCCGTGCCGGCCGGCCAGCTTGTCGCCGTGGGTGATCTTGCGCTTCTGCGCCACGTACACCCGGACCAGCTGGTTGACGCCCGGCGGCAGCTCGTCGCCCTCGTCGCGATCGAAGATGCGAACGCCGATGACCTTGCCCTCTTCGCCGTGCGGCACCTTGAGGGAGGTGTCACGCACCTCGCGGGCCTTCTCGCCGAAGATCGCGCGCAGCAGCCGCTCCTCCGGGGTCAGCTCGGTCTCACCCTTGGGCGTGACCTTGCCGACCAGGATGTCGCCGGGCACCACGTCCGCGCCGATCCGGATGATGCCGCGGTCGTCGAGGTCCGCGAGCACTTCCTCGGAGACGTTCGGGATGTCCCGGGTGATCTCCTCGGGGCCCAGCTTGGTGTCACGGGCGTCGACCTCGTGCTCCTCGATGTGAATCGAGGAGAGCACGTCCTCCTGCACCAGTCGCTGGGAGAGGATGATCGCGTCCTCGTAGTTGTGGCCCTCCCAGGGCATGAACGCCACGAGGAGGTTCTTGCCGAGCGCCATCTCGCCCTGCTGGGTGCACGGGCCGTCGGCGAGCACCTGGCCGGCCTCGACCCGGGCGCCCTCGTCCACGATCACCTTCTGGTTGAAGGAGGTGCCCTGGTTCGAGCGTTGGAACTTGGCCACCCGGTAGGTGGTCTGGGTGCCGTCGTCGTTGGCCGTGGTCACGTAGTCGGCGGTCACCTCGGTGACCACGCCCGGCTTCTGCGCGGAGACCACGTCGGCGGCGTCCACCGCGGCGCGGTACTCCATGCCGGTGCCGACCAGCGGGGCCTCGCTGCGCAGCAGCGGCACCGCCTGGCGCATCATGTTCGCGCCCATCAGGGCCCGGTTGGCGTCGTCGTGCTCGAGGAACGGGATCATCGCGGTGGCGACCGACACCATCTGCCGCGGCGAGACGTCCATGTAGTCGATCTCGCTGCCGGAGAGGTAGTCCACCTCGCCGCCGCGGCGGCGCACCAGGACGCGGTCGTCCGCGAAGGTGTCGTCGGCGGTCAGCGTGGAGTTCGCCTGCGCGATGATGAACCGGTCCTCCTCGTCCGCGGTGAGGTAGTCGACCTGGTCGGTGACCCGGCCGTCGACGACCTTGCGGTACGGGGTCTCCACGAAGCCGAACGCGTTGATCCGGCCATACGAGGCGAGCGAGCCGATCAGGCCGATGTTCGGGCCTTCAGGGGTCTCGATCGGGCACATGCGGCCGTAGTGCGAGGGGTGCACGTCACGCACTTCGAAGCCGGCCCGCTCACGCGAAAGTCCGCCGGGGCCGAGCGCCGACAGACGCCGCTTGTGCGTCAGGCCGGAGAGCGGGTTGGTCTGGTCCATGAACTGGGACAGCTGGCTGGTGCCGAAGAACTCCTTGATGGAGGCGACGACCGGCCGGATGTTGATCAGGGTCTGCGGCGTGATCGCCTCGACGTCCTGGGTGGTCATCCGCTCGCGCACCACGCGCTCCATGCGCGCGAGGCCGGTGCGGACCTGGTTCTGGATCAGCTCGCCGACGGTACGCAGGCGGCGGTTGCCGAAGTGGTCGATGTCGTCCACCTCGACCACGATGGTCGGCGCGCCCTCGCGGGCCGGGGCCATCTCGCTCTCGCCCGCGTGCAGCTTCACCATGTAGCGGATCGTGGCGACGATGTCGTCCACGGTCAGCACGCCCTGGTCCAGGCCCTGGTCCACGCCGAGCTTCTTGTTGATCTTGTACCGGCCGACCTTGGCCAGGTCGTAGCGCTTGGAGTTGAAGTACAGGTTCTCCAGCAGGTTCTGCGCGGCCTCACGCGTCGGCGGCTCGCCCGGACGCAGCTTGCGGTAGATGTCGAGCAGCGCGTCGTCCTGGGTGGCGGTGTGGTCCTTCTCCAGGGTCAGCCGCATCGACTCGTAGTCGCCGAACTCCTCCAGGATCTTCGCGTCGTCCCAGCCGAGCGCCTTGAGCAGCACGGTGACGTTCTGCTTGCGCTTGCGGTCGATGCGCACGCCGACGGTGTCGCGCTTGTCGATCTCCAGCTCGAGCCAGGCGCCCCGGGACGGGATCACCTTGGCGTTGAAGACGTCCTTGTCGCTGGTCTTGTCGACCGAGCGCTCGAAGTACACGCCGGGCGAGCGGACCAGCTGGGAGACGACGACACGCTCGGTGCCGTTGATGATGAAGGTGCCCTTGTTGGTCATGAGCGGGAAGTCGCCCATGAAGACCGTCTGGGACTTGATCTCGCCGGTCTCGTTGTTGGTGAACTCGGCGGTGACGAACAGCGGAGCGGCGAAGGTGAAGTCGCGCTCCTTGCACTCGTCGATCGAGTACTTGGCCGGCTCGAAGCGGTGGTCGCGGAAGGTCAGCGACATCGAACCGGAGAAGTCCTCGATGGGCGAGATCTCCTCGAAGATCTCCTCGAGGCCCGAGGCGGTGGGCACGTTGAGGCCCTGGGACTGGGCCGCGGCGACGCGGTCCTTCCACACCTGGTTTCCGACCAGCCAGTCGAAACTCTCGGTCTGCAGTGCGAGGAGGTTGGGAACCTCAAGAGGCTCGCGGATCTTGGCGAAGGAGACCCTGCGGGGGGCGGTGCTGGAGGCGTTCTGGTTAATACCGTTCACGGCGTGCGAGGCGACGGTGGCCAAGGTGACGGGGTCCTTCCGAGGGCTCGGACTCACTGCGCGCCGCCGGGGGGCCGTTCACTGCCCCGCGGGAATGACGCTTCGGACATCGGTCGGCTTGGTCGGTGGAGGAGTGACCGGCCGATTCCGGAGCGTGCGGGGAGGACAGAAGGCAGCGCAAACGAGCAGTGTAGCCGAAAGGCCAACTGCTGTCGAGCCCGGCTCGGGGACTTCTCAAAGTCCCAGGTCAGCGGCTACCGGGCCGCAGTGGGGCGGTCCTCAACGCCCCTCTGCCCGTTTCGGGCCGTCCTAAGCCACCTCGGACGTCCCGGATGCGCGCGTACGGAGCCCTCGGAAGGCCGCCGCGCGCAGTGGGCTAGCTAACTCAGGGAGCAAGCTACTCCTCGCCGCCGACAAGGACTCGAACGCAAGTCCTCGCACCGGTCCGACTCGACCCGCGCCGCGGCCCCGGCTTTGCGCTGCCTTGGGACCGGTCGCGGTGCAACCAGACGTCCGAAGAATCGCGCGCCCAGGGCTTTTCGTCAAGAGTTACCGGACGCCAGGAGTGTCTACCGGCCGGTCAGGGGCCGACCTGCATGATCGACCGAGCGGCGGACCCGGTGCGCACTCACTCGCGCGAGTGACGATTTTGGCTCTTTCGGGTGCACAGGGCCATCAGTGTATGGAAATGCAGTGCGGCATGCGAGAGGGGGAGCGCACACGGTATCTATTTGGGTACACAACACGCCCGTGGGGGCGCGATCCGAAACGGATCGCGCCCCCACGGGGAGGTTTAGCACCGGCGAAAAGTGCTCACCGGACCAGCCAAACCGTTGACAGCGTTACTTGACGGTGACGCCGGCGCCGACTTCCTTGAGCGCGGCGGCAGCCTTCTCCGCGGCCTCCTTGTTGACCTTCTCGAGCAGCGCCTTGGGCGCGCCGTCGACGAGGTCCTTGGCCTCCTTAAGGCCCAGCGAGGTCAGCTCGCGCACGACCTTGATGACCTGGATCTTCTTCTCGCCCGCGGACTCGAGGATGACGTCGAACTCGTCCTGCTCGACGGCTTCCTCGGCGGCGGCGGCCGGGCCGGCCTGCACGACCGCGGCGGCCGGGGCGGCGGCCTTGACGTCGAAGGTGTCCTCGAACAGCTTCACGAACTCGGACAGCTCGATCAGCGTCATCTCCTTGAAGGACTCAAGGAGCTCTGCGTTGCTCAGCTTCGCCATGACGGCGTTCCTTTCGGTGATACGGCTTCGGGGGGTGGGGCGGGACTACTGCTCGGCGGGCGCATCGGACGGCGCGGCGTCGGACGGCTCGGACGCGTCAGACCCAGCGCTGTCAGACCCAGCGGCGCTGCCCTGCTCGACCTTGGCGCGCAGCGCGTCCGCGGTGCGGGCGAACTGCGAGAGCGGCGCCTGGAAGAGCGCCGCGGCGTTCGCCAGCGTCGCCTTCATCGCGCCGGCCGCCTTGGCCAGCAGAACCTCGCGCGACTCAAGGTCGGCGAGCTTGGTGACCTCGGCGGCGGACAGCGGCTTGCCGTCCATCACCCCGCCCTTGATCACCAGCAGCGGGTTGGCCTTCGCGAAGTCACGCAGCCCCTTGGCCGCCTCCACCGGGTCGCCCTTGATGAAGGCGATCGCGGAGGGGCCGGCGAGCAGCTCGCCCAGACCGGCGATGCCGGCCGCGTCGGCGGCCCGCTTGGTCAGGGTGTTCTTCACGACGGCGTACTGGGTGTCCGCGCCCAGGGAACGACGCAGCTCCTTGAGCTGCTTCACGGTGAGCCCGCGGTACTCGGTCAGCAGCGCCGCGTTGGAGCCACGGAACTGCTCCGTGATCTCCTCGACGGCGGCCTGACGCTCAGTCTTCGCCATGGCCCTCCTTCCGGGACGGTCGGTTTACTCGACCGCCGGCCTCGCGAAGGCCCGTTCACCGGTGCGCGCGATTCGCCTCAGCAGCGAAAGGCTGGCCGGAAAACGGAAAAGCCCCGGCGCAAGCGCACGGGGCGAACCGCGTCACCAGCGTGCTCGAAGGCACGGTCGGACGCGAGGAACCACTCCACACACCTGCGCGGGCCGCCTGCTCGATGCCGTTCCCAAGGGCGGCATCGGACAGGACCTTCGGCGGTCAGTCCGTCCGGCGTGAACCGGGCAGGCTGGCGCGACCAGCGGTCATCGGATTGGTCCCAATGTACGCGACCGCCGGGCCGGGACCAAATCGGCTTCAGGCAAAGCGGATCGGTCCCGGCCCGGCGGTCGGTGCGCAGTTCGAAGCTGCGGTCAGGGTGCTCAGCTGGAGCTGGGACTCGCGGTCAGGTTGCCCATGATCGAGCTAAGGTCGCTGACCTGATCCGCCGGCGGAGCGGAGATCGACACCGGTTGACCCCAGCCGGACATGTGCAGGTCTACCTTCACCGCGCCCGTGGCGGTGTTCGAGCTGACCGTCTCGCGCACCGGCAGGCCGCTGGAGGCCACCCACACGTCAATGGTCTCGGTGGTCACGCCCGCGGTCTTCATCAGTGACTTGAGCTGTGCGACCTGGTCAGGCGTCAGGTTCTTCGCCGCGACCGAGCTGTCGAACGCGGTAGCCGCGTCGACGGTGCCCGAGTAGTGCTCCGCCTGCACGCCGTCGACGGTTTCGGTGCCGACCTTGCGCAGGTCACCGGAGGCCAGCAGCGGCTCGAGTTGCTGCGTCGGGTCGGTGTTCTTCGCCGAGTCGAGCATGGACTGGACGCTGGAGCCGAGCGAGCCGAGCGCGGACATGTCGAGCTTCGCCCACGGCTTGCCGCCGAGCATCGAGCTCAGCTGCGGAATCTTCATATAGATCGTGTTGCCGACCAGCACCTCGGAGATGTTCATCTGCGAGCTGCTCATCGTCATGGACATCTCGGTGGCGGGGCTGAACTGCTCCTGCGCGTCGAGTGTGCCGCTGAACGAGGAACTGGAGATGGTGCCGGTGACGTGCACGGTCTTGTCGTTCGACGCCTTGGTCAGGGCGGCCTTGATGAAGGCGGCCGGAGAGAGCTGCGCCGCGCCAGAGTTCCCGCTGCCCGCGTTCGCCGAACCACCCGCGTTCCCCGAACCGCCGCTGCTGGTGCATCCGGCGACCGCGGCGAGCCCGACGGCCGCCGCGCCCGCTATGAGGCCGATTCTCTTGAGCATGAGCCAGAACCCTCCCATGGTGAGGGGTACCTCCCCGCACCGGTTCACGATCCACGCTACGCCGGTGCGCCGAGCCGGGGAGGCCCCACAGAGGACTGAAACCGTACAGCGACAAATGCCCGAAAGTGCAGGCCGCATCTGTCCGAAAAGGCAAAGGTGCAGCAAAGCGGGGCGTGCAGCAAAACGGCGGCCCTGCTGCCACACCGGGAAACCGGTGTGGCAGCAGGGCCGTCAGAGGCTTGTCGCGCCCGGTCCCGGCTCGCGGGACGGACGCGTCGCGTCAGGACTCGTCGGTGAGCAGCGAGCGGGTGCGGTTCGGGTCCACCGGGACGCCGGGGCCCATGGTGGTGGTGAAGGTGACCTTCTTCAGGTACCGGCCCTTGGCGGCGGACGGCTTGACCCGCAGCACCTCGTCGAGCGCGGCGGCGTAGTTCTCCACCAGCTGCTCGTCGGAGAACGAGGTCTTGCCGATGATCAGGTGCAGGTTCGCGTGCCGGTCGACCCGGAACTCGATCTTTCCGCCCTTGATCTCGTTGACCGCCTTCGCCACGTCCGGCGTGACGGTGCCGACCTTCGGGTTCGGCATCAGGCCGCGCGGGCCGAGCACTCGGCCGAGGCGGCCGACCTTGCCCATGAGGTCGGGGGTGGCGACGACCGCGTCGAAGTCGAGGAAGCCCTTGGAGACCTGGTCGATCAGCTCGTCGGCGCCGACGAAGTCGGCGCCGGCCGCGCGGGCGGCCTCAGCACGGTCGCCGGTGGCGAAGACCAGGACCCTGGCGGTCTTACCGGTGCCGTGCGGGAGGATGACGGTCGAGCGGACCATCTGGTCGGCCTTGCGGGGGTCCACCCCGAGCCGGAGGGCGACCTCGACGGTCGCGTCGAACTTCACCTTCGAGGTGGACTTGGCCAGCCGCACCGCTTCGAGGGGGCTGTAGAGCGCCTCGTGGTCGATCGTGGCGGTAGCCGCCTTGTAGTTCTTGCTGCGCTGCATTTCTCTGCTCCTGAGTTCTGTTACCGGCAGTCGTGGTCGCTGCGGGCCGCGCGAGGCCCTACCACGGGTTCGGCGAGGGGTGCGGGACCGGAAGGCCCTGCGCCGCGTCAGTCCTGCGCTGTGTCAGTCCTGCGCCGCGTCAGTCCTGAACGGTGACGCCCATCGAACGCGCGGTGCCGGCGATGATCTTCGCCGCGGCGTCGATGTCGTTGGCGTTCAGGTCTTCCATCTTGACCTGCGCGATCTCCCGCACCTGAGCCTGGGTCAGCGTGCCGACCTTGGTCTTGTGCGGCACCGCGCTGCCCTTGTCGAGGCCGGCGGCCTTCAGGATGAGCCGGGCGGCCGGCGGGGTCTTGGTGACGAAGGTGAAGGAACGGTCCTCGAAGACCGAGATCTCCACCGGGACGATCTGCCCGCGCTGCGCCTCGGTGGCCGCGTTGTACTGCTTGCAGAACTCCATGATGTTGACGCCGTGCTGGCCCAGCGCGGGGCCGACCGGCGGGGCCGGGTTCGCCATTCCGGCCTTGATCTGCAGCTTGATGATCGCTGCGAGCTTCTTCTTGGGAGGCATGCTCCGGGTCCTTAACTCCTGGGAATGCCGCGTGACGCGGCACACGAAAGCCCCTGGCGCCTCGCCAGGCACCGAAAGGGGCCATGGAACAGCTCTCTAGGTTACCCGAACGCCGCGGCCCCGACCAAAACGATGATCGGGACCGCGACGAGTATCAGGCTATTGCGTCCAGTTGAACCGGACAGTACGGATCGTCAGATCCGCTGACAGCGCTAGTTCTTCTGGATCTGGGTGAAGGACAGCTCCACCGGGGTCTCCCGGCCGAAGATCTCCACCAGGCCCTTGATCTTCTGCGAATCCGCGTTGATCTCGTTGATGGTCGCCTGCAAGGTGGCGAACGGGCCGTCGATCACGGTGACCGAGTCGCCGACCTCGAAGTCCAGCACCTTCACCTCGACCGGGGCCTTGGGCGTGCCCTCCGGCTGCGGCTGGTCCGCCATCAGGATCTTCGCCACCTCGTCGGTGGTCAGCGGGAACGGCTCATGCGCGTTGCCGACGAATCCGGTCACCCCGGGGGTGTTGCGTACCGCGCCCCAGGAGTCCGGGGTCAGGTCCATCCGGACCAGCACGTAGCCGGGGAACTTGTTCTGCTTGACCTTCTTGCGCTGGCCGTTCTTGACGATGACGGCCTCCTCCATCGGCACCTCGATCTGGAAGATGTAATCCTCCATGTTGAGGGACTGGATCCGAGTCTCCAGGTTCTGCTTCACCCGGTTCTCGTAACCCGCGTAGGAGTGCACGACGTACCAGTCGCCGGGGGCCCGGCGCAGCGCCTCGCGGAACTCGTCGAGCCCGACCGGCACCTCCGGCTCGGGCGCGTCTTCGGTCAGTGCGTCCTCGGTCAGCACGTCCTGCGCCTGCTCGGCCGGAGCCTGCTCGGTCTCGACGGATTCCTCGGCCTCAAGACCGAGACCGGGATCGGCCGCGAAGGGGTCCCGCTCGTCGTACTGCGCCGATTCGGTCATCTCGGACACTGCGGCCTCTACTTCCTTCTGCTCGCGTCTGCACCGTGGGATGCGACACGCCGCTGCGCGCCGACATCACACCTCACTGGTTCCAGACTAGCCGGTAACGGCGAGGCGAACCGCCGTACCTGGACTACGCAGCAGGCGAAGGGCCGCCGGGCTCAGCCGAAGACGGCCTGAACGGCGTGCGTCAGACCGAAGTCGAACAGCGCGATGATGCCGATGATGCAAAGCACGAACACGATGACCACCGAGGTGTACGTGCCCAGCTCGGTGCGGGTCGGCCAGACGACCTTCCGCAACTCGGCGACGATCTGCCGGTAGTACAGCGCGGGGGTGGCCCGCTTCTTGCGCGGGGCGCTCTTCTCGGCCGCCGACTTGGCCCTCGCCCGCGACTTGACCTTCTCCGCGCGGCGCTCAGATCGTGATTTTTTGCCGCGCTCGTCGGTCTTTTCGGCAGCCTTTCGCGGCGCCGCGTCTCGCGGCTCTACCTGCGCGGAGGCCCCGTCCAGGTCCTCGGCGTCGCTGCGCGTCTGGCTCACCAGCTACCTCACCCTGATTTATCCGTCTTAGTTGCGCCGTGCACCGCACAGCGTACGACGCAAGCCGCGCCAGGGCCACCTTCACTTGTGAAGGCCGCCCTGGCGCGGCTGTTGCCTGCTCGAAGTATCTCTCGCAGGGCCGGAGGGACTTGAACCCCCAACCCCCGGTTTTGGAGACCGGTGCTCTGCCAATTGAGCTACGACCCTAGGCGTCGTCCTTGGATCGCCGGAGGTGACCCCGACGAGGACACGGAGAGTCTAGACGGTACGCAGTCGGTCAGTCGAATGGGTACTGGCGAACGAGTGCCGGCAAATGCGGTCCCACTACGCGTCTACTCTGCAAACCTCGCTGCAAGCACCGGTCCGGAGATGACACCATGTGCGGTGTCGCCGGCCGACGTAGACCGCGGCGCAATACTGCAGCAACGACAGCTGGAGCCCGTGCCATGACCCAGTCCCCCCTTCCGCGCATCTCGCACCGCATCGGCTCGATCGCCGAGTCCGCGACCCTCGCCGTGGACGCCAAGGCCAAGGCCCTCAAGGCGGCCGGCCGGCCGGTGATCGGCTTCGGCGCGGGCGAGCCCGACTTCCCGACGCCCGACTACATCGTCGAGGCGGCCGTGAAGGCGGCGCAGGACCCGAGATACCACCGCTACACCCCGGCCGGGGGACTGCCGGAACTGAAGGCCGCGATCGCGGCGAAGACGGTGCGCGACTCGAAGGTGGTGTTCGAGCCGGGCCAGATCCTGGTCACCAACGGCGGCAAGCAGGCCATCTACAACGCCTTCGCCACGTTGCTCGACCCGGGCGACGAGGTCATCGTGCCGACCCCGTTCTGGACTACGTACCCCGAGTCCATCCGGCTGGCCGGCGGTGTCCCCGTCGAGGTGCTCGCGGACGAGGACGCCGGGTATCTGGTCACCGTCGAGCAGCTTGAGGCGGCCCGTACCGAGCGCACGAAGGTGCTGCTGTTCGTTTCCCCGTCGAACCCGACCGGCGCGGTGTACTCCCCCGCTCAGGTCGCTGAGATCGGCCGCTGGGCCGACGAGCACGGCCTGTGGGTGCTGACCGACGAGATCTACGAGCACCTGGTCTACGGCGACGCCGAGTTCGTCTCGATCCTGGCCGCCACGCCGTCGCTGGCCGACCGCTGCGTCGTGGTGAACGGCGTGGCGAAGACTTACGCGATGACCGGCTGGCGGGTGGGCTGGCTGGCCGGGCCCGCCGACGTGGTGAAGGCCGCGACGAACCTCCAGTCGCACGCCACCTCGAACGTGTCGAACGTGTCGCAGATCGCGGCGCTCGCGGCGGTGTCCGGCGACCTGTCGGCGGTGCATGAGATGCGGGTCGCCTTCGACCGGCGCCGGCAAACGATCGTGAAGATGCTCAATGAGATCGAGGGCGTCGAGTGCCCCGAGCCGTTCGGCGCGTTCTACGCCTATCCGTCGGTGAAGGGCGTGCTGGGCAAGGAGATTCGCGGCAAGCAGGTCACCACCTCGGCCGAGTTGGCCACGGTGATCCTGGACGAGGTCGAGGTGGCGGTCGTGCCGGGTGAGGCCTTCGGTCCTTCCGGTTACCTGCGGCTTTCCTACGCGCTCGGCGACGACGATCTGATCGAGGGTGTCTCCCGGATCCAGGAACTGCTGTCCGAGGCGAAGTAGCGCGCGGCGAGGGCTGGCACTTGAGGGCCGATTCCGGTGGCAGTCCACCGGAATCGGCCCTCGTTTTCGTGCTCGGCTCGTGCGTCGCGGCGTGAAACTTACGCGGCGTTGACTACTTCAGCCTGCTTGCTGCGATTCGGCACGAACCACATCGCGAGCGAGGCGACCAGCAGCACGCCGGCGCCGGTCCACACGGCCGGTTGCAGACCGTTGATGAAGTGCTGCGCGGCGGAGAGCGAGCGGGTCGGTCCGTAACCGCCGCGGGCCGCGAAGATGGCGCCCATCACCGCGATGCCGAGCACGCCGCCGAACTCGCGGATCGCGTTGTTGATGCCGGAGGCGATGCCCTCTTCGTGCCGCCGTACCGAGCCGAGCACGAGGTTCGCGATCGGTGCGAAGAACAGCGCGTTGCCGATGCCGCCGAGGATCAGGCCGGGCAGCAGGTGCGAGTACGGCGTGCTGACCGCGGTCACGTCCGCGAGCCAGGCCAGCGCCCCAGCTTGGAACAGCAGGCCGACCGCGACGATCGCGCGCCCGCCGATGCGGTCCGAGAGCAGGCCGGCCAGCGGCGCGATCACCATCGGCATCGCGGTCCACGGCAGCATCCGCACCCCCGAGGCCAGCGGCGAGTAGCCCCAGATCAGCTGGAAGGTCTGCACCAGGAAGAAGACCGAGCCGAACATCCCGAAGAACATCAGCAGCGAGGCGAGGTTGATCAGCGGGAAGGAGCGGCCGCTGAAGAGCCGCAGCGGCAGCATCGGGTGGTCGGTACGCCCCTCCCGCAGCACGAACCCGGCCAGGCCGAGCGCGCCGACCAGGAAGCCGCCGAGCACTTCCGGGTTGGTCCAGCCGATTGAGCCGCCGCGGATCAGGCCGAGCACGATGCCGAACAGACCGAGGCTGACCAGGGCGTTGCCGATCAGGTCCAGGCGCTGGGCCGGGCCGCGGCTCTCGGTGAGCCAGAACCGGGACAGCGGCACGATGACCACGCCGATCGGCACGTTCAGCCAGAAGATCCACTGCCAGGAGGCGTTCTCCACCACCGCGCCGCCGAT
The DNA here is from genome assembly GCF_035605935.1 of Actinocrinis sp. GTDB lineage: Bacteria > Actinomycetota > Actinomycetes > Streptomycetales > Catenulisporaceae > Actinocrinis. The sequence continues at coordinate 2,523 of NZ_DATNGK010000011.1, read as the reverse complement.
CATCGGGCCGACCGCGATCGCGAGTCCGGCCAGCGCGCCCCAGCCGCCGATGGCCAGTCCGCGCCGGGCCGGTCGGACGGAGGCGGACAGCAGGGTCAGGGTGAGCGGTACGACGATCGCACCGCCGAGGCCCTGGACCGCGCGGGCGGCGATCAGGACTCCGATATTCGGGGCCAGCGCGGAGGCGACGGAGGCGAGGGTGAACAGGCTCAGGCCGAGCGAGAACAGCCGGCGGCGGCCGAAGCGGTCGCCGAGGGTCGAGCCGGTCAGCAGGAAGACGGCGAACGTGAGGGTGTAGGCCGAGATGGTCCATTGCAGACCCTGTAGTCCGGTGTGCAGCGAGCGCTGGATGGAAGGCAGCGCTGTGGTGACGACCAAGTTGTCGAGCTGCGCCATGAACATCGCGACGCCGGTGATGACGAAGGTGCGGATCGGGCGCCCGACGGTGGCTTCAGCAGCAGCCTGAGCGGCCCTGGCGGCGAGGCCGGCCTGCGCTCCGCTTTCGGGCGGGTGCGCGGCCGCGGTAGGTGTGGTGACGGCTCCGTCTTCTATAACGCTCATCGTTTTCCCCTCCGATGAATAGTTATCAGTCACTAACTTTGATTGCTAGTAATCGGTCACTAATTTAAGTAATGCTGAAGCTGCCGCTCCGTCAGATCGTCTTAGTGCGAAGCGCTTGAATGCGGACGTGCGTGCGATGAATTCAGTTGTGCGGGCGTCCGGTGTGCGCCTTCAGCGCGTCCAGAATCGGAATCCACTGATCGTCCGTGCCGTCCAGCCGCCCGGCGGCCGCGATCACGTTGCAGAGCATGCCCTTGGCGATGAAGATGGCCCGATCCTCAATCGGCAGCCCGGAAAGCTTCTCGATCTCTTCCCAGATGTCTTGCAGACAATGCCGGGTTTGGCGCTGGACGTCCTCGTCGTAGCAGGCCGCGAACGTCTGCAACTGCATCAGCAGCCACTCGCGGTGCGTCGTCAGCTTTTCCTGATAGGCCAGGCCCATCGCCTCAAGCGCGTCGTAGCCGGTCTTGCCACCCGCCGCGTCGCGCAGCAGGCCCAGCGTGTCGTTCATGTTCTTCTCGCTGGCCGCGAGGAAGAGGTCCTTCTTCGTCGGGAACAGGCGGAAGAGGTAGGGCTGCGAAACCCCGACGCGCTCGGCGATCGCCGCCGTCGTCGCGCCCTCATAGCCGAAGCGGGCGAACACCGTGATCGCCTCCGCGATCACCTGCGCACGCCGGTCCTCGGCTGACATCCGGGGGCTCACGACCCGCCTCCTTTCGGCTTCTGTTCCGCGCTCGCGGGCGGCGGTCCCGCCCACAGAAGCTAAGTTAGTGAGCGATAACTACCATGTCAAGCCCCCGACCAGAACGGGCTCGGGCACGAGCCGGATGCCGAAGCGTTCCGCGACGCCATCACGCACGTGCGCGGCGAATCGCAGCAGGTCAGCCGTAGTGGCGCCACCGCGGTTCGTGACGGCGAGGGTGTGCTTGGTGGAGAGGGTGACGGGTCCGGAGCCGTAACCCTTGGCGAAGCCGGCTTGATCGATGAGCCAAGCGGCGAGCACCTTGATCCGGCCGTCCGGCTCCGGGTAGTGCGGCGGCGGTGTCTCGCAGCGCGCCTCGAACGCGGCGAAGCCTTCCGCGTCCAGGATCGGGTTGGTGAAGAACGAACCAGCGCTCCACGTGTCGTGGTCCGCTTCGTCCAGCACCATGCCTCGCCGACGCCGCTGTTCCAGCACGGCTTCACGCACGGACTTGAGCGGTGCGCGCTCGCCGATCTCCAGGCCGAGCGCCGTCGCCACGTCCTTGTAACGGATCGGGGCAGAGAGACCGCCGCTGTCGGTGAGCTGGAAATGCACGCGCGTGACGACGTACCGACCAGCGCCCTGATGTACCGCGTCCTTGAACACGCTATGCCGATACGTGAACGCGCAATCGGCGTTGTCCAGCAACACCATCTGCTTCGCGATGCGGTCGTAAGCGTCGACCATGACGATGGTCTGACTAACATCCTGGCCGTACGCACCGACATTCTGAATAGGCGTCGCGCCAGCCAAGCCGGGGATACCTGAAAGGCATTCGATGCCTGAGAGACCTTCGTCGACGGCTTGCGCAACGGCGTCGTCCCAAGGCACTCCGGCAGCTACCGAAAGCAGACTGTCCTGGAAAGTCACGCCGGCGGTCGCGATACGCACCACGGTGCCGCGGTACCCCTCGTCGGCGATGACGACGTTCGAACCGCCGCCGAGGATAAGCAGATCATCGCCGTGCCCCTCCACGTCGCGGATCGCGGCGATCAGGTTCGCGTCCGTATCCGCGGTGAAGAAATGATCGGCTGGGCCGCCGAGCCGCAGCGTCGTGTACGGCGCGAGCGTGACGTCGTGCTCGTATCCGGCGGTCATGGCAACCGGACGACGGCGACCGAGCGGCCGAGCACCTTCTGGCCCGCGCTCACCGCGGTCAGCTCGACGCGCACCTTGTTGTCCTCGAGCAGCGCGCTGATCTTCCCGGACACCTCGATGCT
>NZ_DATNGK010000010.1:0-3351 GCF_035605935.1 Actinocrinis sp. | reverse complement strand
CGCCGCCGGAGCCAAGACCGTGGCCGTCGCGACCACGCACGCTGCCGACGAACTCGAGGCCGACGTGGTAGTTCCGGACCTCAGCGCGGTCCGAATAGCCGCAGCGAAGTCACCAGAGCATGGCGAGGAAGGCGGCATCGCCGTCATCGTCGACTGAGGGACAGCGCAGAACTCTACTACTCGGCCGCATACGCGTCCCGGAACTCCGCCCTGCCCCGCGCGGCTCGACCCGGCTCAGCTCTCAATGACCGCCGCGGGCTCACTCGCCCGCCGCCGTCGCCGCGTCCACCACACCTCGCCGAGCACCACCGCGACCAGTCCGACAACGGTCACGCCGGTGATCGCGTACGAGATCGTGCCGCGCGGGGCGGAGAAGTGCAGCGCGATCGTGTGCGTACCGGCCGGGACCGCGACTGCCACCACGCCCTCGTCAGCCGGGACCAACGGCGCATTCTTGCCGTCCAGCGTGGCCGTCCAGCCCACCTGATCGGCATCCGCGACCACCAGATAGCCAAGGCCCTGAGCGTTCACGGTCGTCGAGATCGTGTCCAGGCCGTCTTCGTCCACGTGTACCGTGCCCGGCTGGCCCGAGGCTGCGGGACCGGAGGCGGACAGCATCACCGTGTCGCCGTTCACCTGGCCGTTGGCGAGCATCTGCACCCGGTCGCGTGGGCGGGTGACGACCTCGCTTCGCGACGCCCACCGGATGCGCGGCAGCGCGGTCAGCCGCTGGTAGATCGCGTTCGTGCCGACGTGCACCAGCCGTAGCCCGTCGTCGGCGCCGGCGATCGCGGTCAGCGCCGGGGTGGCGCCCTTCTGCGCGGCGATGGTCAGCGGGTCCTTCGCGTGCAGCGTCAGGGTCGCGGTCAGCTGCGCCCCGGACGCCACCGCGTCGGCCGTCACCGGCACGGTGAAGGGGTCGGTGGCGTCGATCGTGTCGGTCAGCCGCTTCGAGTCGGCGATCTGCGCCCCGTCCGCGTCATGCACGGTGACTTCGATCCAGCTGTTCGGGTCCGGATTGGTCAGCGAGTCCGGGATGTTGCCGGCGGCCAGAATGCCGACCCCGCGCAGCGGCCCGGCGATCGGCACCGGCGCGGTCACCGGCTGCCCGGGCTGCAGCGTCAGCTGCGAGCCGTCGCCCTGCGCCGGGGTCTCGGTGCCGAGCACCGGGTCGCTCAGCTCGGTCACGAAGTACTTGGTGCCGAGCACGTCGAGGATCGGGCTGGTGGCGGTGGCGTGCGAGGCGGCGAAGTCGATGTACGTCGTGAACGGCACCGAGTCGCCGGGCACGCCCTTGACCAGCGCGGTGAAATTCTGGTTGATGAAAGCGTGCCCGTTGACCGATCGCAGGTCGTACGCCACGTTCGTGCCGAAGATCATTCCCGTCTGACTGGACGCGTAGCGCTGCTCGCCGAGATTCGCGGCGAGGAACGAGTGCGTGTCCGTCACCGGATAGAACGTGCTCTTCGGGGAGTTAGGGCTGTACAGCGAGACGAAGCTGCCGCTCTGCACCGCGATCAGCACCGGGAGCACGGAGGCGGCGGCGAACCTGGCTTTGCGCCACACCCGGTCGTAGCCCGGCGCGGCCATGCGCCGCGCGGCGAGTCTCAGCACGAGGACGCACGCGACCGCGGCGGCGATCAGCAGCGCGCTCTTGGCGATCTCCTGCCAGTAGAGGCTTATCACGCCGGTCGGGTCGTTCACCGAGCGCAGATAGAGCTGCTCGCTCGCGGCGTGATGCCCGCCCCACCACAGCAGCAGCGCGCCGAAGGTCGCGGCCGCGACGCCGACGCCGGCCGCCCACCAGGTCACCGCGCGCGGCCGGGCCGTTGTGCGCAGCGCGCGATGCCGCAGCAGCAGCTCGAAGCCGATTCCGACCAGCACCGCGGCGACGAAGCCGAACACGCTGCGGGAGCGGCCGATGTAGTTGATCGCGAACAGCGACCGCAGCCCGGGCAGGTGCTGCAGCGCGGCCAGCGGCCAGCCGCCGACGTAGATCAGCTCGCCCCACACCAGTACCGCCGCCGCGAAGAACACCCACACCGCGCGCGGCAGCATGGCCCGGCCCGCGCGCGGCAACGCGAACGCCACCAGTGCCAGCACCACGGCGCCGGCGCTGAGGTAGCCGACGTACTCGATGAAGTTGAAGCCCAGGTAGAACAGCGGCGGGCGGGCCGGGTCCGCCGAGCCGAAGGCCCACGGCGCGAATGTGGTCAGCAGGGCCGTGACGTCTATGTGATCGGTCGCGTTCTGCGCGCGGCCGGCGGTGTACCAGGTGTGCAGGAAGGAGGAGAACGGCAGCAGCTGGAAGGCGGCCAGTCCCACGCCCGCCGCGGCGCCCATCGCGGTGCCCACCAGCGGCCGCCAGGCCCGGCGCAGCTCGGTGTGGTGCGCGGCGGCGATCCGGACCAGCGCGTAAGCCGCCGCGGTCACCAGCGCGTAGCCGGCCACCGACGGGAATCCGCCGAGCAGCACCGAGGCGACCGGCAGCGAGATCAGCGCGGCGTCTCGCAGCCTGCGTTCCTGCAGATACCGCTCGATCGTCCAGAACAGCGCCGGGATGATCGAGGCGACCCTGGTCTGCGGGAAGTTGAGCCAGACCACCATGAATCCGCTGGTCGCGAAGACCATCCCGGCGGTCAGCGCGGCCGGGCGGGAGAGCCCGAGCCGGCGCAGGAACAGCACGCAGCCGCCGACCGCCACGATGACCTCGAGCAGCCGCTCGTAGGCCGGGGCGAGCCAGGTCGGCAGCACGTAGTACGGGATGCTCAACGGCGAGGCCAGCGCGTAGTTCGGCGTCGCGGCCAGCGGCACGCCCCCGCTCATGTACGGATTCCACTGGCCGTTGGTCAGGCCGTGCGTCAGCGCCTGCTTGTACAGGATGATGCTCGGGAATTCCGACGTGAACGTGTCGTCCAGATACATGTTGCTGGTGGTGCTGTCCGAGAAACCGGACTCGGCGTACGGGCTGAACTGCACCATCTTGTCCGTGGTGGTCAGCGAGCCGTCGCCGACCAGCGGGGTGCCGATGCCCCAGAGCGCGAAGAGGGCCACCGCGAGGGCGGAGACGATTGTGAGCGCTCTCGGCCGGCGGCCGCGCTGCGTACGATCCTGCGAGTCGGGGTCGTCGGAGCCAGGTCCCGATCCGTTGCCGGAGGGGGCGGCATCGGGCGTAGGGTCTGAAAGCACCTGCGCGCCCGTGGAGTCCTCGGTGGTCACGGCTTCGGAATCGCTGGTCATCGGTTTCCGTAGAGTCTTTGCTTCGAACGTGCTGCGGACGGCGCGGACTGGGCGAACATAGTGACGCCGGATGAAGGTTATCTGAGTGTCGCCGACGGTCCAGTGACACAT
>NZ_DATNGK010000009.1:0-30947 GCF_035605935.1 Actinocrinis sp. | reverse complement strand
CGCCGCCGCGTACGGGCTGGAGCCGATCGCTCTCGATGGCAACGACGCGGACGTGATGTATCACGCGGCTTGCGCGGCGTTGGAGCGGGCCAGAGCCGGCGACGGCCCGACCCTGATCGAGGCGCTGACGTACCGGCACGGCGGTCATTCGCGTGCTGATCCGGCCAAGTACCGGCCTGCGGCGGAGGTCGAGCGCTGGCTGACCCGCGACCCGGTGGCGCATTATCGGCGGCGGCTACTCGACATCGGCGTCGCAGAGGTCGAACTCGCTGCGATCGAGGCGGCGGCGCGGGCGGCGGTGGACGAGGCCGAGCGGCAGGCCAAGGCGGGCCCAACGCCGGATCCCGAGTTGCTGCTGACCGATCTGTGGGCCGACGGAGGTTCGTCATGGCGCAATTGAGCTACCGCGACGCGGTCTCGCGGGCCATCGCCCAGGAGATGCGCCGGGATCAGCGAGTGGTCTTCCTCGGCGAGGACGTCGCGGCGGCCGGCGGGGTCTTCAAGGCCACCCCGGGGCTGCTCGCCGAGTTCGGACCGGCCCGGGTGCGCGACACCCCGATCAGCGAGCAAGCCATTCTCGGCGCGGCGATGGGTGCGGCGATGACCGGGCTGCGGCCGATCGCCGAGATCATGTTCAGCGATTTCCTCGCGGTGTGCTGGGACATCGTGGCGAATCAGATCGCGAAGACACGGTACATGACGCATGGCCAGGTCGCGCTGCCGCTGGTGATCCGGTGCGGCAACGGCGGCGGCCTGAAATTCGGCGCACAGCACTCGCAGAGTGTGGAGAACTGGGCGATGGCCGTGCCCGGACTGAAGGTGGTAGCCCCCTCAACCGCCCGAGACGTCGTCGGGCTGTTCGCGGCCGCGGTGCGCGACCCGGACCCGGTGCTCTTCTTCGAGCAGAAGTCGCTCTACCCGGTCAAGGACGAAGTCCCGGACGGCGAGATCGTCGACGAACTCGGCACCGCGAAGGTGCTGCGCAGCGGTGACGACTGCACCCTCGTCGCGCTCGCCGCCATGGTGCCCCGCGCGCTCGCCGCCGCCGAACGCCTTGCCGGGCATGGCATCCAGGCCACCGTCGTCGATGTACGCACCTTGGTACCGCTGGACACGGCGACCATCCTGAGTGAGGTGGCCAGGACCGGCCGGCTGTTCACGGTCGAGGAGAATCCGCGACTGTGCGGCTGGGGCGCCGAGCTCGTCTCGATCGCCGCCGAAGAATGCTTCACCGAACTGCTCGCCCCGCCGGTGCGCATCACCACGCCGCACATCCCGCTGCCTGCCGCGGACGCGCTTGAAGACCTCGCGCTGCCTTCCGTGGACCGGATCGTGCAGACCGTGCTGCGATCGAAGTCGCGCTGATGAGAACAGAACCCCAGCGATGACCTGATAGCGGAGCGGCCGAGCGTCAGCGAGGGTGCGAAGCGGAACGGGGACGGGCGGGCGGGCACCGGCACTAAGTTAAGCGCCTGTTTCGGCCCGCAAACTTAAGCGTCCTCATGGCGAAGTCTTGACTATACGCATCCTTGTTTCATTCAGGGTTTCTTCAGTAAGTTCGACGCCTATCCGCTGGAGACACTGGCGTCCCGACGGATTTTTCCCTGTCGGCCCGTAGCCGTATCCGAACGTTCATACCCACATATCAGCGTCGGCGACTACCCACGTCGCGCTCGAACCTTCCTGCGGCCGGGCGGGCTGATCAGTCATGTCCGCAACACTTCCTCATACCCACCGAGGAGCATTGTGAGAATCACCAGCGACCGCGCGCGGCACCGGAAAATCCGGGTGCTGACCGCGCTGTCCGCGAGCCTGGCCGTCGCCGCGGTGTCCGCCGTCGCGGTGCAGAGCGCCACCGCCGCTCCCGCTCCCCATCAGGTGTCGGTCAAGCACCTGTGCTCGACGCCCAGTCACCGTGGCCAGATGGCCTGCCTGGCCTTGGTGCGTACCGACGTCAAGGGCATCAGCGCCCACGCGATTACCCCGAACGCGACCCCGAGCGGCTATGGCCCGACCGATCTTCGCTCGGCGTACAAGCTGACCGGCACCGGCTCGTCCAGCGAGACCATCGCCATCGTCGACGCGCAGGATGACCCGAACGCAGAGTCCGACCTGGCCTCGTACCGCTCGCAGTACGGCCTCTCCGCCTGCACCACCGCCAACGGCTGCTTCCGCAAGGTGAACCAGAGCGGCGGCACCAGCTACCCGACCGCCGATTCGGGCTGGGCCGGGGAGATATCCCTGGACCTCGACATGGTCTCCGCGATCGCCCCGAGCGCGCACATCCTGCTGGTCGAGGCGAACTCGGCGAACATGAACGACCTGGGCGCCGCGGAGAACGAGGCGGTGGCGCTCGGCGCCAAGTTCGTCTCCAACAGCTGGGGCGGCCCGGAGGACTCCAGCGTCAGCTCCTCGGATTCCAGCTACTTCAACCACCCGGGCGTCGCCATCACCGTCTCGGCCGGCGACTCCGCCTACGGGGCCGAGTACCCGGCTACCTCGCAGTACGTGACCGCGGTCGGCGGCACTTCGCTGAGCACGGCCTCGAACTCGCGCGGCTGGTCCGAGTCGGTCTGGCACACCTCCAGCACCGAGGGCACCGGCTCGGGCTGCTCGGCGTACATCGCCAAGCCGAGCTGGCAGACGGACTCCGGCTGCTCGAAGCGGGTGGAGGCCGATGTGTCGGCGGTCGCGGACCCGGCCACCGGCGTCGCGGTCTACGACAGCTACCAGGCCAGCGGCTGGCAGGTCTATGGCGGCACCTCTGCCTCCTCGCCGATCATCGCCTCCGTCTACGCGCTGGCCGGCACGCCGGGCAGCGCCGACCGTCCGGTGCAGTACATCTACCAGCACACCTCGTCGCTGTTCGACGTGACCAGCGGTAGCAACGGCTCCTGCTCGCCGTCGTACTTCTGCACCGCGGGCGCCGGATATGACGGCCCGACCGGCTGGGGTACGCCGAACGGGCTCACCGCCTTCACCGCAGGCAGCACCTCCGGCAGTGGCGGCGGTGGGGGCGGCGGTGGCTGCACCGCGGCGCAGCTGATCGGCAACGCAGGCTTCGAATCCGGCGCGGCCAGCCCGTGGACGCTTTCCTCCGGCGTGCTGAACAGCGACACGAGTTCGGAGCCCGCGCATGGCGGCAGCTATGACGCCTGGCTGGACGGCTACGGCAGCACCCACACGGACACCGCCTCGCAGTCCGTGACCATCCCATCGGCGTGCAAGAACGCCAGCTTCTCGTTCTTCCTGCACGTCGACACCGCGGAGACCACGACCACCAGCGCCAACGACACACTCAAGGTGCAGGTGCTCAACTCCTCCGGCACCGTGCTCGGCACGCTGGCCACCTACTCGAACCTGAACGCGGGCTCCGGGTACACCCAGCACAGCTTCAACCTGGCCTCGTACATCGGCCAGACCATCACGCTGAAGTTCACCGGCGCAGAGAACAGCTCGCAGCAGACCTCGTTCGTCATCGACGACAACGCGCTGAACGTGTCGTGACGAGCGGCTCTGTCTCATGAGCAGCCCCGCACGATGAACGCGGCTGTTCCGCCGACGCCCTTACGCCGTCGGCGGAACAGCCGCATCGTTTCGGGGCGTAACCGGTCTATGCGCGGTCCGTGAGCGTAACGCCCACGGGCCGCCGGACACCTCTCCCTTTATGCGCAGTGACATCGCGGTGAGGGTCGTCGCGCCCGATGGCTTGATCGCTGACCGTTATCGGCTGCTCAGCCCGCTTGGCGCGGGCGCGAGCGCGACCGTGTGGGCGGCCGTGGACGAGACGCTCGGCCGACGGGTGGCGCTCAAGCTGCTGTCGGGTCCGGCGGCGTTCGACGACGCCGAGCGCGAGCAGTTGCGCAGCGAGGCGCGGGCGCTGGCCGCACTGGCGCACCCGCGCGTGATCGTCGTATTCGACTACCTGGAGACGCCCGGCCTGAGCGAGTCGGTACAGCCGGTGCTCGTCACCGAACTGCTCGACGGCCGCAATCTGGCCGACTGCCTCGAAGCCGGTCCCTTGCCGTGGCCGGTGGCGCTCGGCGTTTGCGGGCAACTCGCGCAGGGCTTGGCGGCCGCACACGCGGCGGGGATCGTGCACCGGGACGTCACGCCCGCCAACGTGATGCTCACCGAGTCGGGCGTCAAGCTGCTCGATTTCGGGATCGCGCAAGGGCCTGCGGATCGTGACGATCCGGACGGGCTCGCGGTCGGCACTCCGATCTGCATGGCGCCGGAGCAACTGGCTGGGCGCGTCGCGATGCCCGCTTCGGACATGTACGCGTTCGGCTGTGTCCTGCACTGGTGTCTGACCGGTTTGCCGCCGTATCAGCAAAAGGAGTTGGCGGCGCTCAGCTACGCACATGCGCACGCCACGCCTCCGTCGCTCGAGATCCCCGGTTTGCCCTCGGACGTCGCTGAGCTTTACCTCAGCTGCTTGGCTAAGGACTCGTCCGATCGACCCACCGCAGCGCAGGCCGCACAGTTGCTGGCACCGTTCGCTCGCGGGGTCGCGGCGGATCTGGCCGGAGCCGACACCTCCGTGACCCCGGTCGCGCGCTCGACCGCCGTTTCCGTGGTTCGCGGAGCCGTAAGCCACGCCGGTCGGCGACGGCCCATCGACCGCCGCGCAGTGCTGCCTGCCGCGCTCTCGCTCGCGGCACTGGCCGTGCTCCTCGGGCTGGTCTTCGGCGCGGCTCACGAGATCATGGACGGCAATACCACGGCTTCCGGAGGCACGGGCACCGCAGCCATGTCGCCGGCCGCGACACCGAGTGCGAGCGCTGCGACGGCTTCGTCCGCTCCGACGATGGCGAATGTCGCGGCGCCGAGCGTGTCCGCGTCCGCGCTCGCGTCCGCGCCCGCATCCATGTCGCCGTCCGCCCTCGCCTCGGCGAGCGCGCCCATGATGAGCCCGCTGATAGAGGTGGCTTTCCCGCCGCCGGGCACCGATCCGATCGGGTACCTGCAAGCCCTCGCGACGCAGGTCCAATCGCTGGTTTCGCAGGGGCCGAATACGCTCGCGCCCAACGCGGGGCAGCAACTGGTGAACTCGATCGGCAATCTGGAGAACGCCGTGACCGCCACGCAGCAAAGTCATGGCAAGAAGCAGTGGCGGGCCGTCACGGCTGACATCGCCGGAGTGCAGCAGCAGATCTCCAACGACGCCGCGGCGGGGGAGATGTCGCAGGCCACTGCGAGCCTACTGAATGGTGAACTGCAAACCCTGGCGAACGCGCTGCCGGCCAACGGAGCCTGAGGGTGGCGAGCCGGACAGGTGGCGCGGCGGGGCGAGGGGCTGCTCCTCACCTGGCGCTTCACGCCACCTGGTCCGGTTGCGAGATGTGCGGGATGTTGCCGTCGTGCTCAGCGCGGGTCGGCGAACGCGGGTGCGCCCGCTCTGCGTTTAACCGTAGGGACTGGGGCGGGAACAGTCGGCGCGGGCGGTACGTCCGCCTCGGTCGGCTGCGCAGCCGCGTCGGCACGAATGTGGTTGGCCAGAGTGACAGACCACTGCTCGTGATTGGTTCCCGCGGCGTACTCGGACAATCTCAACCGCTGGATGTCCGACGTGCCCGCAGGTGCGTAGATATGGTAGACGTCCCGCAGGTACCGCTCTATTCGATGGCTGACATGCAGGCCGCGCGCCGCGAAGATCTCCATCGCGGCCCGAGCGGAGTCGATGGCGGACTCCACGTTGACCAGCTTTGCGTTCATCAGTTCGGCATCGCAAGGCAGGCCACGGTCGAGCAGATGTGTGGCGTGGTACAGCTCGAGCCTGGCGGTCATCAGCCGCGACTGCATGCCGCCCAGCTTCATCGCCACCGAGGAGATCGCGGACAGCGGAGCGCCGTAAAGCTCCCGGCGACCGCAGTACTCGACCGTGTCCTCGACGACCGCTCGATGGATGCCGAACGCGACCGCGGCCAGGTTCGGCCGTCCGTACAGAGTGCTCGACGAGTACGCGACCTTCAGCCCGTCGCCCTCCTCGCCCAGCCGGTTCTCGACCGGGACGCGACAGTCCTCGAACACCACGGTTCCGAAACTGAACCCGGACAAGCCCATCGTCGGCGCGTGCTTCTCCAGCCGCACGCCAGGCCGGTCCGCCTCCACCAGGAACGCGGACAGGCCGCCCGACCCGGGCCCGGTGCGCATCACGACGCCGTGCACGTGGCCGATGTGGGAGTTGCCGACGAAGACCTTGGCGCCGTTCAGCACATAGTGCGTGCCGTCACGCACCGCGCGACCCGACATGCCCAGGACGTGCCCGCCCGAACCGGCCTCAGTGACCGCGATGGTCGGCAGGCATCTGCCCGCGGCGATCTGCGGCAGCCAGGTCAGCTTCTGCTCCTCCGAGCCGAAGTGCAGGATCTTCGCGACGCCGAGCTGCGAGGCTTGCACCATCGCACCCATCGCGCCGCTGACCCTGGCCAGCTCCTCGATGATGATCGTTTTAGCGACGTGGCCGAGGCCCATGCCCCCGTACACCTCGGGGATGGTCACCCCGATCCACCCCTGGGCGGCGATGAGTGCGGACAGTTCGACGTCCACCTCGCGGGCGGTCTCCATCTGTGTGACGCGGGGCGCCACCCGCTCCTGCGCGAATCGTCTTACCTCCTCGCGCAGTCTCTCGTGTCGGTCATCTTCGAATATGCGGGCCATTCCCACCAACCTCCAGAGCATCCATCTCGGACTCTGATCCCGGACGGCGGCCGTCGCAGGCCGTTGTTCAGCGCTGCGCCGGACCTACGCTCGGGCCGCTCACTCGCAGAGTTTTGCCAGGTTGTCGGAGAGTTCGTGCGCCAAACCCAGGGCGGATTCGGCGGCCGTGTCGATCATGCCCAGGGTCAGCTGCGCGGATTGGTGGCCGGGCACCTTCGCGGACACGACCGCGAACACCAGGCCGCGGCCGTCCGCGAGCCGCACCGGGGCGGTGGCTACCGGCGTGCCGGAGTGCAGCACCTGCTGCACCGCCGCGGCCAAGCCCACGGCGGCCAGATCGGGGAACACCTCTCCGGCCGCGGCGCCCAGTTCGCGCACCGGTCCGAAAAAGTGTTCGTGGGTGGAGTTGGCGTAAAGGACCTCGAGGCCTGGCCCCGAGGTGACCATGACCGAGCCGGGAGTCGCCTCGACCAGTGCGGAGATCTGCCGGCGTACCCGGATCTCGCCGAGGACCTCGTCGGCGACCTGCTTGATCGTCTCAAGGCCGCGCTTTCCCCAGCCGGCTTCCTCGGGCCCGCTGTGCGGCGAGGGGTCCACCGCGCAGACCGTGCCGAGGACCGTGCCGTCGTCGTCGATCAGCGGCGCGCCCAGGTATGCGCGCACCCCGATCTCGTCGACGACCGGGTTCCCGGCGAAGCGCGGGTAGGCGTAGACGTCGTCGAGCACCAGGGCCTTGCGACGCGCCACGACGTGCGGGCAGAAGCCGTGGTCGAGGTCCATCTCCCGGCCCGGGTCGCCGTGGAACGTCGGATCGCCGGGCTCGAGGTCGGTGCGCGCGGCCGAGCCGGCGAAGTACATGCGCCGGTCGCCGACGAGGTTGACCATCGCGGCGAAGGCGCCGGTGTTCTCGACGATCTTGCGGGCGAAGTCGTCGAACCGCTCGTCCGGGACGGAGGCGAGGCCGAGCTCGCGGTGCCGCGCTGCCCGCTCGGCCGCGCCCGGCGCGGCGGGGGACCCGCCGAGTCTGCGTTCGGTCAGCTCCTGGTCGCTCATGGTTTGCGCCCTTCAAGACTGCGCGCGGCGACAGGCCGGGCGGATACGGGTTCGGTGTCGAGCAGGTGTTCCACGAGGGTGAGCAGCACACCCACTGACGACTCGCGCACCCGCGCGTCGCATTCGACCACTGGGACCTCGGCGCGAAGCTCCAGGGCGCTGCGCACCTCTTCGACCGGGTACGCGAGGGTGCCGTCGAAGCGGTTGACCGCCACCAGGAACGGGATGCCGCGGCTCTCGAAGAAGTCGACCGCCTCGAAGCAGTCCTCGAGCCGCTGGGTGTCGGCCAGCACGATGGCGCCGAGCGCGCCGGTGCACAGGTCGTCCCACATGAACCAGAACCGCTGCTGGCCCGGCGTGCCGAACAGGTACAGGACGTACTCGGTGCCGATCGAGATGCGTCCGAAGTCCATCGCCACGGTGGTTGTGGTCTTATCCAGGGTCGCCCGCAGATCGTCCACGCCGCGGCTGGCCTCGGTGATCGGCGCCTCGGTGGTCAGCGGCTCGATCTCGGAGACCGCGCCGACCAGGGTGGTCTTGCCGACCGCGAAGCCGCCCGCGATCAGCAGTTTCAACGCCCCGGGCAGAAGTTCTTCAGAGGGCGCGGAGGGCATCGATTACCGCCTCCAGTACGTGCCGGTCAGGCCGGGCCATGTCGGGGAAGGCGACCGGTGCGCGGGTGACGATGGCGCGCCACCCAAGCAGGTCGGCCAGCAGGATTTTGATGACGGCGACGGGAAGGCGCAGGTGCGCGGAGATCTCCGCCACCGAGGTCGGGCGCCGGCACACCCGCAGGATGCGCGAGTGCTCGGGGGTGACCTCGCCAAGTGCCCGGCCCGTCGCCGCGACGAGCGTGATCAGGTGGAACTCAGCCGCCGGACGGGTGCGGCCCCCGGTGACGGTGTACGGGCGCACCAGCAGGCCGGCGTCCTCGTCGAACCGTACGTCGGAGTCGTCGTCCGTCACGACTGCGCCTGTGACCAGGCGGCCGCGGCCGCCGCGTGATCGACGCGCGGCGCGGTTTCCAGGTGCGGGCGCATGCTGCGCACCAGTTGCGCCATCTCAAAGCCGATCAGGCCCGGGTCGGCCGAGTCGCTGGTCAGGACACTGATGCAGGTGCCGAAGCCGGCGGCGGCGACGAACAGCAGCGCGCCGTCCATCTCCACGCCCACCTGCCGCACCGCGCCGCTGCCGGCGAACTTGCGGCCCGCGCCGCTGGCCAGGGACCACAGTCCGGAGGCGATCGCGGCCAGGTGGTCGGCGTCGTCCTTGCTCAGATCCGAGGTGCGGGCGCGCACCAGGCCGTCCGCGGACAGCAGCAGGGCGCTGCGAGCCTGGGGCACCCGTTCCACGAGGCCAGTGATCAACCAGCTCAGCTGGTGAGTGCTCTCCTCGTTGGTCATCTGCGGCCTTCCTGGTTCGGTGGGGGTTCGTGGGGTTGCCCGCCGAGCGGTTCGATGGCGCTGTGCGGATCGCTGCTGCTGTGCGGATCGGTGGCGCCGAGGGCCAGGCCGCGGCGGAAGTCGGCCATCAGGTTCGGCGTCAAGCCTTCGCCGACGCGGTCAACCGGATTGGACGCGGTCTGCGCCAGCGGCGCGGCAAGGTGCTCCTGCGGCCGGCGCCTGGGCAGCGGCGGCCGGGAGCGGGGGTCTGGGGGCGGCATGGCCGCGGAGCCGGGGGGCGGGTAGCCGGCGACGCCAGACTGCTGAGGCGGTCCTTGCGGGCCGGAGGCCGCCGGTCCGTAATGGGGCGGCGCAGGGTTCATTGAGGGCGCGGGCGCCACGGGCGGCGGAGCATTCACGGCTGACGGGTTCGATGGACGCCGGGGCGCGGGCAAGGCGCCCTCGATGCCGTATACGGGCCGCCCGGCCGGCGGAGGAGCGTCATCGAACCCTGACACCGCATTGGCCGAAGACGGCGCGTCGACCCGCGATACGGGTGCCTGCGCAGCGGACGAGACCGATGCGGGCACGGGGACCGGGGCCGGTGCTACGGACTGACCGGGGCTCGGCTGGGCCACAGGAGCGGGCGTCGGCGCCGGGGTGGGCGGCGGAGCGGATGCGGGAGCTGACGACCCGGCGGAGATCTCACGCGGATCTGGGGCCAGCAGTGTCTTCGGCAGCACGACCAGCGCTTGCGTGCCGCCGGTGATGTTGGTCTGAAGCTTCACCGCGATCTGGTGCCTGCGCGCCAGCTGGGCGACCACGTAGAGGCCGATGCGCGCGCCTTCTAGCAGCTCCCTGACGCTGATCTCCGCGGGCTCCCGAAGCAGCGAATTGAGTCTGTCGTACTCCGGCTGCGACATGCCGAGACCGCGGTCGTCGATCTCGATGACCAGGCCCGCGGTGACCGCCTGGGTCCGCAGCACTACCTTCGTGTCCGGCGCCGAGAACGTGGTCGCGTTCTCCACCAGCTCGGCCAGCAGGTGGATCACGTCAGCTACCGCGTAGCCGTTGAGAGAGCCGGGGGTGCGCGCGATCACCTGCACCCGCGCGTAGTCGAGCGTCTCGGAGACCGCCGAGCGCAGCACCTCCATCACCGAGACCGGCTTGGTCCACTGCCGCCGCGGCACCGCGCCGCCGAGCACCGCGAGGTTCTCGGCGTGCCGGCGCATCCGGGTGGCCAGGTGGTCGACGCCGAACAGGCCCTTGAGCAGATCGGGCTCTTCCACGTCGTTCTCGAGCGTGTCGAGCAGCTGGATCTGCCGGTGCACCAGGGATTGCAGCCGGTGCGAGAGGTGCACGAACACGCCCTTGTCGGCGCTGACCGGCGCGGCAGCGAGCGCCGCGCTGTTCGGAGCGGCGATCGGCGCGGCCGGCGCGGCGACGGCGGCGCGCTGCGGCGGCGCGGGGACCGGCACCGGCACCCGGACGATCTCGACCGTGGCGTTCGCGGACCTGGCCACCCGCCCGGCCCACGCGAACCCCGCCACCACGACCACCAGCAGCAGGAACCCGAGCACCAGCACGGCGGCCAGGGTCCGGCCCTGTAGCGGCTGCGAGCGGTGCGAGGCGTGTAAGAGCACTGCGAAGGCGAGGACGCCGAGCAGCGCGGCGCAGGCCGGCGGCACCACGGCCAGAGCGGTCAGCTGCCGGCCGAGCGCCGCCCGGCCGCGCCCCGACGCCGCGCCGGTCGCGCGGTGTCTTGAGGCAGGTCTGTCCCCTGCGATGTCCCGGGCACCGGTCGCCGGCTCATGAGTATCCTGAGTCGCCGTCACGCGAGGACCGTCCGGGCGAGATGATGGAAGGAGCGAGACATGCCGCCAACTCTATGAGAATGACAGGACACACAGGGCTAAGTGCTCGGATAATTTACCCTCATTTGTCGCTGCGGCCAACAGGACCCTCATTAGAGTCGGATGAGGGGTGTATTACCGAACGTGCACCCGGATAATCGGAGACGGCGTATCTAATCCGCTACCACAAGTTCTGGCATCAGCCTGTTGTCATGCCGCGGGAACGTTCTCAGTCTACCTGGGAAATACTCCAAACATACGTTCGAATAAAATCGGTAGCGTTTTTCGGTAGTGCCGAAGCATCGGCTCTTGCGGCAAAGGTTCCGGTGTGATATTGGCAAGCCGGCGGGCGTACTGCGTACGGGCCGCGGCTACTGCGATTTGAGTACGCCGCATTGTCTGCCCGCGCACGACGACGCCAGAGCGCCGCGACGCGAGTCTGAGGGGGTTCCCACAACCCTCGGACTTGGTGGAGTCGCAACATGGCTACGATGCTTTATCGGCTGGGCAGGAGCGCCTTTCGTTGGCGCTGGCTCGTTGTCGCGCTATGGATCGGCGTGCTGGCCGCCGTCGGCATAGGCGCCTCGCGGGCGCATCTGGGCAGTGACAGCGGACTGGCCATGCCCGGCACCGAATCGCAGCAGGCCGCGGACCTGATGAAGTCCCGGTTCGCCGGAGCGGGCGGCGGCGCGGCGACCGCGCAGCTGGTGTTCGTCGCACCCGGCGGGCAGAAGGTCACCGCGACCGAGGACAAGGCCGCGATCGAACGGATCCTCGCCGAGGTCGGCGCCGGACCGCAGGTCGCGAGCGCCACGAGCCCCTTCCAAGCGGGCACCGTGAGCAAGGATGCCTCGACGGCGTACGCCCCGGTGACCTACAAGGTCGCGGCCAACGGCCTGACCGACGCGAGCAAGAACGCGCTCCAGCAAGCCATCGCGCAGGGAAAGAGCGCCGGGCTGACCGTCGAGGTCGGGGGCACCGCGCTGACCAAGACGCCCTCAGCCGGCGGCGCCAGCGAGGTGGTCGGCATCGTCGCCGCCGCGCTGATTCTGCTGGTCACCTTCGGCGCGCTGGCCGCCGCGGGACTGCCGCTGCTCGTCGCGCTGCTGTCAGTGGGCATCGGCAGCGCCGGAATCCTGGCCGTCGGCACGGCCTTCGGGCTCTCCCAGACCACCACCGCGCTGGCCACCATGCTGGGCCTGGCGGTCGGGATCGACTACGCCGTCTTCATCGTCTCGCGCTACCGGGAAGAGCGCGCGAACGGGCACGAGCCACGCGAAGCGGCCGCACTCGCGGTCGGCACCGCCGGATCTTCGGTGCTGTTCGCCGGACTGACCGTGGTGATCGGCCTGGCCGGACTGTCGGTCGTGGGCGTGCCGATGCTCACCAAGATGGGCCTGGCGGCCGCCGCGACCGTGGTGGTCACCGTGCTGGTCGCGCTGACGCTGGTGCCCGCGCTGCTGGGCTTCTGGCCGAACGCGGTGCTCTCTCGCCGGGCGCGTAAGGGCAGGAAGGCCGGGCACGGCGGCGCAGCCCATGGTTCCGTGGACGCGGCGGCCAACGGCGCTGCGGCAACTGGTGCTGGGTCGGCTGGTGTTTCGGCGACGCTCAACGGCGGCGCTCGCTGGGCGAAGTGGATACTGCGTCGGCCGGTGCCGGTGCTGCTGCTCACGGTTCTCGGCCTCGGCGTGATCGCTCTGCCGGCTACCGGACTGCACCTGGGCAGCCAGGACAACGGAACCCTGCCGACCTCGAACACCGAGCGCCGCGCCTACGACGACCTCGCCAAGGCGTTCGGCCCCGGCTTCAACGGACCGTTGACCATCGTCGTAGACGCGAAGGGCACCCCTGACCCGAAGGCCGCGGTCGCCTCCGTCGCGCACGCGATCGGCTCCACCTCCGGCGTCGTTTCGGTCGCCACGCCGCGGTTCAACGCCGCCGGGGACACCGCCGTGTTCTCCGCGATCCCCTCGACCGGCCCGAGCGATACTAAGACCACTGATCTGGTGCACGCGATCCGCGGCGAGCGCGCGCAAATCGACGCCGCGAGCGGCGCGACTTACGCCGTGACCGGTGCGACCGCGCTCGACATCGACTCGGCGGCGAAGGTGCAGCACGCGCTGCCGCTGTACCTGGCCGTGGTCGTCGGGCTGGCGTTCTTGCTGCTGCTGTTCGTGTTCCGCTCCGTGCTGGTTCCGCTCAAGGCGGCCTTCGGGTTCATTCTCTCGGTGCTCGCGGCGCTCGGCGCGGTGGTCGCGGTCTTCCAGTGGGGCTGGCTGGCGAACCTGCTCGGCGTGCACCAGACCGGGCCCATCATGACCCTGATGCCGATTTTCATGGTGGGCATCATCTTCGGCCTGGCCATGGACTACGAGGTCTTCATCGCCACTCGCATCCGCGAGGCGCACGTCCACGGCAACGAGCCGAGGCAGGCGATCGTCTCCGGATTCCGGGCCAGCGCCCGGGTCGTGGTGGCCGCCGCGCTGATCATGACCGCGGTGTTCTCCGGGTTCATCGGCGCCGACAACGCGCTGATCAAGATGATCGGGTTCGGCATGGCGGTGGCGGTGCTGTTCGACGCCTTCGTGGTGCGCATGGCGCTGGTCCCGGCGGCCCTGGCGCTGCTCGGCAAGGCGGCCTGGTGGATGCCGCGCTGGCTGGACCGGGTGCTGCCCCGAGTCGATGTGGAAGGCGAGGCGCTCGCCAAGCGGAGGGCCGGCCACGAGGTCACCGCCGCGGTGACTGCTGAGGCCGACGAGTCCGATCGCGACGCGCAAACCGCGGCCGTCTGACCGTCACACCGAAGGGCCGTCCGGGCGAGTACCGGCGGCCCTGCCGGTGTCTTCCGCCGATGTCCCGCACTATGGTCACAACAGCCGACAGGAATCGCCCTCATGATCACTACCTGGCAGCGGTACCAGAGCGAGCATCCGCGCGTCCTCGACGCGGCCCTGGCGTTGCTGCTGATCGGCTGCGCATTCCCGGGCAGCATGCTCGGGACGCCGACCACTCGGGCGGTCGACCCGTGGTGGCCCGCAGTGCTGATCGTCACCGCGAGCTGCGTCGCGCTGCGCTGGCGCCGCACCCGACCTGGCCTGGTCACCGCGCTCGTCGCGGCGGGCGCGATCGCCGCATCCGGACTCGGTTTCCTGCCCTCGCCGTTGCTTCTCGGCTCGCTCATGGTCGCGCTTTTCACGCTGGCCGACCGCACTGAACGCAAGAACGCCAACTCGGCGGCTTTTCCGATCATGGCTGCGGTGGCCGCTGCGGCGGTGCTGGGCCGACCCCGCGAGACGTTCGCGTTAACCGTGGTGATGCCGATCGCCTTCCTGCTGCTGCCACTTGCGCTTGGCACCACGGCCCGCACCAAGCGGGCCTATCTCGAAGCCGTCCAGGCGCGCGCCGCGTTCGCCGAGCAGAACCGCGAACAGGAGGCGCGGCACCGCGTCGCCGAGGAGCGCATGCGAATCGCCCGCGAGCTGCACGACGTGGTCGCCCATCACCTCGCCCTCGCTAACGCGCAGGCCGGCACCGCCGCACATATTGCACGTACCCGCCCCGAGCAGGTGCGCGAGATCCTGGTCGAGCTGACCACCACGACCTCGGCGGCACTGCGCGAGCTGAAAGCCACGGTCGGACTGCTGCGCGAGAGTGACGACCCCGACGCCCCGCTTCAGCCCGCTCCCGGACTCGCGCAGCTGCCCGATCTGACCGCCTCGCTCGCCTCCGCCGGGCTCAAAGTGGTGGTGACCACCGAGGGGACGGCGCGTGCGCTCTCTCCCGGAGTGGACTTGACGGCCTTTCGGATCGTGCAGGAGGCACTGACCAACGTCACCAAGCACGCCGCGACCGACACCGCGTACGTCCAGCTCGACTATGGAAACGACCGGCTGACCATCACGGTCACCGACGATGAGGACGGCGCGAGCCGGTCGGCCCCGGTGGCCGCGACCGCGACCGCGGCCACCGCGAAGACGCCCGGCGGCGGTTTCGGGCTGATCGGCATGCGGGAGCGCGCCAACTCCATCGGCGGCCGGCTGCAAGCCGGGCGCCGGCCCGAAGGCGGCTTCGAAGTCACCGCCGAACTGCCGTTGCAGCTATAGCTCCGAGGTAACTCAGAACCAGAAGAGGACGGCCCGTGACCCTGCGCATCCTGCTCGCCGACGATCAGGCGCTACTGCGCGCCACCTTCAGGATCCTGATCGACTCCACCGACGACATGCGGGTGGTCGCCGAGGCCGCGGACGGCGCGCAGGCGATCGAGGCGGCCCGCGCGCACCGTCCCGACGTCGTGGTTATGGACATCCGCATGCCCGGCACGGACGGACTGGCCGCCACCACCGCCATCTGCGCCGATCCGGATCTCGCCGCGACCAGGGTGCTGATTCTCACCACCTTCGAGATCGACGAGTACGTCGCAGCGGCGTTGCGCGCCGGCGCCAGCGGCTTTCTCGGCAAGGACGTCGGCGCGCAGGACCTGCTCGCGGGCATCCGCACCGTCGCCGCCGGCGAAGCGCTGCTGTCGCCGACGGCGACCCGTGCGCTGATCACTCGTTTCCTTGCCACACCAGGGCCCGGCGCGCACACCACCCCGGAACGCCTCGCCGACCTGACCGCCCGCGAGCGCGAGGTGATGGCCCTGGCCGCGCAGGGCTATTCGAACTCTGAGATTGCCGAACAGCTCTTCGTCAGCCCACTGACGGCCAGGACCCATATTCAGCGCGCGATGATGAAGCTCGCCGCCCGCGACCGCGCGCAACTCGTCGTCATCGCGTACCAGACCGGCCTGGTTCAGCCGGCGCCGCCGCCCGCGCGGCGATCACCCTGACACTGTGCAGCGCTCGCCCTGACCCGTCGAAATCCGGCCGCTTAGCAGCAGCCGCCGCTGCAATCGCAGTCACACTCCGGGTCATCGCAGCAATCGCAGGCCGCGAGCAGTCCATGGTTCGTCAACATGAGCAGTCACCTCCTTCGCCGTCCTCGGTCGACTCGGGCACGACGGGACACCAGGTGCCCGGCTCGGGATCGGGGCAGCCGGGGCCGGGCAGCCTCGCGAGCATCTGCTCAAGATCCCCACGCAATGTGGTGAGCCTGGCGATCTCCCGCTCGATCTCGGCGACCCGGCGGCGCAGCAGCGTCTCAGCGCTCTCACACGGGCAAACGCCCGTGTCGCGCACCGAGAGCAGGTCGCGGATCTCGCGCAGCCGCAGCCCCAAGCGCTGTGCGCCCTGAATGAATCTGAGTCGGTCAAGCGACCCGGCGTCGAACTGCCGGTACCCGGCCGCGCTGCGCCCCGCAGGTGCCAACAGCCCGGCGCGCTCGTAGTAGCGAACCGTGTCCGGAGAAATCCCGGCCTCCCGCGCCACGTCCGCGACCGTCCAGCGTGCCTGCCGTTGCCGCGCCTCTTGCGCCACTGTCGTGCCCATGTCTCGACGGTAAACCTGGGAGCGCACTCCAAGGTCAAGAGCCGGGCCCGCGCGCCATACTGGCCTCATGTCGAAGTCAGGGCGGCGCCCGCGGGTCCTCGTCGTCGGCAGCGCGAACATGGACCTCGTCGCCCGCTGCGAGGCGTTGCCGCAGCCCGGCGAGACCGTGCTTGCACACAGCTTCGACGCGATGCCCGGCGGCAAGGGGGCCAATCAGGCGATCGCCGTCGCGCGGTCCGGCCTGGCGGACTGTGCGTTTCTCGGCGCGGTCGGGGCCGACGAATACGGAGCGCGTCTGCGGGACGTGCTAGGCGGCGACGGCGTGGACGTCGCTCTGCTGCGCCAGATACTCGGCACGCCGAGCGGAACCGCGCTGATCACGGTGGATCCGGCGGGCGCGAACACAATTGTGGTGGTATCAGGGGCGAACGGGTGTTTGGGTGACCTCTCGGCAGCCGAATTAGCGGGCACCGCGGAATGCGCGGTAGTGCTGGCCCAGCTGGAAATTCCGGTACAGACGGTGCAGGCCGCATTTGCCGCGGCCCACGAAACCGGACGCGCGCTGACAATTCTGAACGCCGCTCCGGCGCGCACTTTAGACGCCGAGCTGCTCGCGGTCACCGATCTGCTGGTCGTCAATGAAATCGAAGCGGCCAGCATTGCCGGACCCGAGCCGCGCGGCGCTGGTCCTGCGGCCGCCTTTGCCGGCGCCTTTGTGCAATGCGAAAAGCTGCTCGAATTAACGCCGCGCGTCGCACTGACGCTCGGCGAGCAAGGGGTCTGCTACGCGAGCCGCGACGGCGCACGGTATCAGATCCCTGCCGCTCGCGCCCGACCCGTGGACACCACCGCCGCCGGTGACACGTTCGCCGGCGTCCTGGCCGCCTGTCTCGCCGCCGACCAGCCGATCCAGGAGGCGCTCCAGTACGCGTGCGCCGCGGCCTCGCTGACCGTCGAGAAACCAGGCGCGATCGCGTCGATTCCCCGGGCCGCCGAGATCGCCGAACGACATGCGGCGGTTTACGCATACCCTGGTGGCAGGAACACCGCGGCAAGCACAGAGCAGGAGACCAGGCGTTGATTCCAGGGGAGGCCGCACCACGACCGGACGGCGGTCGTCGGCGGGTCGGCGTCGTTGGGGCCGGGATCCTGGGCCTCGCGGTGGCCCGCCGGCTGGCCGAGGTGCGCGGGGACGAGGTGACCGTCTTCGAGAAGGAGCCCGAGGTCGCCGCCCACCAGACCGGCCGCAACTCCGGCGTCGTGCACTCGGGGCTCTACTACAAGCCGGGTTCGCTCAAGGCGGTGCTCTGCCGTCGCGGAGTGGAACTGCTGCGCGAATTCTGCGGCGAGAAGGGCCTGGAGTACCGCGAGATCGGCAAGGTCGTAGTCGCCCGGGACGCGATGGAGGTCGAGCGGTTGCGCGACTTGCAAGCCCGCGCGCAAGCGAACGGCGTGCCCGGGATCGCCTGGCTGGAACCGGACGCGCTGCGCGAGATCGAGCCGAACGTGCGCGGCGTGGCGGCGTTGCACTCGCCGACGACGGCGATCGTCGACTATCGCGCCGTGGCCCGCGCGCTGGCCGATGACGTTGCCGCCAGCGGCGGAAAACTGCTGCTCGGCCAAGCGGTCACCGACATCCGGCCCGAACGCGGCAGCGTCGCGGTGTACTGCGGGGCCGACAAGAGCAGCAGCAACGGGAACAGCGGCGCGGGCGAGCGCCACGTATTCGACCATCTGGTGCTGTGCGCCGGACTGCACTCAGACACTCTCGCCCGCCGTGCCGGAGACAATAAGGGACCTGCGATCGTCCCCTTCCGCGGCGAGTATTTCCGGCTGGTGCCGCAGCGCGCCGATCTGGTGCGCGGCTTGGTGTATCCGGTGCCCGATCCCGCGTACCCGTTCCTCGGTGTGCACCTGACGCCGAGGGTCGATGGCAGCGTGGACGTGGGCCCGAACGCCGTCCTCGCCCTGGCCCGTGAGGCCTATCGCCGCCGCGATATGAGCCCGCGCGACCTGTTCGGCACGCTGACCTGGCCGGGAGCGCTGCGGCTGTTCGCCAAGCACTGGCGGATGGGCGTGCACGAGATGTACGGCTCGCTCTCCAAGCGCGCATTCACCGAGGCCGCGCGGGCCTACGTGCCCGACCTGACCCCTGCGGACCTGGTGCGTGCACCGGCGGGTGTGCGCGCGCAAGCGGTGGACCGCGACGGGGGACTGGTGGACGACTTCCGCATCAGCTTCCTCGGTCCGATCACCGCGGTGCGCAACGCGCCGTCCCCTGGTGCGACCTCCAGCCTGGCCATCGCCGCGCACGTCGTGGACCGGCTCCTGGAGCGCCGGTCCGGCTGCTGAGCAGGAGGCTTAAGGCTCAATGCGGCTAGCCCGTGTGTAAGAAGTAGCGTCGGACAAGGAGGCCGCGGCGTCTGGCGCGTGCGATCGCAAGGCGGCGGAGCGTCCTCATGGGGCATCTGGCAGTGTCCGATAGGTGCCTGGTGGCACCGGGGCTTCGCCAACGCAGCGAGCGTGCGTGGCAGGCGTCGCGGCCCCGGCGAAACTTCTTACACACGGCCTAAGTCAGAACAGCTCGGTCAGAAGGATGGTGCCTTGACCACGCCGTAGCTCTTGACGACTTCGAACTCGTAGATCAACCGGCTCTCCTCGGCCATCTGGGTGCGAAACGCCGCATCGTCGAGTTCGCTGCCGAACCACGTGAGCGGTCCAGTCGCACGGCCCTGCATCACGCGGAAGAGTTGCAGGTTGAGCTCCGGTGCGTCCGGACCGTCCAGGATCGTCACTGTCGCCTCGACGCTGAGCCAGAGGAACGTGCCGTTGAAGACGAACAGCGTGCAGCGCGGGTCACGCCGCAGCCGCCGGGTACGCACCCGGTCTGCGGTCCCACTGCTCCACAGCTTGCCGTCGACGAGTGCGACGCCGACCCGCGCCGCCTTTGCGACGCCGGCCGTGTCCACGGTGATCATCGCGGCGGAACGATTTTTACGCAGGAACTCGATTTCGTCCTCGGAAAAATTCGTCATGCCCGAAGGCTAGCCCGCGGCCGCCTGTTTTCCCGGGATCAGGAACCGAGCCGCGGCGGCGGTGAGCACGTACAGGCAGGCCGCGAGTAAAGCGACCGTGTGGAAGCCTGCGGTGAAGCCCGCATTGCCGGGTTGACCTGCCATCGCGCCCGCGACGGCGATGCCGATCGCGCCCGCCGCTTGCCGCGCCGTGTTGTTCACCGCCGAGGCCAAGCCCTCGCGGCGCTCAGGCACCGCCGCGATCGCCGCGGCGACGACGGCCGGGGTCAGCACGCCGATGCCGATGCCCCACAGCAAAAACGCGGGCAGCAGCACGAGATAGCCGGACCCGGCGTCGGCGGGCAGCAGCAGCGCTAGCCCGCCCGCCGCCACGGTCAGCCCGGCGACGGTCGGCAGGCGCGAGCCGATCCGGCTGGTCAGCCGACCGGCGAGCGGCGCGAGTATGGCCAGCGGTGCGAAGAGCGGGACGAGACTGAGCCCGGCGTTCAGAGCCGAGCGGTGCTGCACCGACTGAAGGAACAACGTCAGCACGAACAACGTGCCGAGCGTGCCCAGGTTCATCGCCCCGGCGGCGGCATTCGCAGCGCTGAACGCCCGATGCCGGAACAGTGCGAGCGGGAGCATCGCCTGTTCCCCGCGCCGCCGCTCGACCAGCACGAACGCGCTCAGCAGGGCGACAGAGCACGCTGCCGCGATCACAACACCGGGTCGCGCCACTCCGGATCGCCCGCGCTCGATGAACGCGAACGTAAGCGCGAGAAGGAACAGGGCGCCAAGCACCGCGCCCGCCGCGTCGAGCCGTCGCGTTCCTGGCTGCGCCGATTCCTTCACAACGACTACGCAGGCCGCGATTGCCAGCAGCACGATCGGCACGTTGATCATGAACACCGCGCGCCAGCCGAACGCCGCGATCAGCGCACCGCCGAGCAGCGGCCCGGCCGGTAACGCCAAGCTGCCCACTCCGGCCCACACCCCGATCGCCCTGGCCTGCGCGCGCCGATCCGGAAAGGTCTGGCTGACGATGGCCAGCGTTCCGGGCAGCAGCAACGCCGCCCCGACGCCTTGCATCGCGCGTCCGGCGATCAGCGCGGCGACATTCGGCGCCAGCGCACAGCCGAGCGAGCCGAGCCCGAAGACCGCCAGGCCGATCAGCACAACGCGCTTGTGCCCGCGCAGGTCGCCGATGGTTCCGCCGGCCAGCATGAGGGCGGCGAGCGCGAGCGCGTACGCGTCCACGACCCATTGCAGCCCGCTGACTTGCGTGTGCAGCCCTGATCCGATCTGCGGGAGCGCGACGTTGACGATCGTCACGTCCAGCAGGACCAAGAAGTAGCCGACACACATGGTGACCAGCACGGTCCGCTCCGAGCGCGCGCCGCGGGTTGCCACCTGCGATGACGCGCTCGGAGCCGCTGCCGTCCTCGGGTTTGTCGCCGTCTGTCTTCCAGGCATTACCGCCGACTACCCGAGCGACTTTTTAGTAACCCCAGCCCCAGCGCACCTGCGTGACGCCTGAGGCGTTGTTGTTCGATAGGCCGCTGCCGTTGTGATACTCCATCGAGTAGCTGTCGCCGGTCTTCAGCCCGGCCCAGTACACGTTGCCCATGCCGTCCGCGCGGGACAGGTCGGTGACCGCGGCGAAGTAGGACTGCTCGACCGCGCCGTTGTGGTTCGCCAGCCAGTTGACGCCGGTGGTCATCGGCGCGCCGAACTCGTCGATGATCGTGCGGCTCGGGTAGCTGCCGATCCGGCTGTTGAGGTCCGACTCCCACTGCGATTCCTGGGTGTAGTTGTTCCAGGTCCCGTAGTAGTGCAGCGAGAGCAGCGTGCCGTTGAGCGCCGACGACGCGCCGACTCCGGTCACGTGGTCGTTGTAGCCGGTGCCGCTGATGATGACCCGGCCGCGCGGAACGCTGGAGTACGTCGAGAGCCATGAGGAGCAGATCGACACCCACTGGCTCAGCGAGTAGCCGTACGGCTCGTTCAGCGGTTCGAAGTACACGTTGCCGTTCCCACCGTACTGGCCGACCACGGTGCTCCACATGGCGTTCCACGCGGTCATGTCGGTGATCGTGCCGGTGCTCGTGCTCTGTGTCCAGGCGCTGATGATGACCTTCATGCCGTCGGCGAGCGCCGCGTCGACGGCGCCGCGGTACGCGCCCCACCAGGACTGGCTGACGCTCGGCGGGTTGATCGGCAGGCGGACGGTGTTCGCGCCCAGATTCGCCTGGAACGCCTTGATGTAGTTGTTCGCGATCGAATACACCTGCGAGTAGTTGTCCGAGGCGGCGAGGCCGTCCGGGATCACCCAGCCGGAGTTGTAGTTGTCGCGGGTGTCGGCCCAGTTCACGCCCTTGAACTGGTTGGTCGCCGCCGAGGCGGGCTGCGCCTGGACGACGAAGAGCACCGAGCCGGCGAGCGCGACCGAAGCGCAGAGTGCTGATATGACCTTTCGACGTGCGATGAACCTGACCATCTGCTGCTCCCTGAAGGAGTAAGGGTGCTGCGTGTGTGGGTGAATGGCAGGTGGAGCGGCGGTGCGGTGTGGTTAGGCCCTAACTTCTGACGCGCGGACTCGCGGTGCTCTCGCGCACGATCAGGCGCGTCGGCACGGTGACTCTGCGGTTGTCCTCGTCGTCGAACCCGTACTCGTCCACCTTGCACAGCAACTGCTGGATCGCTTGGCGGCCGACCTCGCCAAAGTCCTGCCGGATGGTGGTCAGCGGCGGCCAGAAGGAGTGCGCCTCCTCCAGGTCGTCGAAGCCGACCACGCTGATGTCGCCGGGCACGTCGCGGCCCAGTTCGTGCAGCGCCCGCATCGCGCCGAGCGCCATCTGGTCGTTGGCCGCGAAGATCGCCGTGACGTCGTCGCGCCCGCCGAGGGTCAGGCCGTGTCTGTGCCCTGATTCGGTGGACCAGTCGCCGTACAGCGCCGGCGGCGGCTCGATGCCCGCGTCCTTGAGCGTGCGGCGCCACGATTCGGTGCGGTGCACGGCCGAGAAGGAGCTTTCGGGCCCTGCGATATGCCACACCTGCCGGTGGCCGAGGCCGAGCAGATGCTCGGTGGCCTGCCGGGCGCCTTCCGCCTGATCGGTGTCGACGACGGTGTATTCGTCGCCTGCGTTCGAGTCGATCACGACGACCGGCAGTCCGGGCGGCAGGGTGAACTCGGCGTTGTCCAGCAGGTGGGCCTCGAAGACGATGATCACCCCGTCGACGCCTTGCTCGCTGAGCCGGCTGAAGGCGCCGGACACGTGCTCCAGCGTCGCGTCCACGACCGGGATCAGCATCACCGAGTAGTTCGCGTGCGCCGCCTCGGTCGCGATCGCGTCCAGCGTGCGCATGTTGCCGAAGGTCCGCAGCGTGAACATGATCACGCCGATGGTGCGGAAGCGCCCGGAGCGCAGCGCGCGGGCGGCCGAATTCGGCCGGTACCCGAGCGCGCGCATCGAGTCGATGACTCGCGCCCTGGTCGCCGCGTCCACATTCGAGTGGCCGTTCGACACCCGCGACACCGTCTGCGAGGAGACTCCGGCGTGCCGGGCCACGTCGCCCATCGACGGCCGCGCCGCCTTCCGGGTGACGTGCGTTCCCTCGGTCGTGGCCATGGCTCCCCAGTAGTCCGCTGAACTGCCGTTGCCGTCTCGTGATGTACCCGACGGTAGGCATGGTTACGTAAACATGGTAGCGTCCGCGACACCGATGTTTACGTAAACATTTAGCGCTCATGTCCGCAATGTTTACGTCAACATGCGTCGGCTGTCTAGAGACCGGATCCGCGGATCGCCCCGGACCGGCCCCGGCCAGCGGCGCAGTCCGGCCGCCCGAGGCAGTGATCCCGAAAGCAGTGACATGTCCGCAACCTCCGTGACCGCAGCGTCCGCGACACCCGGGCGCGATCTGCCGCGCCCGCGGCGGCGGCGCCGCAGAAACTGGACCGGCTGGGGCTTCCTGAGCCCGTTCCTGGCGGTCTTCCTGCTCGCGCTTGTCGCCCCGGTCCTGTACGCGCTGTACCTGAGCTTCTTCCAGGACAAGCTGATCGGCGGCAACCGCTTCGCCGGGCTGGCCAACTACAAGCAGGCGCTCGGCGACGCGCAGTTCTGGTCCGCCTTCGAGCGCGTCGCGCTGTTCCTGGTGGTCCAGGTGCCGGTCATGCTGATCCTGGCCCTGGCCATCGCGATGGCGCTGGACAGCGCGCGGCTGCACTGGGCGCCGCTGTTCCGCATCTCGATCTTCCTGCCGTACGCCGTGCCCGCGGTGGTCGCGACGCTGATGTGGGGCTTCATGTACGGCACCCAGTTCGGCCTGATCGGCAATCTCGACGGCTGGCTGCACACCACCCTGCCCGACCCCTTCTCCAGCGGCCTGGTGCTGCCGGCCATCGGCAACATCGTCACGTGGGAGTACGTCGGCTACAACATGCTGATTTTCTACTCGGCGCTGCGGGTGATCCCCGCGGAGCTCTACGAGGCGGCCGAACTCGACCGGGTCGGGCCGTTCCGGGTGATCTGGCACATCAAGCTGCCCTCGGTGCGCGGAGCCATCCTCATCGCCACCATCTTCTCGATCATCGGCAGCTTCCAGCTGTTCAACGAGCCGAACATCCTCAAGCCGCTGTCCCCGGACACCATCAGCAGCTACTTCACCCCGAACATGTACGCCTACAACCTCTCCTTCGCAGGACAGGAATACAACTACTCGGCCACCATCGCGATCATCATGGGCGTGGCGACCATGGTCATCGCGTATCTGGTACAGCGCGCCGGCACGCGCAAGAGGGAGGCGTGACGATGGCTGTCACCCAGCGGATTTCGGCGCCGACCGCCCCGAAAAGCAGGACCTCGCGACCGACCCGGCGCGCCTCCGCGCGCACCGGCAACCCGTCGCTGCGGCCCAAGTCGCCGATGCTCACCGCCGCCATGACGCTGACACTGATCTACGCGCTGCTGCCGCTGTTCTGGCTGCTGGTCAACGCCTCGAAGACGCAGAGCTCGCTGTTCACTACCTCAGGGCTCTGGTTCGGCGGCAAGTTCGCCCTCTTCGACAACATCAGCCAGACCTTCAGCTACGACCATGGCGTGTTCCTGCACTGGTTCGGCAACACGCTGCTGTACGTCGTGGTCGGCGCGGGCGGGGCGACGCTGCTGGCCACGCTCGGCGGTTACGCGCTGGCCAAGTTCGAGTTCCCGGGCAAGCGGGTGGCGCTCGCGGTCATCCTCGGCGCGGTCGCGATTCCGGGAACGGCGCTCGCGGTGCCCTCGTTCCTGATGTTCAGCAAGCTCGGCCTGACCGACACACCGTGGGCGATCATCATCCCGTCGCTGGTCAACCCGTTCGGCCTGTACCTGATCTGGGTCTACGCCCGCGACGCGGTACCGACCGAACTGCTGGAGGCGGCCCGCGTCGACGGGATGCGCGAGTACCGCATCTTCTTCAGCATCGCGCTGTACCTGATGCGCCCGGCCATGATCACGGTGCTGCTGTTCTCGGTCGTGGCGACCTGGAACAACTACTTCCTGCCGCTGATCATGCTCAGCAAACCGGACTGGTACCCGCTCACCGTCGGACTCTTCGAGTGGAGCGCGCAGTCCCGCACGGTCGGCGGGCAGGCGATCTACAACCTGGTCATCACCGGTTCGCTGCTGACCATCGTGCCGATCGTGATCGCGTTCCTGTTCATGCAGCGCTACTGGCAGTCCGGCCTGACCACCGGGAGCGTCAAGGGCTGACCGGCTAAGTCAATTCACGCATCCACCCTCAACCGGCACGGACGATCCGCCATCGGGCGGCCCGGCCATGCCTGAACCAGAAGAAAGAAGAACCATGATGAGAATCGCGCAACGCCGTGCGGGCGTCGCCGTGGCGGCCGCCGCGCTCGCGGCAGTGGGCCTGACCGCGTGCTCGAGCAGCAGCTCCGGCTCCACCGCCGCGGGCTCCGGCGGTTCGGGCGGCGCCTCCGGCCAGGCGGCCATCGCGGCGGCGCTGCAGAAGAAGTCCGCGATCACCGTGTGGGCCTGGGCCCCGCAGGTCAAGGACATCGTCGCGGCCTTCGAGAAGAAGTACCCGAACGTGACCGTCAACTTGGTCAACGCGGGCACCGCGACCACCGAGTACACGAAGCTGCAGAACGCGGTGAAGGCCGGCTCCGGCGCCCCCGACGTCGCGCAGATCGAGTACTACGCGCTGCCGCAGTTCGCGCTTTCCGGCGCGCTGGCCAACCTGCAGGACTACGGTCTCAGCAGCCTCAAGGGCGACTACTCCGACGCCGTGTGGGGCTCGGTGGACATCAACAACCAGCTGGTCGGCCTGCCGCAGGACACCGGACCGATGGCGCTGTTCTACAACAAGAAGGTCTTTGACAAGTACCAGCTCAAGG
This sequence comes from Actinocrinis sp., assembly GCF_035605935.1. Lineage (GTDB taxonomy): Bacteria > Actinomycetota > Actinomycetes > Streptomycetales > Catenulisporaceae > Actinocrinis. The sequence continues at coordinate 5,159 of NZ_DATNGK010000009.1, read as the reverse complement.
TTCCGGCCACCTGGGCCGACTACGTGGCCGACGCGCAGAAGCTGCACACCGCGAACCCGAGCGCGTACCTCACCAACGACGTCGGTGACCCCGGCTTCGTCACCAGCATGATCTGGGACGCCGGCGGCAAGCCCTTCTCGGTCAGCGGTACCACCAACGTCACCATGAACCTGCAGGATGACGGCTCGAAGAAGTTCGCCGACACCTGGAACCAGCTGATCAAGGGCGGCCTGCTCTCCCCGATCTCCTCCTGGTCGAACCAGTGGTACACCGGCCTTGGCAACGGCACCATCGCCTCGCTGATCACCGGCGCCTGGATGCCCGGCAACCTGGAGTCCGGCGTGCCCACCGGATCCGGCGACTGGCGGGTCGCGCCGATGCCGACCTGGACTGCCGGTGCCGCGGCGGCGACCGCGGAGAACGGCGGCTCGAGCGACACGGTGCTCAAGCAGAGCAAGAACCCGCTGGTGGCTGCTGGCTTCCTGCAGTTCATGAACGACGGCCCCGGCGCCACCATCTTCGCGAACGAGGGCGGCTTCCCGTCGCAGAACTCGATCCTGAGCTCCGCCTCGTTCCAGAACGCCGCGCCGGCCTACTTCGGCGGCCAGCAGATCAATCAGGTGCTCTCGGCCGCCGCGAACTCGGTGCTGCCGGGTTGGAGCTACCTGCCGTTCCAGGTCTACGCGAACAGCATCTTCCCGGACTCGGTCGGGCAGGCCTACGCCAAGAAGAGCGACCTGAACGCGGCGCTCAAGACCTGGCAGGACAGCTCCGCGCAATACGGCACCCAGCAGGGCTTCACCGTCAGCAGCAAGCGACGGCACACTGACCACGCGGCCGCACCCGCGTGCCGGTGCCACATAAGGCACCTGGGCGTGTGGCCGACCGTTTGAACCCCGGTCGGCCACACGCCCTCCTTTGCGGCCCGAGCCAGCGAGGCACCGCATCACACCGCACCGAGAGGACCCACCGCATGAGCACCGCGAACGCGCCGGCCGTCGACGCCGCCGCCCTGCCCTTGCCGGAATCCGCGACACCGGATCAGTTCCCTGCGACGTCCAGATTCGCGATCGGCGAGCAGGACTTCCTGCTGGACGGCCGGCCGCTGCAAGTCCTCTCCGGCGCGCTGCACTATTTCCGCATCCACCCCGACCACTGGGCCGACCGGATCGCCAAGGCCCGGCAGCTCGGCCTGAACACGATCGAGACCTACGTCGCTTGGAACGCACACAGCCCACACCCAGGCGAGTTCCACACCACCGGCGGTCTCGACCTCGGGCGGTTCCTTGATCTGATCGCGCGGGAGGGCATGCACGCGATCGTGCGCCCAGGGCCCTATATCTGCGCGGAATGGAGCAACGGCGGCCTTCCGGCCTGGCTGTTTCGCAACCCCGGCACCGCGGTGCGCCGCAACGAGCCCGGCTTCATGTCTGCGATCTCAGACTTCTACCACAGCCTCGCGCCGATCATCGTGCCGCGCCAGATCGACCGCGGCGGCCCGATCATCCTGGTGCAGGTTGAGAACGAGTACGGCGCCTACGGCGAGGACAAGGCCTACCTGCGCGCGCTGGCCGATCTGACCCGGCGCATCGGCATCACCGTCCCGCTGACGACGGTCGATCAGCCGATGGACGACATGCTGGAGCGTGGCGGCCTGCCGGAGTTGCACAAGACCGGCTCCTTCGGCTCGCGCATCGCAGAGCGGCTCGACACGCTGCGCCGCAACCAGCCGACCGGACCGCTCATGTGCTCAGAGTTCTGGGACGGCTGGTTCGACAGCTGGGGCCTGCACCACCACACCACCCCGATCGAGAACAGCGCTCAGGACCTTGACGAACTGCTGGCGCGCGGCGCGTCGGTGAACATTTACATGCTGCACGGCGGCACCAACTTCGGCTTCACCAACGGCGCCAACGACAAGGGCGTCTACCAGCCGATCACCACCAGCTACGACTACGACGCCCCACTCGACGAGGCCGGGAACCCGACCGAAAAGTACTGGGCGTTCCGCGACGTGATCGCGAAGTACGCGCCGGTCGGCGACGACAAGCCGCGCCCCGCGCGGCCACGGCCGCAATTCTCCGCGCCCTTCCTCCAGACGGTCCCGCTGTGGGACGTGGTCGATCGGCTCGGCTTCTGGACCCGGCGCGAGCAGGTGCCCAGCGCGGACGAACTTGGCCACTACGACGGATTCACCTTGTACCGCACCGAGATCGACCGCGCCGGGCCATCGATCTTCGAGGTCGAAGAGGTTCGAGATCGGGCCCAGGTCTTCCTGGACCGAGCCGGTGTCGGCGTTCTGGCGCGTGACCACCACGATCGGGCGCTCGCACTGCCGCCGGACGCGCGCGGCATGCTGGAACTGCTCGTCGAGGACCAGGGGCGGGTGGACTACGGGCCGCGCATCGGCGAAGCCAAGGGTCTGATCGGTCCGGCGCGGCTGAACGGTCAGCCGATCGAGGGATGGTCGGTGCTGCCGCTGAACCTCGCCGTGATCGAACCGGTGGCCGAAGCGTTGCGCGCGGTGTCGGAGGATGCACCAAAGGCATTGATCGGACCGGTTTTCGCCCGGGCGACCTTCGACCTCGCGGAGCCGGGTGACCTCCACCTCGACACCTCGGCCTGGGGCAAGGGAGTGGTGTGGATCAACGGGTTCTGTCTTGGCCGCTACTGGTCGCGCGGACCGCAGCGCACGCTGTACGTGCCCGGTCCGGTGCTGCGAGCACAACGCAACGAGCTGATCCTTTTCGAACTGCACGCCAGCAGCGCTACCGGCGTCACGTTCGTCGCCGCTCCGAATCTAGGCCACACCGAACAGTAATCAGGACTCTGAGCGCTCGCGCCTTGCCTGTTCACCTTGGGTGCGCGCGCTCTGGGTTCGCTCACTTTCGGCGCGTTCGCGTTCCAGCGTCGCGGTGAGCGAGCCGAGCAGCGCCAGCGCTTGGGCAGTCTCGCTACCGGGCTCGGCATGGAAGATGACCAGCTGCATGCCGTCGGTGCGGGCGATGTCGAGCTTCTCCTTGCGCAGGAGGAGTTCGCCGACCTGCGGATGGCGCAGATGACCGCCGGTTCCTTCGGGGCGGTATCCGACGTCAGCGCGCGCCCAGAGGGTGCGGAACCGGTCGCTGCCCAGCGACAGCTCGCCGACTAGTTCGATCATCCGCGGATCGGTCGGGTCGGCCCCGGCCCGCGCGCGCAGCCCGCCGACCACGCTCGCGGTCGTACGCTCCCAATCCAGGTACGACTCGCGGGAAGCCGGGTCGAGGAACATCTTGCGCAGCAGGTTCCGGCCGCGGGTGAAGTTCGGGGACAACGCGGCGGCGAGAGGGTTCGCGGTCAGTACGTCCATATATTTGTTGGTCACGAACGCGGGTAGCGGAAGCTGACCGAGCAGTTGCACGATCCCGACCGGTACCCGTTCCACGCGCGGGCGCGCTCGGCGGCGCGGCGCCGGCCGGGCCAGGCGGTGCAGGTGCGCCGTCGCTTCGGTGTCGAGTTGCAGCGCCTCGGCCAGCGCGTCGAGAACCTGCGCGGAGGGATGCTGGTCGCGCCCCTGCTCAAGTCGCAGATAGTAGTCCGTGCTGATGCCCGCGAGCAGCGCAAGCTCCTCGCGGCGCAGCCCGGGCACCCGCCTGCGGTCGCCGGCGACCATCCCCACATCCTCGGGACGGACCTGGTCCCGGCGGGCACGCAGGTAGTCGCCAAGAGCGTTTGACCTGCTCGTCGGTACTCTGCCAGCGCCCGGCTCATCCCTTTCCATGGTTCGAGCTTAAGCGCCGGGTAGGCGACGTGACTGGTCCTGCCACTCCCAGGATGCGCGGGGCGTACCCAGCGCACGCGAGCCTGGTCGAGACTTGAAAGTGGAGAGAGAACCCCGATCCCGATCAGATACCGAAGGTCCGGAACATGACTGACAGCACCCTCGGCGGCATCCTCAAGGTCGCCGGCGATTTCGTGATCCACCGCATGGGCTACGGCGCGATGCAGCTGGCCGGGCCACACGTCTTCGGGCCGCCGAGGGATCGCGACGAGGCGATCGCGGTCCTGCGCGAGGCCGTCGAGCGCGGCGTCGACCACATCGACACCGCCGACTTCTACGGGCCCTTCGTCGTCAATGAGCTGATCAAGGAAGCGCTGTATCCGTACCCTGAGCATCTGCGCATCGTGACGAAGGTCGGTGCGCGGCGCGGCGAAGACGGGTCGTGGATCTTCCGGCGCGAGCCCGAGGATCTCAAGGCACAGGTCCACGAAAACCTCAAGCGCCTCGGCCTGGACGCACTTGACGCGGTCAACCTGCGCATCGGCACGAGGGAGGGCACGGACTTCGAGCCGCAGTTCGCCGAGAAGTTCGGCGCGCTGGCCGAACTTCAGCAGCAGGGCCTCATCCGGCACCTCGGCATCAGCAGCGTCTCGGCCGAACAGCTGACCGAGGCCCAGGCGATCGCGCCGGTGGTCACCGTGCAGAACCTCTACAACCTGGCCGACCGCACGGATGACGCGCTGGTCGATCGGTGCGCGGCCGAAGGCATCGCCTATGCCGCCTTCTTCCCGCTCGGCGGTTTCACCCCGCTGCAATCCGACACGCTCGCCAAGGTCGCTGCCGGCCTCGGCGCCACGCCGCACCAGGTCGCCCTCGCCTGGCTGCTGCAGCGCTCGCCCACCATGGTCCTGATCCCCGGCACGTCGTCACGTGCCCACCTGCGCGAGAACCTCGCTGCCGCGGATCTGGTCCTGCCGTCCGACGCGCTCGCCGAGCTCGACACCATTGGCGCCTGAGCCCTGGGCTGTCCAGTTGAACAGGACAACGAGCCAACGGCCGTACCCCCGGCTAAGAGGTTGTCCCGCTCAACTGGACAGCCCGCTTTTCCCATCCTCTAACCGCCGGCCGCCGTCCCGCTTATAAAACCCCGCGATGACATCTTCGCTACGCGGCTGGACTACAGCGGCGAGTTTCGTTTACGGCGGCTCTTGAGCACAGACGTCCTTGTGCGCTGGGGGTCTCGCGATAGCTTCGCCGACGGTGGTTGAGGGTTACGCGGGATACGCGTGCACGGATTTTCAGAAAGGCGGGTACCAGCGAACCCGCCGGTTCTCCTGGTTACGCCGCATACGGTTCCGTAGTGGTCACGTACCGGTGCCCGGTCGGTGCGCTCCACACC
>NZ_DATNGK010000008.1:0-11445 GCF_035605935.1 Actinocrinis sp. | reverse complement strand
GTTCGGGCTGATGATCGCGGGCGCGCAGCCGCGCTGGGGCCTGTTGCTCTTCGGGTTCGGGTACGTGGCCTTCTGGATGTCCGCCGTGGTCTACAACGTCGCGCAGGTCTCGTATCGCCAATCGATCTGCCCGCCGGAACTGCTCGGCAGGATGAACGCCTCGGTGCGCTGGATCGTGTGGGGCACGTTGCCGATCGGGGCGCTGTTCGGCGGGCTGCTCGGCACCGCGATCGGCCTGCGCCCCACGCTGTTCGTCGCCGCGATCGGCGGCTGGGCGGCCGCGCTTTTCGTCTTCTTCTCACCGCTGCGCCGCATGCGCGACGTGCCGACCGCCGCGGCGTAGATCCACTCAAATCCGTTGTAGCTCCACGGCTCTCTCTTCATACCTGAATATGAAGGGCCGTCAGATTTAAACCCGTTTACTACCGGATTGCCGGGAAACGCGTGAGGCCTCAGCAACGGCACAGGAGGCCGCACGATGAAAGCTGGAACCAGGGTCGCGGCGGGGGTGGCGGCCGGCTATTTCATGGGGCGCACGAAGAAGATGAGGCTCGCCCTCATGGTCGCAGCGGCGGGGATGACGGGCGGTCTGGCCAAGTCGCCGGGCGAGCTGGCGCGGCGCGCGGTCGATGGACTCGGCGCGTCCGGGCCGATCGAGGACCTGGTCGGCAGCGTGCGCGGAGAACTCACGTCCGCGGCCAAAAACGCGGCCACAGCGGCTGCCAGTCGCCGGATCGACGCGTTGACCGAGCGGCTTTCCGGCAGCTCGAGCGCCGACAAGAACGGCGCCGATCAAGAGCGACCGGACGAGTCAGACGAGTCGGAGGAGCCGGACGAGTCGGAGCACTCGGACGAGCACGAAGACGAGGAAGAGCAGGAGCGGGAGCCGGACCGGGCCCGAGGGCGAAAGCGGCGAGCCGCGGAACCGGAAAAGGCCAAGCGCGGGCGCGACGAAGGCCGCGGGCAGAAGCACGACGACGATGACGGTGAGTCGGACGAAGAGTCGGATCACGATCAAGAGGACGAAGACGAGCCCGAGGAGTACCGGCCGGTAACCCGCCGCCGGCCCGAGCCCGCGCAACGGCGCAGCAGCGCCGCCGCGGAACGCCGTCGCGCTGAGCCGGCGCAATCGCGTCGGTCCGAACCTGCGAAACGGCGCACCGGCGCCGCGGAGGCTCGCACCGAGAAGCCGCGTACCGCTACCGCCCGCCGAACGACCCGCTCGAGCACCGCGACGAGCGGCACGGCCGAGCGCCGCACCCGGAGGTGACGGTCGTGGCAACCAAGGCAGTTGAAGGAACGGCGAAGCGGGCAACCGACGTAGCGCAGCCCGCAGACCACTTGCGCGAGTCGGTACAGCACTTGGTCGACGCCCTCGCCCAGCGCGCGGTTTCCAACCTCACCGACAAGGTCGGCAGCACGGTCGGAAAGCTCGGCGACGTCACCAGTGGCTCAAACGGCGGGAACGCCATCGCATCGGTCGGCGCGAAGGCGCTGAAGGCCGCGCCGTCCGCCGCGCTCAGCGCAGGCGTGGAGGGCACCAAGAGCAAGCTCAAAGAGGCAGGCAGCGGCGTGCTCGAGGCGCTGACCTCAGGTGGCAAGTCCTCCGGCAAGTCCGGCAAGGGCGGCCACGCGAAGATCACCAACATCGTGGAGTCGATCGAGGTGGGCGCCCCGATCGACGTCGTCTACGACCAGTTCACCCGGTTCGGCGACTTCCCGTCCTTCATGAAGAAGGTGGAGAGCGTCGAGCAGCTCTCCGAGGAGAAGCTCAGCTGGAAGGCGCAGATCTTCTGGTCGCACCGCAGCTGGCAGGCCACGATCCGCGAGCAGGTGCCCGACGAGCGGATCGTGTGGCGGTCCAAGGGCGAGAAGGGGTACGTGGACGGCGCGGTGACCTTCCACGAACTCGCGCCCGATCTCACCAAGGTCATCGTGGTGCTCGAATATCACCCCCAGGGGCTCTTCGAGCGGACCGGGAACATGTGGCGGGCTCAGGGACGCAGGGTGCGCCTGGAACTCAAGCACTTCCAGCGGCACGTGATGACCAACACCTTGCTGCACCCGGATGACGTCGAGGGCTGGCGTGGCGAGATCCGTGACGGCAAGGTCGTCTCCCGGCCCGGCGACGATGAGGACGAGCAGTACGAAGACCAGGACGAATACCGAGACGAAGAAGACGAAGACGAGGGCGAAGACGACGAAGAGTACGACGAGCAGGACGAAGAGGAGGACGAGGAGGAGCGCTCATGACCGTGCAATCTGCGGGCGGCGGCCTCGACCGGCCGAATGCCAGCAGCCTGGCCGACGTGATCGACACGATCCTCGACAAGGGTCTAGTCATCGACGCCTATGTGCGGGTGTCGCTGGTGGGCATCGAACTGCTGACGATCGACGCACGCGTGGTGATCGCGAGCGTCGACACCTATCTGCGGTTCGCTGAGGCCGTCAACCGCCTCGACTTGACCGAGGGGCAGCAGCACGGCCTGCCGGACCTGCTCGACGACATCAACGAGGGTGGCGCGAAATCGCGCACGGCCGGCGCGCTTGAGGCCGCCGGCGAGAAGCTGACCGGACTGCTGTCCGGCGGCGAGTCCGAGAACGGCCGCGACCGCGACCGCGAACGCGCCGAGCGGGATCGGAGGCGATGAGCATGGCTGCCGAGACTTCCGTCAAGCAGGCCGAGAGCGGGCAGCGCACGGCGATATACGTCTACGGCATCGCGCCGGCGGACGTTGAGACCACGGATCAAGCGCAAGGCGTCGGCGAACCTCCGGCCCGGGTCGAGGTGATCGCGCACGACGACGTCGCGGCGTTGGTCAGCGAGATCCCGGTGGACCGCGGGCTCGGGACGCCGGCTGATTTCTCCGCGCACGCGCGGCTGCTCGACGCCACGGCCGCGGCGATGCCCGTCTTGCCGCTGCGCTTCGGCGCCGTGCTGGCCGACCGGCAGGCGGTCACCGACGAGCTACTGGCCCCGAACCACGACGAGTTCGCGCAGGCGCTGCGGCTGCTGGAAGGCCGCGAGGAGTACATCGTCAAGGGTCGCTACGAGGAAAGCGCGATCCTTCGCGAACTGCTTAACGAGAACGCCGACGCCGAGCGGTTGCGACAGGCGATCGCGGGCGCGCCCGAGGACGCCACCCGCAACGAGCGGATCCAGCTCGGCGAAATCCTGACCCGGGCGATCTCGGCCAAGCGCGAACAGGACACCGCATCGCTGGTCGAGGCGCTGCGGCCGTTGGAGCTCGACACGGCGCTGCGTGAGGCGACGCACGAACGCGACGCGGTGTACGTGGCCTACCTCGTTGACACGGACAAGCGCGACGCGTTCCAACAAGCGGTTGACGACTGGGCCGAGCAGCAGCGCGGCCGCATCGACCTGAACGTGCTCGGTCCGGTGGCGGCCTACGACTTCGTCGCCGGCCGCGGCCCCGAGGGATAGCCATGGGTTTGCTGTCCTGGACGGTCGGCCTCCCGCTGGCGCCCATGCGCGGGCTGATCAGCGTAGGCCGGCTGATCCAGCATCAGGTCGACTCCGAAACGCGTGATCCCGCTGCGGTACGCCACCGACTCGAAGCACTCGATGAAGCGGAGCGGCAGGGACAGATCGACCCCGAGGAAGCGGCCCGCCTGGAGGCGTCGGTCACGCAGGCGATGGTGCAGCCGCGTCCCCCGGAGGCGGTGACGCGAGAGCCGAAGGAGAGTGAGCGGTGATGGCGGAACGCAGCGCGCAGACCGAGGACATCGGAGCCAAAGAGGCTGCCGTCGCGGCGCTGAAGATCATCGCGTCGATGGTCGGCAAGGAGACCATCGGGGTCACCTCCGTGGAGCCCATCGACGACGGCTGGCTGATCGGAATCGAGGTACTGGAACAGGCCAGGCTCCCCCGCACCTCGGACGTGCTCGGCTTGTACGAGGTCGAGATCGATCTGGACGGTGCAGTGATCTCCTACCGGCGCGAGCGCCGCTATCTGCGCGCCGCGACCGGCGACGATGACCGGAGGGCGGCGCCGTGACGCTGGCCCCCGATCCCTTCGGCTCCGGGCTCGGCGGCGGGCAGGCGCAGTCCGCCGACCGAGCCACCAATCTGGGCGACATCCTGGAACGAGTCCTCGACAAGGGGCTGGTGATCGCCGGCGACATCCGGGTGAACCTGCTCGACATCGAGTTGCTCACGATCAAGCTGCGTCTGGTGATCGCGTCGCTGGAGACCGCCAAGGAGGTGGGGATCGACTGGTGGGAGCACGATCCCTGGCTGCGTGGCGATGCGGAGCGGCGCGAGTTGGCGCAGAAGGAGCGCGGGCGCCGGGAGTTGACGGCGGCGGAGCAGACGCAGGAGCAGGGGCAGCGGGCGCACGAGGAGGCCGAGGAGGAGCCCGAACCGCGGCGGGCGCGGCGAGGCAAGAACTCATGACTGGCAGTCAGACCGTATGGCTATACGCGGTAACCCGAGGAGACGCGGACAGCTCGCCACCGGCGGTGCGCGGCGTCGCCGGTGAGGATGTGCGCGTCCTGACCGAGGGACCGCTGACGGCCGTCGTCGGCAGCGTCGATGCCCGACGATTCGGTCCGGATGTGCTCGCGGGACACTTGGAGAATTTGGACTGGCTCGCCACAGCGGCCCGGGCCCACGACGCGGTCGTCGCGGCGGCGGCCGCCCGAGGGCCTGTCGTCCCGGTACGCCTGGCAACGTTGTTCAGCAGCGACGACGGGGTGCGGGAGTTGTTGCGCGGCAGGCGTGGGGACTTCCAGAGCGCGCTAGCGGCCGTGACCGGCCGGGCGGAGTGGGGAGTCAAGGCGTACGTGGACCCCGACTCGTTGGCTGACTCGCTCAGCGCGCCAGACGCCGCGACCGTACCGACCGGACAGTCCGGCGCAGGCAGCGCGTACCTGATGCGACGGCGAGCCAAGTTGGCAGCCAGGCAATCCGCACAGAGCGCGGCCGGCGAATGGGCGCAGCAGATCCACGCCAGGCTGCGTCCACTGTGCGCGGCGAGCCGGCTGCATCCCGCGCAGGACCCGCGGCTCACGGGTCGGCGGGATTGGATGATCCTTAATGCCGCGTACCTCGTCGATCAGGACCGTACCGAGCCGTTCCACGCCCTCGTCCGGCAGCTCACCGAGTGGCAGGCGGGGTTGGATGTGGAGCTCACCGGTCCGTGGCCGCCGTACTCGTTCGCGGTTCCGGAAGGGGCTCAACCGGGGGAGCGTCATGGCTGATGGTCCGCTCGCGGCGCGCCCGGTCTCCTTGGTGGACCTGCTCGACCGGGTCTTGGCCGGCGGGGTCGTGGTCGCCGGCGAGGTGACGCTGTGCGTGGCCGACATCGAGCTGGTCCAGATCTCGTTGCGGCTGCTGCTCTCGTCGGTCAGCGCGCTGACGGCCGGCTCGCCCGCCGCGGCCGCACGAACCGACCCGGAGGTGCAGTGATGGACATGCGCGCACGCATCGACGCTGATCCGGAGGGCGTCGAGCGATCGCTGGTGGCGCTGGTACTGACCCTGGTCGAGGCGCTGCGGCAGCTCATGGAACGCCAGGCGGTGCGCCGTCTGGACGCGGGCGATCTCACCGACGAGCAGATCGAACGCATCGGCAGCACGCTCATGGCCCTCGAAGATCGCATGACGCAGCTGCGCGACCACTTCGGGCTGACCGCGGACGACCTCAATCTCGACCTCGGCCCGCTGGGAACGCTCCTGCCTGAAGCGTGAAGCCTGACTCCTGAGCTCTGATCCCCGACTCTTCGCGGCCGCCGCGTCCACATCGCGGACCCGGTTGTCCACCCGGCCGAAAGCGTGGCAGACTCGCTCACCATGTGGACCCGGCAGGTGATTATTTGCCGCGGCGCATCTGCACAGGGTTGACCGATCTGGTTGATCGACAACCCGCAGCCGATGCGCAGACCTCTCGCGACCGCGAGGGGTCTTTTGTTTTGATCAAGCACAGGGCTGATTAGGCACCATGTTTGATCAGGCACAGTGCTTGATGTCGGAGTGTCGGACGCAGCGCCGCACGCAGTGTTTTTGGCCGTAGGAGTCAGGGAGCGACATGACGAGCGACGCCTTCCACGTCTATGACACGACGCTGCGCGACGGCATGCAGCAGGAGGGCCTGAGCCCGTCCGTCGCCGACAAGCTCGCGATCGCCCGGCACCTCGACGGGCTCGGAGTCGGATTCATCGAGGGCGGTTGGCCAGGGGCGAACCCCAAGGACACCGCATTCTTCAGGCGCGCTCAAACAGAGCTGGACCTGAAGCACGCGCAACTCGCCGCGTTCGGCATGACCCGCCGATCCGGTGTGAAGGCCGCCGACGACCCCCTGGTGGCCGCCTTGCGCGAATCCGGCGCGCCGATCGTGACCCTGGTCGCGAAGGCGCATCCCCGGCACGTCGAACTCGCGCTCAAGACGGACCTGCGCGAGAACTTGGCGATGTGGCGGGACACCGTGGCGCACCTCGTCGGCGAAGGCCGGCGGGTCTTCGTCGACGCGGAGCACTTCTTCGACGGTTACCTGCTCGACCGCGCCTACGCCCTCGAATGCGTACGTACCGCAGTCGAGGCCGGGGCGAGCCTGGTAGCCCTCTGCGACACCAACGGCGGCATGCTGCCGAACCAGGTCGGCGACGCCGTGGCCGACGTGATCGCCACCACCTCGGCGCGCGTCGGCATCCACTGCCATGACGACTCCGGCTGCGCCGTAGCCAACTCACTTGCCGCGATCGACGCCGGAGCGACGCACGTACAGGGCGCCGCCAACGGCTACGGCGAACGCACCGGCAATGCGAACCTGTTCACCGTGGTCGCGAACCTCCAGCTGAAGAAGGGCCGCAAGGTCGTCCCGGATGACGCGCTGGCCGAGATGACCCGCATCGCACACGCGATCTCCGAGGTGACCAACGTCGCGCCGTACAGCAAGCAGCCTTACGTCGGCTTCTCTGCCTTCGCGCACAAGGCAGGCCTGCACGCCTCCGCGCTTAAGGCCGACCCCGACCTGTACCAGCACATTGATCCGGCGGTGGTCGGCAACGACATGCGTGTACTGATCTCCGAGATGGCCGGCCGATCGAACATCGAACTGAAGGGCCGTCAGCTCGGCTACGACTTCTCCGACGACCGTGACGCCGTCGCTCGCATCACCGACCGCGTCAAGGAACTCGAATCCTCCGGCCACTCCTTCGAAGCCGCGGACGCCTCCTTCGAACTGCTGCTGCGCTCGGAACTTGACGGCGCGGCGGCCACCGAGTTCTTCACCGTCGAATCCTGGCGGGTGATCGTGGAGGAGACGGCCGACGGGCGGCACGTGAGCGAGGCGACCGTCAAGGTACATGCCAAGGGCGAGCGGATCATTGCCACGGGAGAAGGCAACGGACCGGTTAACGCGCTCGACACCGCGCTTAGGCAGGCCCTCGGGCAGCTTTACCCGGAGCTGGCGCGGCTGGAGCTGATCGACTACAAGGTACGCATCCTCGAAGGCGACCACGGCACGTCGTCACGCACCCGCGTGCTGATCGAGACCAGCAACGGCGAAGAGAGCTGGTCCACGATCGGCGTTGAGGAGAACATCGTCGCCGCGTCCTGGACCGCGATCGTCGACGCCGTCACCTACGGTCTGCTGCGCGCGCGAAAGTAACCCCGCCGCGCGCAGCCGACCGCTCGAAGTTATCCACAGCCCCCGTAATATCCGTCCGGCTCCGTGCCCGCCGCCAGGTAGGCTCAGACCCGTGCGTATCGCGAGATTCTCCCTGCCCGACACCGCGGCCGACGCCGGCGCGGTGCGCTTCGGGCTGGTCGACGGCGAGCTGGATCGGCCGCAGGCGCTGGTGATCGCCGAGCTGGCCGGACACCCGTTCACCCCCGACCCGCAGCCGACCGGACGGGCCTGGCCGCTGGACGAGGTGCGGCTGCTGGCCCCGGTGCTGCCCAGCAAGATCGCGGCGATCGGCCGCAACTACGCCGACCACGCCAAGGAGTTCGGCCACGAGGTGCCCGAGGTGCCCATCACCTTCCTCAAGCCCTCCACCAGCGTCATCGGCCCGAACGAGACCATCGCGTACCCGGAGATCTCCAAAGAGGTCCACTTCGAGGCCGAACTCGCGGTCGTGATCGGCCGGCTGTGCCGCCAGGTTCCCCGCGAACGCGTCAAAGATGTAGTGCTCGGCTACACCTGCGCCAACGACGTAACCGCCCGCGACCTGCAACGGGCCGAAGGGCAGTGGGGGAGGGCGAAGGGCTTCGACACCTTCTGCCCGCTCGGCCCGTGGATCGAAACCGAGGTCGACCCGGCCGACCTCGCGCTGACCTGCACGGTCAACGACGAGCTCAAGCAGGCCGGCCGCACCTCGCAGATGATCCGCGACGTGGCCGACCTGGTCGCGCACGTGAGCGAGGCGATGACGCTGCTGCCCGGGGACGTGATCCTCACCGGCACGCCCGCAGGCGTCGGCCCGCTCCAGATCGGCGACACCGTCTCCGTCACCATTGAGCACATCGGCACCCTGACCAACCGCGTAGTCAGCCGCGACTGATCCAGAGCGATAGAGAGAATTGGCGTGACTAGCAGCACCGACCCAGCCGCGACAGCCACCGACGCCGCCGCCAGTATCGTCCGCGTCCGCTTCCCCCCGTCCCCCACCGGCGACCCCCATGTCGGCATGGTGCGCTCGGCCCTGTTCAACTATGCCTTCGCGCGCCACTACGGCGGCGCGTTCGTGTTCCGCATCGAAGACACCGACGCGGCCCGCAACACCGAGGCGTCCTACCGCGCGCTGCTCGACACGCTGCGCTGGATGGGCCTGGAGTGGGATGAGGGTCCCGAGATCGGCGGAGCGTACGGCCCATACCGCCAGTCCGAGCGCACCGAGATCTACGCCGACATCGCCACGCGGTTGAAGGATGCCGGCTACGCGTACGACTGCTACTGCACCGCAGCTGAGCTTGAGGCCGGTCGCGAGCGCGCTAAAGCCGAGAAGCGCACTCCCGGATACGAGGGCACCTGCCGCAATCTGACGGCCGAGCAGGTCGCGCGGCACCAGGCCGAAGGCCGCACCAGCGTGCTGCGTTTCCGAATGCCCGACAAGCCGCTGAGCTGGAACGATCTGGTCCGCGGCGAGATCACCTTCGCGCCGGAGAACGTGTTCGACTACGTGCTCGTCCGGGCCGACGGCTCACCCCTCTACACTCTCGTCAACCCAGTCGACGACGCCCTCATGCGCATCACCCACGTCCTGCGCGGCGAAGACCTGCTTTCCTCCACCCCGCGGCAACTCCCACTCCACGAAGCGCTCATCGACCTGGGCGTCGCCGAGCGGGTCCCCGAGTTCGGCCACCTGCCTTATGTGATGGGGGAGGGCAACAAGAAGCTGTCCAAGCGCGACCCGGAGGCGTCGTTCAGCTACTACCTCAAGCAGGGCTTCCTGCCCGAGGGGCTGCTCAACTACCTCGCCTTGCTCGGCTGGTCCATGGGTGACGACCAGGAGCTGTTCAGCAAGCAGGAACTGGTCGGCGCATTCGACGGCACCCGCATCTCGGTCAACCCCGCGCGCTTCGACCTGAAGAAGTGCGAGGCGATCAACGCCGTACACCTGCGCCGCCTCGAGCCCGAGGACCTAGCCAAGCGGATCCTGCCCTTCCTCGCCGACGCCGGGTTGTTGTCCGGCGCCGCTCCCGAAGGCCATCTCGCGACCGATGCCGAATGGCACACGCTCCTCGCCACCATCCCCCTGATCCAGGAGCGGATGGTCGTACTATCTGACGCCCTCGGCATGATCGGCTTCCTCTTCACACCTGAGGAAAGCTTCGCCATCGAGCCCGACGACGCCGCCAAGTTCCTCACACCCGAGGCCAAGCCCGTCCTCGAGGCCGCCAATGAAGCATTGAGCAGCCTCACGGACTGGACCACCGCTGCCATCGACGAAGCCCTGCGCGCCGCGCTCATCGAAGGCCTCGGCCTCAAGCCCAAGGTCGCGTTCACCGCGATCCGGGTCGCAGTCACCGGCCGTCGCGTATCGCCGCCGCTGTTCGAATCCATCGAACTGCTCGGGCGCGACCGTACCCTCGCCCGATTGCGCTCCGCCGCTCAGACCATCGCCTGACGGTCTGATAACCGTGTCGCGCAACGCCCCCTCCGTCTCCGCGGTCCTGTTCGACCTCGATCGCACCCTGATCGACCTGGAACGGGCCACCCGCCTCGGGATCGACACGCACCTGGCCACCCTCGGCCACGCGGCCGATCCCGGGGCGTACCCGGAGTGGAAGCGGCTCGAGCGCATCCACGTCCAGCGCTATCTCGACGGCGTCGCCACCGTCGAGAGCCAGCGCCGTGACCGCGTGCGTGAAATGACCGGCCTGCCGTACACCGACGACGAAGCCGACGCCTGGTTCGCGGGTTACCGAACGCATATGGAGGCCGAACTTCGCCTCTTCGACGACGCGCGCGCAGCGCTCGATCACCTCGAATCGGCGCTCGGCGTCCCGGTCGGCATCGTGACCAACATGCACACCGATTATCAGATAGCCAAGATGACGGCGGTCGGCCTGACCATCGACCGCTTCGCCTGCTTCCTGGGCCTCGACCAGTTGCCTGCGCCGAAGCCGCACGCCGACGCCTTCCGTCACGCCTGCACCACCCTCGGCCTGAAACCCGGCCCCGACGTGGTCTTCGTCGGCGACGAACCGCACATCGACGCCTTCGGCGCCCATCAAGCGGGCCTGCGCGGCGTCTGGCTCGACCGCCCCGACGCACTCGCCCCCACCGATCCCGCCCCACCGGCCTGGGTCGAGCGCATCACCGGCCTCGCCGAACTGCCGGCCCTTCTCGCCAGCCCCGCGCCCGTGCCGCCGTCGACCGCCGCGCCCGCAGCACCCGCCGCCAGCACCTCTACGCGCTGATCCACCCCTGCTCTTACCGAGTTGGGTGATCCCGCCCCTCTCGGGTACAGTAATCCACGCGACGCAGCCGAGCGCAGCATGCACGCGGCCGCAACGCTTGCCAAGCAGTATCAATGGGGTATGGGGTAATTGGCAGCCCAGCAGATTCTGGTTCTGTTAGTCTAGGTTCGAGTCCTGGTACCCCAGCAGAATTCTCAGCGCGAATGCCTCCGCATTCGCGCTAATTCTTTTCCCCTCCTCCCCATCCGCCCCACCACTCCTCCCCTCTGCCCCTTATCCTCCCAGCCCCCTCCTCGCCAACAACGGCTCAATCCGCGGATCACGCCCCCGAAACGCCCGAAACGCGTCCATCGGATCAACACTGTTCCCGCGAGACAACAACTCCCGCCGGAACGTATCCCCATTGGCCCGCTTCATCCCGCCGTTCTCCTTGTACCACTCGACGGTATCGGCGTCCAGGACCTCGCTCCAGATATACGAGTAGTAGCCCGCGGCGTATCCGAACTGCCAGGCGTGCGCGTGATAGGTCGTCCGATAGCGCGGCGGAATCTCGGGAAA
>NZ_DATNGK010000007.1:0-11085 GCF_035605935.1 Actinocrinis sp. | reverse complement strand
GTTCCAGCCGCCGGGACCGGCGAAGGAGGCCAGCCCCACGTTGCGGTGGAAGATGGACAGCATGCTGGAGAAGCTGGCGTTGATGTCGCCGGTGGTGCGCCAGCTGTTGCCGACGTTCGATCCCCAGGTCCAGACGTTCTCCTGGCCCCAGCTGCATAGGGAGAACAGGATCGGGCGGCCAGTGGCCTTGAGGGCGTCGCGCATGGTGGTGTAGCGGGTTTGGCCGCTGATCCCGGTGTTGTTGCAGTTGTCGTACTTCAGGTAGTCGACGCCCCAGGAGGCGAACGAGGCCGCGTCGGTGGTCTCGTGGCCGAGGCTGCCGGGGTAGCCGGCGCAGGTCGCGGTGCCGGCGTCCTCGTAGATGCCGAGTTTGAGGCCGAGGGAGTGTACGTAGGTGGCGGTGCCGGAGATTCCGTCGGGGAACTTGGCCGGGTCGGGGACTAGTTGCCCGGCGCTGTTGCGGTTCTTCAGCAGCCAGCAGTCGTCGATGTTGACGTACTGGTAGCCGGCGGCCTGCATCCCGTTGTTGTGCATCGCCAGCGCGGTGGCCTTGATCAGGGACTCGGAGACGTTACAGCCATAGGCGTTCCAATCGTTGAACCCCATCTGCGGCGTCAACGCCAAACCATTGCTCAGTGCCGCCGCGGGCGGCGCCTCGGCGGCCACCCCCACCAGTGGTGCGGCGGTCAGCGCCACCACGGTGATCAATGCACGCAGGCGTGCGTGGGTCATCAGTCCTCCTTGACTGCCCGATCCCTGGCAGAACCCGAAAACAGGGTTCGAATCCGACGGAACTCGGCGGCGCCGGCCTATCCGTCGCCCGGCAAAAGCTAGACAGCCGCGCACAGTGTGTCAATGGACTGTTAAATGAACACGCTGACCCGACACAGCCCGACTCGGTGAATCGTGTGCGTGAGGTGGAAAAGGCACGTGTATTAGTGCTCTGTTCTATTGTGAAACAACGTGGAAGCGGCGCCGGACCGGCCCTGCTCCGTGTTATCCCGCGGTCGCCAGTGCGAGCGGGAGGACGGCCGTCGCGCCTGCCTGTCGCAGCAGGCGCGCCGTGACCGTGAGCGTCCAGCCGGAGTCGACCAGGTCGTCGACCAGCAGCACCGGACCGGGATTCTCCCTGAGCCGGTCGGCCAGTTCGGCGCTGATGGCGAAGGCCGCGTGCACCGAACGCAGTCGCCATGCGCTGTTCGCGCCGCCGCTGGGCGGCCCGTCGGCCACTCGGTCCACGGCGCCGAGCAGCGGCAGTCTGCCGATCTCGGCTACCCGCGCGGCCAGCGAACCGATCAGCCGCGGGCGTCTTCGCGACTCGATCGAAACCACGCCGACCGGCCGGCCCGCGCCACTCCATCGGCGGGCCGGGTCCCCCTGTGCGGACCACTCGCGTAGAACGTCGACGACGGCGGCGACGAGCGAGTCCGAGATGGGGCGGTCGGCGGCGCTGAGTTCGAACAGGTCGCGCAGCGCCGATCCCCAGCCGAGATCGGTCAGCCGGGCCACCGCTCGGCCGGTCGTGTGCTGCTCCTCTTCTGGGATCCTGCCGCGCAGGTCCACGCCGACCGATGGCATGCCGCTGGGCCATTGCCTGCGCGGTTCGATCGGCACGCCGACCCGGTGACTGTGCACGTCGGCTGCTTCCACCGCTGCGGTGGAGGTTTCGGCCGACAGCCGTGACCCGGTGCAGTTGTCGCACCGCCCGCAGCGTTCGGCGTATGGATCGTCCAGTTGCCGGCGTAGGAACTCCATCCGGCAGTCGCCAGTCGCGGCATAGTCGATCATGGCGCGCTGTTCCTTTTCGCGCGCCGCCGCGATCCGGGCGTATCGCTCCTCGTCGTAGCTCCATGGCACGCCGGTCGCCGTCCAGCCACCGGAGACGCGCCGCACCGCGCCGTCCGCGTCCAGCACCTTGAGCAGCAATTCCAGCCGGCTGCGGCGCAGTTCGACCTGCGGTTCGATCGCCATGGTGGACAGCGGCTTCGGCGACTGCCCGAGGACCGCGAGGACCTGCTCGACCACCGCGCGGGGCGGAAAGGCCAGCGAGTCGAAATACCGCCAGATCGCCTGGTCCTCGTGACCCGGCAGCAGGATGGCCTCCGCTCGTTCGACGCCGCGGCCGGCCCGCCCGACCTGCTGGTAGTAGGCGATCGGCGAGGAGGGAGCGCCGAGATGGACGACGAAGCCGAGATCCGGCTTGTCGAAACCCATGCCGAGCGCCGAAGTCGCCACCAGGGCTTTGATCCGGTTGCCGAGTAGGTCGTCCTCGGCTTCTCGGCGCTGCGCGTCATCGGTGCGGCCGGTATACGCCGCCGCGGTATGGCCGTGCTCCTGGAGGAAGAGCGCGGTCTCCTCGGCCGCGGCCACCGTGAGCGTGTAGATGATTCCGGAGCCCGGCAGTTCGGCGAGGTGATCGGCGAGCCAGGCCAGACGGTGCGCTGCTGCCGGGGCGTTTGCGCCGCCGGCGGTCATGCCCGGGATGTTTGCGCCCGGGCGGATCACGGATAGACGCAGGGATGCGCGATCGAGCGGTCCGCGCAGAATCAGCGGCGCGGTGTCGGGTCGCGATGCTGCTGGGTTCGCTTTGGCGGCGGCAGCGGCGGCGGCGGCGGAGTCGAGGCCGGTGCCCAGTTGTTCGGCCACGTCCGCGGTCACTCGCGCATTGGCGGTGGCTGTGGTGGCCAGCACCGGCAGCCCTGCCGGCAGTTGCCCGATCAGTGTGCGCAGCCGCCGGTAGTCGGGGCGGAAGTCGTGACCCCAGTCTGAGACGCAGTGCGCCTCGTCCACGACCAGCAGGCCGGTCTCGGCGGCCAGCTTCTCCAGCACGTTGTCCCGGAAGACCGGGTTGTTCAGCCGCTCCGGGCTGATCAGCAGCAGGTCTACCTCGCCGAGCCGGATCCGCTCCTCGACCGCGGACCATTCGGTGAGGTTGGCCGAGTTGATCGTCGCGGCGTGCAACCCGGCACGTTCGGCCGCGGCGATCTGGTTGCGCATCAGGGCGAGCAGCGGCGAGACGATCACGGTCGGTCCGGCCCCGCGCGCTCGCAGCAGCGCGGTCGCCGCGAAATAGACCGCCGACTTGCCCCAGCCGGTGCGCTGCACCACCAGACAGCGCCGCCGGTCGGCGACCAGGGCCTCGATCGCTTGCCACTGGTCCTCGCGTAGTTGAGCCTGCGGCCCGGCCAGTGCGCGCAGCACCGACTCTGCCTCGGCGCGCAACGCGGCGCGGTCGGGCGCGATGACGGCGGTCTTGGCCGCGGCATCCCGAGGGCTGGTGGAGCCGGTCTGGTCGATCATGAGTTATTTCTAGCGGATTGCGCCGACAGCGGGTGCGAGAAATCTCTGAAGCTGTGGATAACTTTCGTCCGGAGCGAGAGCGGTCTCGAAAAAACACTGATGGCGAAAAGAGCCGCGGCGAGACGGTCACTGAGAACCATCTCGCCGCGGCTATTAATTGGCAGGTCAGGAGGCGAGAGCCGCCTCCAGAGCCCTGGCCATTGCTGCCTCGCCGAGCGCGTTGGGGTGGAAGGGCGCGGCAGGTGCGAGCGGCACGAGTCCTTCGATCCACTTCGTGCCCGGCGCCTGGCAGACGTCGTGCCCGATCGTGGAGGTGTACGTGTCCACGTACTGCGCGTTGTTCGCCGCGGCCTCGCCAGCCAGCATGCTGTTAAGCCGCTTCTCGGTCGCCCTCAAGTACGAGACGTCCCCGTACGCGATGGGTTCGAGCGGCCAGCAGCCGTTGCTGTACTCCGGCAGGATGTCCGGATAGCCGACGACGAGCACCTTGGCGTGCGGTGCGCGCTGGTGGATGGCCTGAAGCACAGCGCCGACCTTGGGTGCGGTCGCGTTGATCGCCGCGGCCAGCTGGTCGGCGCCGCCTGAGGTGTAATGCGCGGTGCAGGGGGAGCCGAACGGATTGATCAGGCTCTCGCCAGCGCAAGTGGCGATGATGCTGATGAAGCCGATGTCATTGCCGCCGATGCCGAGCGTGACCAAGGCGTCGTCGGAGGTGACACCGTCGAGTTGCGGCCCGTTGACGGTGATCGGGCCGTCGGCCTGAGACTGCGTCATGTCGTCCGTAGTGGCGGCGCCGCAGCTTTCGTCAGAGAAGCCTGATACGCCTTCCGCGGCGGCCACGAGCGACGGGTAATTCTGGTTCGAGCGCAGGCAGCCGAGGTTGACCTGACTGGGGATGAGCGGCCCGGAGACGTACGAGTCGCCGAGGGAGACGTACTTGCCTGGGGGAGCCGCCACGGCGGCGTTGGCGGTCGCGACTGCGAGCAGCAGCGCACCACCCACAGCCGCCGTGGCGCGGGCGCGCACGGCGTTGGGCATGGAGAAACTCCAAGCGGGGAGGTGAGGTCGAAGTGGGGGGCGGCGAGAGTTGTGGGTTACTCGCCGGTAGCTGCGCAGCTGTCGTGATAATGAACGGCGCGTTACCTCACGTCAACGAGTCCGCCGCGTCCCACATCCTGCTTGGTTAGGTCTTTACGTGCGGTAACGCGCTTTTGTCGGAGTTTGCGTATGCCCCGCTGCGCGAACAAAGCGGCGATAAGCAGGGCCGCCGCGACTATCCCGTCACCCCAATAGTGGTTGCCGGTCGCCACGACGACGAGGACGGTCATCACCGCGTGCGCGATCCCGATATACCGCCAACGCGACGTGCCGACGCTGTATACGCATGCGGCGACCAGTAACGCCCAACCGACGTGCACTGAGGGCATCGCTGAGAGCTGATCGGCGCGGAAACCACCGACCGTGCCATAGACCGACTGCCCGTACTTCATCGCGGTGTCGACCATGTCCAGGTTCGGCAGCATCCGCGGTGGAGCAACCGGGATCAGCTGGATCAGCAGGCACGACGCGGTCAGGATGGCCAGGGTGGTTCGCCAGCGCGGATAGGCGTCACGGTGCCAGATGAACAGCCAAAACAGGAATACGATCATCATGGTGAAGTGCATGGTGTCGTAGTACAGATTCGCGGCCTGCACGATCAGCGGGTGCGGCAGGATCCAGCCCTGCACCGTGTGCTCGCTCAGCAGATGGGTCGAGCGTTCGGTGTTCCAGATCCACTGTCCGCGTCCGACCGCCGCGTAGGTTCCGTTTCCGGACAGCGAGCCGGCGAATTGCCAGAGTGCATATAACCCGATGATCAGCGAGGCTTCGCGGAGAAATGGCTGAGTGCGCCGGAGCGCCTGCCGCCGCCGCAGCACGCCCCACCCGACGGCCAGCGCCCCGGCGATGACCGCGGCCTCCTGCCAGGTCCACATCAGGTTCGGCATATACGGCCATTCTAAAGTTCGGCGAGCGCGTGACTGAGTGCTCGATACGCCGGTACGCGCGCGGGGGACCAGTCTGCCTTATCCGATACGCGCTATGGCGGGCGGTACGGCCACACCGATACCTAGGGGGCGGAGCCCAAAGCAGGATCGAGTGCGGACTCATCGGGCTCGTCGGGCTCATTCGGCTCTGCGGGCTCTCCGGCTTCTGCGGGCTCGAGGTGCGACGGAGCGGCCGGCAAGGAGAGCCGGAAGACGGCGCCTTGGCCCGGTGCCGTGTGTACGGACGCGGTTCCTCCGTGCGCTGCGGTAATAGCGGCGACGATGGCCAAGCCGAGACCGGAACCTCGGTCACCGTTCGCGGTGCGAGAACGCGCGGGGTCGGCGCGGTAGAAGCGCTCGAAGACGTGCGCCGCCGCCTGTTCGCTCAGGCCGGGTCCGGTATCAGCGACCTCCAGCAGGTACTCGGCCGGCTTCGCGGCGCCGTCCGGGCTCGGTCGCACGCGCACCGACACGCGTGCGGTCGGGGGCGTGTGGCGCAGCGCGTTGTCGAGGAGGTTGTCCAGCGCCTGACGCAGCCGCGTCTCGTCGCCGATGACCACCGGTTCTTCGCCCCCGGACGGCCGTTCGGTCCGCAACTCGATCGTCCGGCTCGGCTCCCGCGCCTTCGCCCCGGCGATCGACTCGGCCGCGAGCGCACCGAGGTGGACCTGGTCACGGGCCAGCGGACGCTGCTGGTCGAGCCGGGCGAGCATCAGCAGGTCCTCGACCAGCACCCCCATGCGCACCGCCTCCTGCTCTATCCGGCGGATCAGGTCCGGCATCTGCCGGGAGTCCGCCGCACCCTGCCGGTACAGCTCCGCGAAGCCGCGGATTGAGGTGAGTGGGGTGCGCAACTCGTGGCTGGCGTCGGCGACGAATTGGCGCATCCGCCGTTCCGAGTCGCGCGCGGCGGCCTCGGAGCGCTCGCGCGCGCTGAACGCGGTCTCGATCTGACCGAGCATCCCGTTAAGCGCGGCGGACAGCCGGCCGGTCTCGGTCTTCGGGTGGCCGCCTGACACGCGCCGGGACAGGTCCCCCGCGGAGATCGCCTCAGCCGCGGCCTCGATTTGGGTCAGCGGCCGCAGCGCGGTGCGCACAATGATGTAGCCGAGCACCACCAGCGCCGCGCCCACCGCCGAGTCGACCGCGATCTCCAGCCGGGTGAGCTGCGCGACGGTCGCGTCAACGTAGTTCAGGCTGGTCGCGACCAGCACATACCCGGTCGCGGTCGTGGCCGCGGAGGAAAGGCCCGCGCCCGCCCCGGATTTCGCCGCGTCGGCCAGCGGGGTGGTGTGCTTGGGCAGCGGCGGAGAGACGTGGTACTGCGTTTGCACGACCACGGCCTCCCAACGCAGCGTCGGCTTGCCCTCATTGGTGAGGATGAACGAGTCACCGGACTGAGCGGCTGCCGCCAGCGCCGTGCGTGAGGGCGGCTGGGGGAGCACCGTGTCACCGTTCACCCAAGCCGGGCAGTACGCAACGACGTGTGCGGTACCGGAGCCGCTGATCAGCTCGGTGGCGTTGTCATTTGGCAGACCGCCGCAGTTGAGGCCATTGCTCATCGGTTTCCGGTGCGCTTCGGCCACCGCGCTGCCGAACGCGCGCAACTGCTGGCCGTTTTGGTTGATCAGATAATCGCGCAGCAGTGAGATGCCGATGACGCCGGTCACCGTGAGGGCGAGGGCGACCAGCGCGAGTGCGCCGGCGACCAGCCGTGCCCACAGCGGGCTGCGGCTCCACGTCCACCGCACGCCGGCCAGGAGACGGAGTCCTCGGCGCCTCACCGTGCCCATCCAGGTAGAAGTCACTGTCACGCTGTCGTCACTGCCAAGCCGTACTCACTTGTTAAGCCGCTGCTGGAGATTCAGTCTCCCTCATGAGGCTCACGCAGGATGTACCCAAGTCCACGGACGGTGTAGATCATCCGCGGCCCCTGGTTCTCCAGTTTGTGCCGCAGGAACGAGACGTACGACTCGACGATGCCGTGCTGGCCGGCGAAGTCGTAGTTCCAGACCCGGTCGAGGATCTGCGCCTTGGACAGCACTCGGCCGCTATTGAGCATCAGGTACCGCAGCAGCTTGTACTCGGTCGGCGACAGCTCGATCAGCCGACCCCCGCGCCGCACTTCGTGCGCGTCCTCGTTCAGCTCTAGATCGCCTACCCGATAACGCGCCGCGGAGGGCGTATCGCCGCGGGTACGCCGCAGTACCGACCGGATCCGCGCGACTACCTCTTCCAGGCTGAACGGCTTGGTGACATAGTCGTCCCCGCCGAGAGTCAAGCCAGTCACCTTGTCCTGGAGTGCGTCGCGCGCGGTCAGGAACAGGATGGGAACCTGCCGGGACTCCCGCAGCCGCCTGGCTACCTGAAAACCGTCCAGGTCAGGCAGCATCACGTCCAGCACCACCAGGTCGGGAGGGTCGCGCTCGGCGCTCTCCAGCGCGTCGCGTCCGGTGGCCGCCGCGACCACCTCGAACCCGGAGAACCGCAGGCTCACCGAGAGCAGTTCGCGGATGTTCGGCTCGTCGTCCACGACGAGCAGGCGCGGGGCTGATTCCTCGGTCATCGGCACGGTGCCGATCCTGCGCTGGACAACTGAACGTCTGCTGCCTGTTTCCTGAATATGAGCTGTAAGGCGGCGAGAGTCCATAGGGGGATCATCCCTCGTCCCGGACCCGAATTTCAGGCTCTTTGCAGAAACCGCCCAGCGCCCTTTCAGACGCCGCATGTCCACTGAGCGTTGGTAACAGCCCGGTCACGAGCGCGGATGGATGAGGTCAGGTCATGCGGATCCTGGTGTTGGGCGCGGACGGCTACCTCGGCTGGCCCACGGCCCTGTACTTGTCGGACCACGGCCACGAGGTCGCGGTGCTCGACAACTTCGCCCGGCGCGGATACGACACCGAGTTGGGCGTGCGCAGCCTTGTACCCATCGAGCCGTTCGCCGACCGCGTTGAGGCCTGGCGGCAGGTGTCCGGCAAGCAGCTGACCTCCTACGTCGGAGACCTTACCGACCCCGAGTTCACCAGGGCGGCGGTGGCGGGATTCCGACCCGACGCCATCGTGCACTTCGCCGAGCAGCGGGCCGCGCCGTACTCGATGATCGACCAGGCGCACGCGGTCTACACGCAGACCAACAACGTCGTCGGCACGCTGAACCTGCTCTACGCGATCGCCGAGACCGACCCCGCCATCCATCTGGTCAAGCTCGGCACGATGGGGGAGTACGGCACGCCCAACATCGACATCGAAGAGGGCTGGCTGGAGATCACCCACAACGGGCGCACCGACCGGATGCTCTACCCGAAGCGGCCCGGCTCCTTCTACCACCTCTCCAAGGTGCACGACAGCCACAACATCGAGTTCGCCTGCCGCATCTGGGGCCTGCGCGCCACCGATCTGAACCAGGGCGTCGTCTACGGGCAGCAGACCCCGCAGACCGTGCTTGACTCGAGACTGGCCACCCGCTTCGACTACGACGCGGTGTTCGGCACGGTGCTCAACCGCTTCGCCATCCAGGCCGTGCTCGGCCACCCGCTGACGGTATACGGCACCGGCGGCCAGACCCGCGGGCTGATCGACATCCGCGACACCGCGGAATGTATCCGGATCGCTTGCGAGAACCCGGCCGAAGCCGGCGAGTTCCGGGTGTTCAACCAGATGACGCAGTCGCTCTCGGTCGAGCAGATCGCCAAGACGGTCGCCACCGCGTATCCGGGCGACGTCGAAGTCGAATACCTGGACAATCCGCGCGTCGAGTCCGAGAACCACTACTACAACGCGGTGCACACCAGCCTGGAGGCCCTGGGCCTGCAACCGCACCTGCTCTCGGACACGCTGATCGAGTCGCTGTTCGACGTGGTCGAGCAGCACAAGGACCGGATCGAGCTCGACGCGATGCGTCCGGCCGTGCGCTGGCGCAGGCAGAGCAACCCGTCCTCGGCCATCGCCGCGGCGAAGTGAGCGTGCCGATGACCGAGGCGGCGACGACACATTCGACGGGCGACCAGCTGGCCGGGCAGCGCGTCCTGGTCACCGGCGGCGCGGGCTTCATCGGACGGCACGTGACCCGCGCCCTGGTGCAGGCCGGGGCGCGGGTGATCGTCGCGGACAAGCAGCCGGGCGAGGTACCAGAGGGCGGCGAGGCGCTGGCCGGCGACCTGCGCGACCCGGCGTTCCGCGAGGCGGCGGTCACTACCGGACTCGACGGGATCGTTCACCTCGCCGCCGCGACTTCAGTGCTGGCCTCGATGCGTGACCCGGCTGGAGTGCACGAGCTGAACGTGACGGCCACCGCCGGGTTGCTGGAACTGGCACGG
This sequence comes from Actinocrinis sp., assembly GCF_035605935.1. Lineage (GTDB taxonomy): Bacteria > Actinomycetota > Actinomycetes > Streptomycetales > Catenulisporaceae > Actinocrinis. The sequence continues at coordinate 1,442 of NZ_DATNGK010000007.1, read as the reverse complement.
CTGCGCGACGTGCCGCGTTTCCTGCTCGCGTCGACCAACGCGGTAGTCGGCGACGTGGGCACCGCGACGATCGACGAGACCTCGCCGCTGCGGCCGCTCACGCCCTACGGCGCCTCCAAAGCCGCATGCGAGATGCTGCTGTCCGGTTACGCGGGTGCGTATGGCATGGCGACGTGCGCGCTGCGGTTCACCAACGTCTACGGTCCGGGCATGGCGCACAAGGACAGCTTCGTGCCTCGGCTGATGCGCGCCGCGCGCAGCGGGGAGACGGTCCGTGTCTACGGCGACGGCAAGCAGTCGCGCGACTTGGTGAACGTCGAGGACGTGGCCCGGGGTGTGCTGACCGCCTGGACACAGCAGGCGATCGGGCCGCTGGTGATCGGCGCCGGACGTTCGGTGAGCGTCCTGGAACTGGTGCGCGCGGCCCGTGAAGCCACCGGGACCGAGCTGCCTGTCGAGCACATTGCGGCGCAGACCGGCGAGATGCCGGCCGTCGTGGTGAGCATCGCCCGCGCTCGCTCGCTCGGATACGAGCCGAAAGTCGCGCTGGAGGACGGCTTGGCCGGGGTCTGGCAGGACTTCCGCGAGCAGGGGCCGTGACCGAAGCGGCGGCGGCGCCTGAGCGGCCGGGCGGCTGGTCCGGTCGGCTGCCGTCGTGGTCGCGGCTGCCAGCCTGGTCGTGGTCGCGGCTGCGCGCGTGGACGGTGGCGGCTCCGGGTCGCCTGCTGCGGGCCGCGCGGGAGCACTGGTTCTTCACGCTGCTCTTCGTCGCCGGAGCGATCGGCCGGCTGCTGGCGTTGCAGGCGTACCGGCCGCTGCTGACCAACCTCGACTCGTTCTGGTATGTCGGCAACAGCGTCCAGCTGCTGCCTCAGGGCGAGGACCCGATGGGCTATTCGCTCGTCATCAAGGTCTTTCTGGCCGCAGCCAACCTGTTCACCCTCGCCGTAGTCCAGCACCTCCTCGGCCTGGCAGCAGGATTGGCCGTGTACGCCTTGCTGCGACGCTGCGCGGCGCCGAAGACACTCGCGGCCGTGGCTGCCGCGCCGATCCTGCTCGACGCCTATCAGTGGCAGATCGAGGAGTATCTGCTCAGCGACTCGATCTTCCTGGCCATGGTCACCGGCGCGCTGCTGCTGTTGGCCTGGCGCAGGAAGGCGGGCGCGAAAACCCTGGTCGTAGTCGGCTTGATCCTCGGCATGAGCGTCGCGGTGCGGTCCATCGGCGAGGTCACGATCGTGCCCACCCTGCTTTTCGTGCTCTGGGTCTGCGGACCGCGCTGGACGTTGCGGCTGCGCTCAGCCGCCTTGCTGCTCGCCGGATTTCTGCTGCCGGTGCTGCTCTACGCCTGGGACATGGACGCGAATACCGGCCAGTTCACGCCCAACTCGCCGACCGGCGCCGCGATGCTCTACGGCCGGGCGGCAACCGTCGCGAACTGC
>NZ_DATNGK010000006.1:0-6441 GCF_035605935.1 Actinocrinis sp. | reverse complement strand
GCGCGCAGGAAGAAGCGGCGCGTGAGGTAGTAGCGTACACCGCCGCCCACGTAGGCCGTCTGTTCGGTGCGCTCGGCGGGCTGCACGAGTGTCGCCTTGGGCGAGATGTGCACGAAGCCGGTGCCGATCATGAGGAACGGCGTCAGACGCCACTCCGGCGCGATGATGTGCGCCAGGCCGATATCTCCGGTCGTGCCGTTGGAGAACTTGCCGAGAAACTGGCCGAGCGAAAGCTCGGCTGCGAGCTGCGAGTTGAAGTAGTAAGAGGAGTATCCGGAAACCAGGGTCGCCCCGCCATAGTCCCCGGCGAACATGCCCATCTCCCAGCGGTGCGAGGTGTAGCCCGCGCGGTCGCCCAGGGGAAAGGTGAACGGCGCGCCGTTGGCCAGCACCACTTTCTGCATGTCCTTCTGCGCGGCCCAGCCCTCCACGCCACGCTCGGTGCGCACCTTGAACCAGTCGGTGCGCCGGAACAGCACGTCGACACTCTCGCCGCGCGGCACAACCGTGAATACCGGATAGCCCCGACCGGCTCCGGTATGCAGCTCCAGATACGCCTCGGTAACGAAGACCTGCAGATGCTCACGCGCGGCGCCCACCGCCGGAGCGATGAGCAGCGCGATGAGCAGGCACACAGCCTTAATTGACCGGTACGTTGGGATCGAACGGGTTGTTGTAAAATTGCGCGCCAATATCCAGCCACTCAGAGATCAGGCGTAGCTCAGCCGCGTTCAGGAAACCCACGTGGTTCACCCCACCGGCCGGGGTAGGGGCGGACCCATCGAAACGACCGAGGAACGCGCTCGAGAGCGCACCGTTGGCGCTGCCCGCATTCAGGTACGGCCCTACGGGGATCGTGGTCGGGTTGCCGTTCGCATCCGGCGGACCCGGCACGTCCTGCAGGGAGCCCATGTTAACTTGTTGCTCGTTGTGCGTGAACAGCAGCTGCTGATAGGAGACCGGCTGCACCGGTACCGCGTCCGAGGGCGTGTTCGTGAGATTGAGCTGGCCCGCCGGCACCTGCACGGTCGCCGTGCTGCCCGCGGCGGGTGTGGTGCTGTGGCAGCCGCCTTGCGAGCAGGTGTGATCGGTCAGGACGTTGCCCATCGCATCCTTCGTCTGCCGGGCGTAGTCCCACATCGCCTGAATGATCTTGGGGTAGTTGATGACGCTGCGGCAGTTGGACACCCAGCCGTTCAGGCAGTTGGGCGTGGTCGGGAAATTGCCCGCGGGCAGATCCTGGTAGCGCAGGGAGATATCCGCCGTGGTGGCCGGGGGGTTCGCCCAGATCTCCGTGCTGCTCAGATTCACGCTGGGAACGATCTGTGCGCAGTGCGGCGTATCGTCGGCGCAGCTGATCCGCGCCAGGGTTTCTGCCATGGTCTCGCCGGGATTGGCGACCAACACCGGATTGGCATCCGGGAAGGGTCCGCCGCCGGAGGAGCCGGCATACGCCGCGGCAAACGCGCCCCGCCGTCCGTGCGAGAACGGTTTCTGCGGTGTCGCCGGATTGTGACAGCCGTTACAGGTGAGCGTCTCCCCCGGGCGCACCTGCAGCCATGCGGAATGCACCGGGGAGATCCGGCGGCCGTTCGCATCCAGCACGTCGATCATGAAGGCCACGTTCGCCGGTACCTGCATTTCCACCGAGCCGTCGGGTTGCACCGGCGCATAGCCGAGGATCTCGCGCATGTAGCCGCTGGCGCCGAAGGCATCGTTCGACAGGTTCACCACGGTCATGTCCGGAATGGACACCGCCTTCTCCAGGCGCACGAACCGGGCCGGGCGCTGGGCGGCGGGTGTCTTGCCCGGATCCGCCAGCGTTGCGATGTTGGGCCTGGCGGTGTCCACCCCGTCGAAGTCGTAGACGCTCTTGATGTCGAGCTGCCCGAGGGTGGGATCCTGGCCCGAGGCCAGCAGCTGATCCAGGATGATGTTCGGCACCGGGCGCGGCTGCGAGGCGACCACGTCGGTGACCATCACGCCCTCGACCGGGGGCATGATGGGCAGCAGCGTGTTCTGCGTCGGATCGAACATCCACAGGCTGTACAACGGCACAGCGGTCTTCACGGTCGGGTCCGCGAGGCGCGCGTCGGTGCAGGGGACGATCGCAGGAGGATTCTGCGTGGCATCCTGCAGCCGGCACTGCGACCAGCTCACCAGGATGCGATTGGTGCCGTCCCACAGCGGGTAGGCGGAATTGAACCGGCCGCCGGGTGAGGGACCGGGTACGTCGATCACATCATTGGAGGTCGCGCGGGTCTGCGCTGGGCCGGACATGGCGGCATCCGCCGCCAGCGGCTGAGTGTTCTCCACGAAGTGGATGCCGTCGATGATGAGCAGGTCGCCGCCGAAGTCCACGTTGGTGTATGGACGGGCGAGGGTGAGGATGCGACCGTCCTGCATCTCCCGGGGCTTCACGAACTCGATGGTCGCCATGTTGGTGCCGGTGGTATCCGTACCCGTATCGTGGCTATTGGCACCGTAGTAGAGCTGGGTGTCGGTCCCGTCCGGATTGGACGAATACAGGTGCATGCCGTCCTTGCCCGGGGCGTGGTCCCAGCGGCTCCAGAGAATGCGGCCGTTCGCCAGCACGGTCGGATCGCGGTCGTGGCTCTGATTGAAAGAGATCTGATGGATGCCCGTGCCGTCCGCGTTCATCACGTGCAGCACGAACGCCGGCTCGGTATTGGCCTCGTCCTGCGCCGCGAACTGCGGCTTGCCCTCATCCAGCAGGATCGCCTGCGACTGCCGCTGGCGGGTCGAGGAGAAAATGATGCGGCCATCGGGCAGCACGTGCGGCGCGACGTCGTTGACCGTCGCCGGATCCTGATCGGTGCTCGGGTCGATGGCCGGATGCAGGTTGTCGCTGGCGATGTCATAGACGTAGATACGCCACGACGGCGCATCCTTCTGCTTCATCTTCAAGGTGAGCGGTCCGCGCATCGCGAACACCACCGTCTTGCCGTCCGGGGAGACGTCGACGTCTTTCACATCGTAGGTGTTCGTGCCGGTGATGCGCGCCGTGAGGTTCGTCTCATTGGCGCTCGGCTAGGCGCTGTCGCGCTTGTAGAGGTCGGCCCTGGGGATCACCAGCTGGGTGGCCGTCGGCAGCACGGCGTTGCGCAGCATGCGCAGATCGTCGGTGGTCGGCGGAATCGTCCGCTTCACATAGAAGATCGGGAAGTCCACGGTGGCCGGATCCGCGGATTGGCTGTTTGCAATGGCGACGTTCCCACCGCTGCTGCAGGCGCTCAGGCCGGCGGCCAGGATCAGGACCAGAACGAATCCACCCACCACCGATTTCATGACTCTCTCCACACGAATCGTTCCCAGGCCGTTCCCCGCGGCTGAGCGAATGTAACGTAATTCGAGAACCCGATACGCGCATTCGTCGATATGACGAATCGATCACGCCACCGGAGCGCCGTTAGCTGTTTTCTTGCCATCGCGAGAGCTCGCCCGGGACGGCGTTTCCCGCACACCCGCGAGCGACTGCTTTCGACAGGTCCACTAGGTAGTCCTTCGCCGGTAGTGACGCCGTGACCGGACTCGCACTTTACCTCGCAAGGATCTGAGCGAGGGACACAACGACAGAACTGTCGGCACTTAGCGACGTCCTCTGCATGAGACATTCGGGGTGGGGTTTGCGCGACCGTATAGTGCGGCCCGCGCTTGAGGCATTCGTGGGAGTTAGACGAGCGCTATGGATACGAACATGCAAAACCGAACCCTGTCCGCGCGCGCGACGCCAATCGCCGTCGCCACCGCGCTGCTCGCCGTAACACAGTTGGGGGCACCCGCTCATGCCGGCGTCCCCGAGCAGGCCGTGCGCATCTACAACCGCATCGCCGGCGTACCGCCTTCGCCGAGCGTGCTCGCGCAGATGATCTCGGACATCAACGGTGGCAATCCGCAGGCGGCGGCGGCGCTCGCGACCAGCGATCCCAACTTCTATAACGTGACGTTGAAGAACTTCGTCGCGCCATGGACCAACCGCGACGGCACGGTGTTCGTGCCGTTGAACGACTATACGGCCACCGTCATCGGCATGGTGCGCGATGACGTCCCGTTCAATACGGTGTTGTCGGGGGACATTCTCTATACGAGCAATGCGCCGGGCCTGCCGGCTCCCTCGATCTCCAACAACAACCACTACCAGGCCGCCGATACCAACGGCGTGGACCTGAAGGCGACGCTGGTGCAGACCACGCAGTCGGCGGTGTACGGCCTGCCGGCGGCGGCCACGGCCGGCGTGATGACCACCTACGGCGGTGCCTCCGCGTTCTTCATCAACGGCACCAACCGGGCGATGTTCCGCTTCACGATGATGAATCATCTGTGCCACGACATGGAGACCGTCGAGGACATCTCCCGTCCTACCGACCGGATCCGCCAGGACGTCGCGCGCTCGCCCGGCGGGGACAGCCGCGTGTTCCTCAACACTTGCGTCGGCTGCCACAGCGGCATGGACCCGATGGCGCAGGCGTTCGCCTACTACAACTTCGACACCACGGCCGGCGCGCTCGTGTACACGCCCGGGATCGTGCAGGCGAAGTACTTCATCAACTCCGACAATTTCAAGCAGGGCTTCGTGACGCCGGATGACTCCTGGCAGAACCGCTGGCGCGCGGGCCCGAACTCGGTGCTCGGCTGGTCAGCCAGCCTGCCCGGGAGCGGCAACGGCGCCAAGAGCCTCGGCCAGGAGCTGGCCGGGAGCGATGCCTTCGCCGAGTGTCAGGTGCAGAAGGTGTTCCAGGCAGTGTGCTTCCGCGCGCCGGGCAACTCCCTGGACCGCAGCGCCGTGCAGAGCATCAAGGCGAACTTCACCGGCGGCGGCTACAAGCTGAAGCAGGTATTCGCCGACACCGCCCTGTATTGCAAGGGCCAGTAGGGGAAGACCATGACCAGGGAGAATCGCATGTCCCGCCTCACGCGTCTGTCCCCGCGCAAGCTCCTGCAGCTCGCCGCCCTGCTGCCGGTCGCGATTCTCGCGGCCTGCAGCGCCGGTGGTCCTGCGACGACGGTCAACCAGCCGACCAGCAACTCCACCTCGACGGCCAACGCCTACACGGGCCCGGCGGCGGGCAATGCCGACATCCAGGCCTTCAAGGTCAGTCTGTGGGAGCAGGTGCGCCAGCCGAACCGCTGCGGCGGCTGCCATCACGAGGGTGGCCAGTCGCCGATGTTCGCGCGCTCGGATGACGTGAACCTCGCGTACCAGGCGGCCGCGCCGCTGGTGAATATGACGCAGCCGGATCAGTCGGAGCTGGTTCTGAAGGTCGGCGGCGGCCACAACTGCTGGGTCGCCGATCCGCAGTCCTGCGCCGACACCATGCTGACCTGGATCAAGGCCTGGATCGGCGCGGGCTCCGCCTCCGCCACCGGTATTCAGCTGACCGCGCCACCGTCGGTGACCGTGGGCTCCGGCAAGCAGTTCCCGGCGGACTCGAGCGGCTTCCAGCAGTACGTCTGGACGCCGATCCTCACCAAGTGGTGCGTCAACTGCCACAGCCCGAACGCCAACACGCCGCAGCAGCCGTACTTCGCCGGCCCGAACCCCGACGACGCGTACGTGGCCGCGCAGCCGAAGATGAACCTGAACGACCCGGCGTCCTCGCGCTTCGTGGAGCGGCTGCAGGTCGAGTTCCACAACTGCTGGGCGACCACTCCCGGCGGCGCCCCGGATTGCCCCGCAAGCGCGGCTGCGATGCTGCAGGCGATCACCAACTACGCCAACACCGTGCCGGTGACGCCGGTGGATCCGAGTCTGGTGCTGTCCAAGGCGCTGTCCCTGCCGCAGGCGACCATCGCCGCCGGCGGCAACCGCATCGAGGACGCGCTGGTGGCCAAGTACGAGTTCAAGACCGAAAGCGGCTCGACCGCCTATGACACCAGCGGCGTGAGCCCCGAAGCGGACCTGACTTTCACCGGCAGCGTGCAGTGGGTCGGCGGCTGGGGCATCGACATCGGCCAGGGCGGCAAGGCCCAGGCCTCCACCGCCTCGAGCTCCAAGCTCGCCAGCATGATCCAGTCCACCGGCGCCTACACCATCGAGGTGTGGGCCGCACCTGCGAACGTGGCGCAGACGAATGCCTGGATCGTCAGCTATTCGGGCAGCAACAAGACGCGCAACGCGACTCTCGGCCAGCACGCGATGCAGTACGAGGGCTACACGCGCAGCGACCAGACCAGTACCAACGGAATGCCGCCGCTGCAGACCGCCGCGGCCAACATGAACGCGCAGGCGGCGCTGCAGCACATCGTGCTGACCTACGATCCCGTCAACGGGCAGAAGCTGTACGTCAACGGCAAGTTCACCGGCGACATCGATCCGGAGAAGGGCGGCTCGCTCGCCAGCTGGGACAACACCTTCGCCCTGGTGCTGGGCAACGAGGTGGATGGCACGCGCCAGTGGCAGGGCGTCATCAAGTTCGTGGA
>NZ_DATNGK010000005.1:0-25521 GCF_035605935.1 Actinocrinis sp. | reverse complement strand
CGTGGAGATCGTGTTCAGCGTCGTCCAGCCACTTGAGGCCATGTAGTCGGCGTAGCGCCGGGGCATGCCCTCCGCGCCGAGCCAGTGCTGCACCAGGAAGGTGGTGTGGAAGCCGATGAACAGCGTCCAGAAGTGGATCTTCCCGAGCCGTTCGTCGAGCATCTTCCCGGTCCACTTGGGCCACCAGAAGTAGAACCCGGCGAACATCGCGAACACCACGGTGCCGAACAGCACATAGTGGAAGTGCGCGACCACGAAGTAGGAGTCCTGCACCTGGAAGTCGATCGGCGGAGAGGCCAGCAGGATGCCGGTCAGGCCGCCGAACAGGAAGGTCACCAGGAAGCCCACCGACCACAGCAGCGGTGTGTCGAACGACAGCGAGCCGCGCCACATCGTGCCGATCCAGTTGAAGAACTTCACCCCGGTCGGCACCGCGATCAGGTAGGTCATGAACGCGAAGAACGGGAGCATGACGGCGCCGGTGGTGAACATGTGGTGCGCCCACACGGTCACCGACAGGCCGGCGATGGACATGGTCGCGAACACCAGGCCGCTGTAACCGAAGACCGGTTTGCGGCTGAACACCGGGAAGATCTCCGAGACGATGCCGAAGAACGGCAGCGCCACGATGTACACCTCGGGATGCCCGAAGAACCAGAACAGGTGCTGCCACAGGATCGCGCCGCCGTTGGCCGCGTCGAAGATGTGCGCCCCGAGGCGGCGGTCGATCTCCAGCGCGAACAGCGCGGCCGCCAGCACCGGGAAGGCCAGCAGCACCAGGACCGAGGTCAGCAGGGTGTTCCAGACGAAGATCGGCATCCGGAACATCGTCATGCCGGGCATGCGCATGGTGATGATCGTGGTGATGAAGTTCACCGAGCCGACGATCGTGCCGAAGCCGGAGAGGGCCAGGCCCATGATCCACAGGTCGCCGCCGACGCCCGGCGAGTGGATCGCGCTGGACAGCGGCGAGTAGGCGAACCAACCGAAGTCGGCCGCGCCCTGCGGGGTGAGGAAGCCGCTGACCGCGATCAGCGAGCCGAACAGGAACAGCCAGTAGGCGAACGCGTTCAGCCGCGGGAAGGCCACGTCAGGCGCGCCGATCTGCAGCGGCATGATCGCGTTGGCGAACCCGGCGAACAGCGGGGTCGCGAACATCAGCAGCATGATCGTGCCGTGCATCGTGAACGCCTGGTTGAACTGCTCGGGCGTCAGGATCTGCAGGCCGGGGCGGGCCAGCTCGGTGCGGATGAGCAACGCGAGCAGGCCGCCGAAGCCGAAGAAGATGCACGAGGTGATCAGGTACAGGAAGCCGATGACCTTGTGGTCGGTGGAGGTGATCCACTTGACCACGGTCGAACCGGGCTGCCGGGTGCGGTAAGCCGTCACCGAGGGGGTGGCGACCACCGGGTCGTTGATCGCGGTCACCAGGCCGTCCCTCCGGTCGAGTTCTTACCCTTGATGCCGTTCATCGGGCCGACACGGCACGGGATGCCGTTCTCCCCGACTCCGGCGTTCGGGCCGCAGCCGATCGGCAGCTGGCCGGTGTTGCCCTGCTGCTGAAGCTGCGCCAGGTGCGCCTTGTACTGGTCCGGCGGCACGACATCGACCCAGAACAGCATCCGGGAGTGGTCGACCCCGCACAGCTCGGCGCATTCGCCGATGAACTCGCCCTGCTTGGTCGGGGTCAGCTCGAACTGGTTGACCCGGCCCGGCACCACGTCCAGCTTGAACAGGAATGCCGGCACCCAGAAGGAGTGGATGACGTCCGGCGAGGTCAGGGTGAACTTGACCTTCTCGCCGAGCGGCAGGTACAGGTGCGGCGGCTGGCCGGGGGTGCCCGCTTCGTACACCGACGGGCCGCCGGCCGCGAACTGCTGACCGGTGGCGGCGTCGTAGTTGTAGTTGAACGACCAGCTCCACTGCCGGCCGACCACGTTGATGCTGGTCGACTGGTCCGGGGTGATCTTCAGCAGCTGCGACTCGTCCTTGGCGGTGAAGTAGAACAGCACCGCGACCATGATGGTCGGCACGGCCGTGTAGAGCAGCTCGATCGGGATGTTGTACTTCGTCTGCGGCGGCACCTCGATGCCGTGCCGGGAGCGCCGGTGGAAGAACGCCGTCCACAGGATCAGGCCCCACACCAGCGCGCCGACCGCGAAGGCGGCGATCCACGAACCCTGCCACAGGTGCAGGATGGTCGGGGCCTCGGCGCTGGCCGGGTCGGGGAAGCCGAGCCGGGTGAAGGAGTTGTTGGCGCAGCCCGAGGCCGCGACCAGGACGGCGCCGGCCAGCGCCGCGCGGGCGATCAGCCGCCGCTTCGCGGCCGGAGTGCCGCGCATTAGACGCTGCTTTGACGCGGGGGCCTGGCGCCCGCGAGCGGGATCGCTCAGCGCGCGCGGCCTGCGTTCGGAGCCGTACTGACTCAACGTACCCTTCCCGGAGTCTCGCCCTGCTCACCGGCGCCTCCGCGCCGTTGACAGCTCGGCCGCGGATCCCGGAGTGCGGGCAGGGGTTCAGTTCTGCGGCCAAACCCTACTCCAGCGCTTTGCGGCCTTAGCGGGCAGGTACCCCCCGGGCGAGAGGGGTCTGGCGCGGGCTCATGCGGACGGGCTAACCGGGCGGCGGATCGGACGGTTTCGCCGGAATTGCACGCGATGAGGCGGCGTCAGAACCGGTGAATCTCTGTCGTGCGCGCGCCGATCCGCAGCCGCCGGCTGGGACCGCCGGTTCCAGGCGGGTTGAATGACGTTATGAACTCGGTATTCCTGGACGCGGCCTCCGGCGAGCCGATGGACCCGGTGGCGCGCGAGGCGTATATGGCAGCGCTGGACGACGGCTGGGCCGACCCGGATCGGCTGTATCGCGAGGGTCGACGCGCCCGGATGCTGCTCGACGCGGCGCGCGAAGCGGTCGCGGAGGTACTGCGTGCGCGTCCGGACGAGACCGTGTTCACCGCCTCCGGAACAGCGGCGATCCATCTCGCGGTCGCCGGGCTCGCACAGGGCCGCTCGCGGATCAGCCGACGCATCCTCACCAGCGCGATCGAGCACTCGGCGGTTCTGCACGCGGCCGAGTTCACGGCGACGAGGCTCGGCGGTGAGCACGTGACCGTTCCGGTAACTCGGTTGGGCGAGCTGCGGACCGATGTTCTGGCGCAGAGCCTGAGCGGCGGCGCGGCGGTGCTCTGTATTCAATACGCCAATCACGAAGTGGGAACGATTCAGCCGATTGAGCGAGTCCGCGAACTTTTGTCGGCCGCCGCGTCAGGCGCCACTGGCTCGGTCCCTCTGGTCATGGATGCCTCCGCCGCGCTCGGCCACATGCCAATGCCCGAATCTGCGAACTGGGCAGTATTGTGCGGCTCGGCGCGGAAATGGGGCGGGCCGGCCGGGGTCGGGGTGTTGGCCGTGCGCAAGGGGACGAGGTTCGCCGCGGCCTGGCCGGAGGACGAACGTGAGCAGGGCCGCGCGCCGGGACCGGTTAATGTGCCCGCGATCCTGGCCGCAGCCGCCGCGTTGCGCGCCCGCGAAGCCGAGCGCGAGGCCATCGCCGCGCGTCACCGCGAGTTGGTTGACCGCATTCGGGCGCAGGTCGCCGCGACCGTGCCCGACGTAGAGATCGTCGGTGATCCCAGGCGACGCCTGCCCCACATCGTGACCTTCTCCTGCTTGTACGCCTCAGGCGAGGCGCTGCTGCTCGAATTGGATCGCGCGGGTTACTCAGTCTCATCGGGTTCCTCGTGCACCGCCTCGACCCTGACGCCTAGTCATGTACTGGAAGCAATGGGCGTGCTCAGCCACGGGAACCTGCGCATCTCGCTGCCGTGGCGGATCGCGGAAGAGGAGGTGGACCGGTTCCTCGGCGAGCTGCCTGGCGTAGTCGCGCGCGTCCGCGCCGAAGCCCCCTCCGCGGACTCCTCACCTACGGCACAACCGAACGCGTCAGGTACCGAGACGCCCGGCTCCGAAACCATCGACGCACTGGGCCTCATGTGCCCCATCCCGGTGATCGAACTGGCGAAGCGGATCGTGCATGTCCCGGTAGGCGGGACAATCAGGGTGCTGGCCGATGATCCGGCGGCGCGGCTCGACATCCCGGCGTGGAGTGAACTGCGGAAGCACAGTTACCTCGGTGAGCAGCCTGTTCCCGAGCGAGGTGAGCGCGCCGTCGCATATCTTGTGCGCCGCGAGCATTGACGGTCCGCCGCGCCGAAGCAGCGACCGGAAAGAATTCACCGATTCGGCGGAACCCGGCGCCGCCGCGCGCCGTCCAATCGGAGACTGACCTCACCCACAGTTCGAGGCAGTGGATTGAGCGGACAAACCGCGACAGGCTGAGCTGGCCCAACAAGCAGCGGCAGCTGGCGCGGACGACGACGTCAAACAGACAGAAGGACGGTTCGCGATGGTCCTCAGTGTCAGGAGAGGCAGCACGATCGCGGCGGCGCTGGCCGCGGCCGGGCTCGCCTCCACTCTGGCCGCCTGCGCGAGTAGCAACAGCGCCAGCCCGGCTGCGAACGGCGCGGGCTCGAGCACGGTCCAGTCCGTGCCGATACTGCCCGCGCACAGCCCCGTCGCCTCGCCGACCGGTTCAGTGCCGGTCAACCCGGGCGGCCGGATGAGCCCGGCCCCGGCTCCGAGTGGTTCAGCGGTGGCCCAGGTGACCGCGCCGCCGGCGAGCGCGAAGTACGTACCGATCGACCAGGAGTCCCAGTCCCCTGATGGACGGTCCCTCTACCTCCAGATCGAGGCGCGCGGCGGAGCGTGCGGCCAGTACGTGGTCGTGGTGAAGCAGACGGCGGCCGAAGTCGGCGTCGGCCTCGCTCAGCTGCCCGTACGTAAGGGCGTGATGTGCCCGATGTTCATCGGCCCGCGCACCTTCACGGCCAAGCTGGACAACCCGGTGGGCACGCGCACCGTGGTCGACCTGGCCAACGGCGCGCGGCTCGGCGGCTGACCTGGCCGACAAGGCGGACGCTGGTGACTCTTCGTGACAAAAGTCGCCCGAAAAATTCTTGCTCAGGAAGGGAACCAGCCTGGCGGTACGGCCGTTTAACTCTACAGAAGGCAGGAACACGCATTACACTCAGTGATGCAGGACTTGCTGATGGGGTGTCGGATGTAAAGACTCGCGCCCGCAGGGCTCTCCCCCCGGCCCTGCGGACGCTGTAGCGGATCCCGGGCAGCCATCCGTCGGCGCACGGATGCGGGATCCGGCGCACAAAGGCAGGGCCCCCGCCGTCATTTGTGGGTAGTGACGGTCGGGGGTCCTGCTGCGTGTCCGGAACATTGCAGCTCAGCGGCCGTTTTCGGGCCTCAGCCGAGGGAGCTTGGACGTCCAACGACGTCCCGTTGAATCCCACTGCCGAGCGTTGATCGCGACAAATGCGCGACAACGGCCGCGACCCCCGCCAGTAAGGTGTGCACTTGCGCGCTCTGATGAGCGCCACGAGAGGCACGCCGGGGGCGGGAATGGGCATGTGGCGGCAAGCGATAGTCGGCGCGGTGATCGCGATCGCGGCGGGGGTGTCGGCGGCGTGTAGCACGCCGAGTCCGGCGGCTGCCCCGAAGCGGTCCATCCCACCCGGCGTCTCCGCGTCCGCGTCGGCAAGTACTTCGCTCTCGGCTTCGGCGTCGCTTTCCCCGTCGCAGGCTTCGACGTCGAGGGTGGCGCAGCCCACGGCGACGCCGCACGCTGCGCACGGAAGCGTCCGTCCGGCGGCGAGCTCACCGTTGCCGGCGTGGGCGGTTTCGCATCAGCGGCCCAGCCCGGTGTGCGTGGGAGGGTGCGTGACTGTGGGGCAGCCAAATCTCAGTTCGAGCGCGCTGCCGCCGTACGTCCCCTCCACTGCGCGCGGCCCGCAGTAGAACGCCTCAGCGCGTCCCGCCATCCGTCAACAGAACAGCGGGAATCGGTCGGCCAGGGCACCAAGCTGCTGTCGCTCCGCCAGACTCAGCGGCGCGCGGCCGGTTCCTTTGCGCGCGTAGGTGGCGTCGTCCCAGTCGAGCGGCACAGGCTGGCCGAGAAGGCCGTCGAGGGTGCGGCGGACCTCAGCCAGGCCGCTCGGCGCCGGCATCATCGCCTCCACATCTGGCCCATCGCAGAGTGACGCGGCTAGATCGAGGTGGTGGATCGTCGCCTCGACCGCGAGCGTGCTGAGTAGGTCGCCGGCGGTGAGTACGTGGCCTTGGGTGGCGATCAACTCGTCCGGGTCCGCCTGCTTTGCGGCGTGAACCAGGGCTGTCGCCGTCTCCACGTACAGCTCGCTCAGCTGCTCCACGCGCAGGAACATGCTTGCCACGACGCGGATGAAGCGCCGGCCCGCCGCCGCGCCCACTGCGGTCGGATCCGGTTGCCAGTCAGCCCAGTACGTCACCGCGTCCCGATCCGCCGCGCGGCCCGTGAGCGTATGCGCAGGCGTATGAAGCGCGACCAAGCCGCGCTGCGCGTCTCCGAGGCAGTGGAACACCAGATCGCGCACGGACCAGCCGACGCACTCGGTGGGCAGCCAGGATCGTTCGTCGTTCATCGTGGCGACGGCCGCCGCGAACTGCTGGTAGGCCTCACCGACGAGGATGGCCTGCTGATGCGGCGACACCGTCTTGTTCGTCATGGACTCGCTACTTCCCGGGCCGGCGAGGCGCACCGCAGCACGTGAGATAGATCACAAAAAAACGGCGGCCGACGGAGGCTGGATCCTCCGTCGACCGCCGCTGCACGACTACTGGCCGCTCACGCGAGCGCGCGGCGACCGGGCTGCTAGTTGAAGCTCTCGCCGCAGGCGCAAGAGCCGGTGGCGTTCGGGTTGTCGATCGTGAAGCCCTGCTTCTCGATGGTGTCCACGAAGTCCACGGTCGCGCCGACCAGGTAGGGGGCGCTCATCCGGTCGGTCACGACCTTGACGCCGCCGAAGTCGGAGACCACGTCGCCATCCAGAGCGCGATCGTCGAAGTACAGCTGGTAGCGCAGACCGGAACAACCACCCGGCTGGACCTGGACGCGCAGCGAGAGGTCGTCGCGCCCTTCCTGGTCGAGCAGATTCTTGACCTTGCTCGCGGCGGTCTCAGTCAGGATGATGCCGTCCTGCTTGGTGGTGATGTCTACCTCAACCGTCATGCTGTCTGCCTGCCTTCAAAGTCCGCGGTAATCGGCTCGCAGGGTCAACGCGACCGCCCGGGCCGGATATTCCAGTGCCCCGCACGCCGTCTCCCCACTCCCCCTCCATGGTCGCACAGTCCGCGGCGGGCGGCGGCGTCCGCCGGGCGCACTGGGGTAGGATAGTTAGCGTCAGATAGACGATAAAGGCGCCGCCGCTCCGGCCGGCGCCGAGCCCGTGGGAGGCTCCGTGACCGTCACCACCGAAGCCGAAGGTGTCTTCGCCGAGCCTTCGGCGACGCCGCTGGCGCTGCTGCTGCTCGGACGGGCCGCCGACCCACGCAGCGAGCGGGGCGTCGAATGCCCCGGCGACCTGCCCGCGCCGAGCGATCCGGATCTGGTGCGGCGGGCGGCGGAGGCGAAGGCCAAGCTCGGCGACCGGGTATTCGTGCTCGGGCACCACTACCAGCGCGACGAGGTGGTGCAGTTCGCGGACGTGACCGGCGACTCGTTCAAGCTGGCCAGGGACGCGGCGGCGCGCCCGCAGGCCGAGTTCGTCGTGTTCTGCGGCGTGCACTTCATGGCCGAGTCCGCGGACATCCTCACCTCCTCGGACCAGCAGGTCGTACTCCCCGACCTGGCCGCAGGCTGCTCTATGGCCGACATGGCGACGGCGGAGCAGGTGGAGCAGTGCTGGGACTCGCTCACCGAGCTGGGCATCCAGCAGCGGGTGATCCCGGTGTCGTACATGAACTCCTCGGCGGACATCAAGGCGTTCACGGGACGGCACGGCGGCACGATCTGCACCTCCTCCAACGCCGAGCGTGCGCTGCGCTGGGCCTTCGAGCAGGGCGAGCAAGTGCTGTTCCTGCCTGACCAGCACCTCGGCCGCAACACCGCGGTCCGGGCGCTCGGACTCTCGCCGGACGACTGCGTGCTCTATAACCCCTATAAGCCGAACGGCGGACTGACGGACGATCAGTTGCGCGGCGCGAAGATGATTCTCTGGCGCGGGCACTGCTCGGTGCACGGCCGGTTCACCGCCGAGTGCGTGGACGAGGTGCGCGAGCGGATACCCGGCGTGAACGTCCTGGTGCACCCGGAATGCCGCTACGAGGTCGTGGAGAAGGCGGACTACGTCGGCTCGACCGAATACATCATCAAGACGCTCGACGCGGCGGAGCCCGGGACGTCCTGGGCGGTCGGCACCGAGCTGAATCTGGTGCGGCGCCTGGCGAACAAGCACACCGACAAGCAGATCGTCTTCCTGGACAAGTCGGTGTGCTACTGCTCCACGATGAACCGGATCGATCTGCCGCACCTGGTCTGGACGCTGGAGTCGCTGGCCGCCGGGAAGGTGGTCAACCGGATCACCGTGGACCCGGAGACCGCTCGCTACTCGCGGGTGGCGCTGGAGCAGATGCTGGCGTTGCCGTAGCCGCCGGACTACAAGTGCAGATCGATCTCGATAGGGAGATGCGACTTGCCGCCGGAGAGGGCGGGCAGCACCACTGAGCGCACCGGGGTACCGCCGCGCAGCAGCAGGTCGTCGAGGCGGACGACCGGGAACTCGGCCGGCCAGGTGAAGCCGAAGCCGCGGCCGGCCGCGGCTTGAGCTGACGTCAGCCCGAGGCCGGAACTCAGATCGGAGAACCGGCGATCGGTCTGCGCGACGTTTATGTCGCCGACGATGGCCAGCTTCGGTGCCTTATCCGCCGCGACGGTCTTCACTAGGCGCGCTACCGCTTCGTCACGCACCTTGGCAAAGCCCTGATCGCCGAGCACCGGCTGCGGAATGTGCACCACGTAAAGCACTAAGGCGCCTTCGGGCGTCGTCACGGTGACGCGCAGCGCTCCGACGACGACGTGCGGGACCGCCGCCACCAGGCTCGGGTTGCCAGTCGAGGCGGCCGTAGTCGTCGCCAGGTCGACCGCCCTGGTGTCCGCGATCGGATAGCGGCTCCAGATGCCGAACTCGTACTGCGTGACGTGGTAGCCGTACGCCGCGTTGAGGTTCTGCGTCGCCGAGGAGGCGGCGAGCGCGGGTGGCAGGTGTTGCAGAGCCACGATGTCGGCGTGCTGATTCGGCGCCAGTTGGCTCACGCCGCCCAGCTCGACGGTGGACGCGTTGACATCCTCGCTGACCACGCGCAGGTTCGACGGGATCGGGTCGCCACGCGGGAAGAGTTGCGGACCGTAGCCGCCGAGCCAGACCGCGGTGGCCACCAAGGTGGCGAACACGGCGCGCAGCGATCGGGCCGCGATGGCGGCGATCAGCAGCAGCGCGGTGGGCACCGCCAGCCAGGGCAGCCAGGTTTCCAGGAGCGAGGCGAGGCCGACGCTGTCCGGCAGGAACCGATGGCCGATCAGGAACGCGGCGATCAGCCAGGCGAGCACCGCGACCGCGGTGCCTATCTGCCGTCGCGCGGACGGCCAGGGACGGCGTTCCTCCTCGACGGGCTCGCGCGGCGGCGGAGCTGGGGGCTCCACGCCGTACGGGAGCGTCGGTTCGTAGCCGTAGACGTCGCTGGGATCCACACCGTCCTCGCCATTGCGCTGGCTCGGCAGGCTGTGCTGGCTCGGGAGAAGGGGAACCCCGTGCTCTACGCCGCCGGCTGCCCGATGCGGCTCGACCGACACTGCGTTTCCCTCCGCCACTCGCCGAAGACCGGCATGAGCGTATCTGCTGTGCGCCGTGCGGTGGCAAGCGCACGGCGGCAATCGTGGCAGAGGTGTGACGTGGTGACAGGGCTGCAACCGCGGGCGAGCAGGGGCAACGGATGACCGTCAGAGTGGCGGAAGGCGCACTGGCGAGGGTCAGACGCCCTCTCAGAGGGCGTCTCTCAAAGACCGGCGGCGCCCCACAGCGCCATCCACCGGGTCAGGTCCTTCTCCAGCGGCAGATCGGTGCCCACCTCGGTCTTGACCTGGAGTTCGAGCACGTTGTCCCGATGCGGCTCGCGTTGCGGCGCGAACGGGTAGAAGGTGCCCTTCTTGTACAGGTAGACCAGCGCCAGCTTGCGGCCCTGCGGGTCCTCGAAATAGATCAGGCTGCACAGCAGGTACGGCCCGAAGCCGTTGTCCTGCAACGAGGAGTTGACCGCGTGCACGTCGGTGACCAGGTCGGAGAGCTGCTCCGAGTCGCGGCGCACCAGCAACCAGGTGAAGCCGTACTTGTCCTTCGAGGCCTCGACCTTCGGACCGTCAAAGCCCTCGATCAGTTGCTCGACGTCCGCTTCCACCTGCGCGAAAGCGCCGCCCTCCGCCTTGCGGTAGCAGACCGCGCCGTAGCCGGTGGGCTTGAAGCCGAGCGAGACTTCAAGGGTGAGCGCGGCGTTCGGCACCGCGAACAGGTGGTCCAGGTTGGGCTGCACCGGCTTGGTGCGGCCGAGCAGCGTGTCGAGGAATCCCATAGTGGGCGGGCCCCCTGCTAGTCGAAGGTGGGTCGAGGCGGGCGGTGAGACCGAGCCGGAAGGTCAGTGGCCGAGCTGCCGGGAGATCTTGGCCAGCTGCTCGATCCGCTTCTCGGTGCTCGGGTGCGAGGAGAACAGCGTCTTCGCGTTCTCCCGGTTGAACGCCGGGGTGAAGTAGAAGGCGTTGAACGGCTCGGCCTGGCGCAGGTCCTGGGTCGGGATCTTCGCCACGTCCCCGGTGATCTTCTGCAGCGCGGAGGCCAGCGCCGAGGGGTTGCCGGTCAGCAGCGCGCCGGCCCGGTCCGCGGCCAGCTCGCGGTAACGGGAGAGGGCCATGGTCAGCAGGAACGAGATCGCGTAGGTGACCATCGAGACCAGCAGGATGATCAGCTGGATCGGCACGCCGCCGTCCCGGTCGTCGCGCCGGTCGCCGCCGAGGCCGAACCAGAACGCCATCCGGGCCACCAGTCCGGCCAGGATGCCGAGGAAGGAGGCGATCGTGATGACCAGCACGTCACGGTGCGCAACGTGGGAGAGCTCGTGCGCGAGTACGCCCTCGAACTCCTGCTCGGTCAGCCGGCCGGTGCGCCACTGGTCGTACATCCCGGTGGTCACGCAGATGACCGCGTTGTTGGGGTTGCGGCCGGTGGCGAAGGCGTTCGGCATCGGCGTCTCGGCGACGGCGACCCGGGGCTTGGGCATGTCAGCCATCGCGCACAGCCGGTCCACCACGCCGTGCAGTTCGGGGTACTGCTCCGGGGTCACTTCGCGGGCGCCCATCGCGAAGGCCGCGATCTTGTCCGAGAAGAAGAACTGCAGGAACAAGATCACGCCGGCGATGACCAGCACCACCGGCAGGCTGCGGGCGGGCACGAAAGCGATGAGGGCCGCGACGAACGCCACGGCCAGCGCGCCGATGAGGAACATGACGAAGACCATGCGGGAGGTGAGTCCCCGATCTGGCGCGAACCTCGTCCTGGCCACGGGTTTAGCCGTCCTTCCGAAAACGTCCGGTCTGCTTGTGCACCGACGTTGCCTGTGAACCGGCGCGGGTTCTGCGCCGGCCTTGCTCTCGGACCGGCGACGCTTCCCGAGCGACAGGGCTCGATCAATCGAGCCGGTCCATGCTGCTTATCCGGCACAACGCCCTGTCGGGCGGGGAAGTTCCCCGCCCGCACGACGCCGGGTGACGTGTGAGTGCGCGCCGCGGCTCACCGACCGCGCCGCGCAACCGCATCACGCCCGGGGCGTCAGCCCGGGATCAGCCCGTCGCTGGAGAGCAGGTCACGCACCTCGTCGAGCGAGGAGTCCGCGCTCGGCAGGATGAAGTCGCTCGGCTTGATCTCCTCGACCGGCAGCGGCGTGCCGAGTTCGCGCACCTTGTCCAGCAGCGAGTCCATGGCGGCGCGGAACTTTGCCTCCTCGCCGTCGCGGACCGCGGTCATCAGCTCGTCGTCGAGCTTGTTCAGCTCGTCGAGGGCGCCCTGCTCCAGCGTGAGCTGGCCCTCGCCGAGGATGCGGACGATCACTTGGAGTCGCCCTCCTTGACCTCTTCCGCGTCCTGGATCGCACCCGGCTTGGCCACCCCGGAGGCGCCGGCCTCGAGCTGCTTGGTGGATCCGCCGGCCAGTTCGAGCTTCATCCGCTCGAGCTCGCTGTCCACGCCGGTGCCGCTGGAGAGCCGGTTGAGCTCGGCGTCGATGTCGTCGCCGGTGGTCAGCGCCGCCAGCGGGTCGTCGAGCGCGCCGGTGGCGGTCAGCTCGGTCATCGCGTCGGCGCGGGCCTGCAGCTGCGCGGTCTTGTCCTGCGCGCGCTGTATGGCCATGCCGACGTCGCCCATCTCCTCCGAGATGCCGGTCAGCGTCTCGGCGATCCGGGTCTGCGCCTGGGCCGCGGTGTAGTTGGCCTTGATGGTCTCCTTCTGCGTGCGGAAGGCGTCCACCTTGGCCTGCGCGTTCTTCACGGCCCTGGTCAGGTTCTCTTCCTGCTTGACCAGGTTCTCGTGCTGCGGGGTGAGCGTGGAGATCTGCTGCTGCACCTCGGAGCGGCGGGTGAGGGCGTCGCGGGCCAGGTCCTCGCGACCCATCTCCAGCGCCCTGCGAGCCTGCAGCTCGCGCTTGTCGGCGTCCTGCTGTACCTGCTTGATCTGCAGCTCGATCCGCTTGCGCGCCGTGGCGACGTCCGCGAGCGAGCGGCGCAGCTGGGTCATGTTCTCCAACTGCTTCTGGTACGCGTAGTCCAGTGTCTCGCGCGGATCTTCGTACTTGTCCAAGGCCTTGTTCGCCTTGGACTTGAAGATCAAGGACATGCGCTTCATGACTCCGTCGGCCATGGGCCCTCCAGGTCCCCCTTCAGCTGCGCCGTGCGGCGTGCTCTTGTGGTCAGTGCCCACGATAGTTCTTTGCGTCCGCGCTGGGCCAACCAAACCGCCCTAGTGAAACAGCGATTGGCCGCGCGAGGACCTTCGGCGCGGCGCACATTGCCCGGCGTCGCGATACGCCGCGGCGAGCGCGGGTTATGTGCCCGGCCGTAGACCGTTTACGCTTCCCTCGTGTTCCGACGACGTTCCGACGACCAGGCGGTGGCCGACGCCACGCCCGAAGACTCCATGCCCGGATCGATGTCCGCCGATGAGCGCTACGACCGGTCGAAGGCTCGCCCGACGCCGACCAGGCGCGAGGCGGAGGCCGCACGCAAGGCTCGGCTCGGGCGGATGCCGCTCGACCCGAAGGATCGGCGGCGCGCCGAACGCTCCGTGCGCAACCAGTCGTACCAGAAGCAGCGGCAGGCGCTTCGGAGCGGGGACGCGAAGAACTTCCCGGCCCGCGACCAGGGTCCGGCGCGCGCGTTCATCCGCGACTATGTGGACGGCCGGCTGCGGATGCTGGAGTTCCTGATGCCGATCGTCGTCGTGGCCTGGTTCACCCTGATCCTGCGCAGCACGTCGATTTACATCTACGCGTCCTTCGCGATGGAGCTCGTGGTCGTCGTCGGGATCGTCTTCGGCATCATGCTGAACTTCCGGATCAAGCGGGAGGTTCGGGCACGCTTCGGCGAGGAGCACGTGCGTGGTTCGGGCTTCTACGCGTTCTCGCGTGCCGCGATGCCGCGTTTCCTGCGCCAGCCGCGTCCGTCAGTGACCTTTACGGGTAAGGCCAAGTAAGACGGTGTAACGCACCGAAGCGGGGATAGGTTGGGCTCATGGAGTTCCGACACTTAGGCCGCAGCGGCCTCGTCATCAGCGAAATCGCGTACGGCAACTGGATTACCCACGGCAGTCAGGTCGAGGCGGACGCGGCGCACGCCTGCGTGCACGCCGCCCTCGAAGCCGGGATCACGACCTTCGACACGGCCGACGTCTACGCCGGCACCAAGGCTGAAACCGTACTCGGCGACGCGCTCAAGGGTCAGCGCCGGGAAGGTCTGGAGATCTTCACCAAGGTCTTCTGGCCGACCGGTCCGGGCCGCAACGACCGCGGTCTGTCCCGCAAGCACATCCTCGAGTCGATCAACGGCTCGCTGCGTAGGCTCCAGACCGACTACGTCGATCTGTACCAGGCGCACCGGTACGACAATTCGACGCCGCTCGAAGAGACCATGCTGGCTTTCGCCGATGTCGTTCGCTCGGGTAAGGCGCTGTACATCGGCGTGTCCGAGTGGAAGGCCTCGGAGATCCGAGCGGCGGCTGATCTGGCCAGGCAGCTCGGGGTGCCGCTGATCTCCTCGCAGCCGCAGTACAGCATGTTGTGGCGGGTGATCGAGGCCGAGGTCGTGCCGGCCTGTGAGGAGCTGGGTCTCGGCCAGATCGTCTGGTCACCGATCGCGCAGGGTGTGCTGACCGGCAAGTACCTGCCCGGCCAGGCTCCGCCCGCCGGTTCGCGGGCCACCGACGCGGTGGGCGGCAACTTCGTGCGTGACCTGCTCGACGACGAGGTGCTCACGCGGGTGCAGCAGCTCAAGCCGCTGGCGCAGGAATCCGGTCTGACGATGGCTCAGCTAGCCGTGGCCTGGGTGCTGCAGAACCGGAACGTCTCCGCGGCGATCATCGGAGCGTCCCGGCCCGAGCAGGTCGAGGAAAACGTCAAGGCGGCCGGCGTAAAGCTGGACGAGGGTCTGCTCAAGCAGATCGACGAGATCCTCGATCCGGTGGTGCGGCGCGACCCGAGGCTGACGACGTCACCGGCCAAGCGGCCGTAGCACTCGGTCAATCGCTGCTGGTGTTCGCTGCCGGTATCGCGACTGCCACCGCTGCCTACGCGGGCGGCGACTCCTGGAGGGACATGGGGCCGTACACCACGACCCCGTCCTCCAGGAGGGTGACCTGCTCGACCTCGGCGGCCAGCAGTTCGGGCCAGTTCTCGCCGATCCAGCTCTCCGCGTCACCCTGGGTCGAGAAGGCGGCGTGCTCGCCCTCGACCGGGACGATGGGCTCGACCTCTGTACCCGAAGCGTTCTCGTACCGCCATGTGAAAGCCATGGCCCATACCTTAGCTAGGCGGCGAGCGGATGCATTCTCGGACACAGGCATGGCATGCCCTTGTGCTCGGCGGGGCGAGGTCGGGAAAGTCCGCGTTCGCCGAGCGGCTGCTCATCGAGGACGAGGAAGTTCTTTACGCGGCAACTGCCCCGCGCTACGAAGGCGACGCCGAGTGGGCCGAGCGGATCGCGCGGCACCGCACCAGACGGCCGCCGACGTGGCAGACGGTGGAATTTGGTGAGTCGCCGGCGCAGCTCGCTGACTTGTTGCTCACGGCCGATCGAACGATTCTGGTCGACTCCCTCACGCTCTGGCTTACCGCGGCGATGGATGCGGTAGGCGCTTGGGACGACGAAGCGTGGCGTGAGGGCAAGCCGCGCGCTGCACTCGGCCGCCTGGTATCCGGCCTCGTCGATGCGTATTCGAATTCGGCGCGTTCGGTGGTCGTGGTGAGCGACGAGGTGGGGTTGAGCGTGGTCCCGGAGTCGGCCGGTACCCGGCGCTTCCGGGACGAGCTCGGCGCGTTGAACCAGGCGCTCGCGGCGGCCGCGGATGAGGTGGCGCTGGTCGTGGCGGGGATCGCGGTGCGATTGAAGCCCGGGTCCCAGGACGCCCGCTTCGGGGTCACGTACTAGGCTCGCGGGACGATGGACACGACAGAGCTGGAGAAGTTCGCCGAGGGTGTGCTGCGGCCGGATGAGGCCGCGCGCGAGGCGGCGCGGTCGCGCTGGGCCGAGACGGTGGCGCTGCCGCCGCGTTCCTTCGGGCGGATCGAGACGTTGGCGCAGTGGCTCGCGGCGGTCCAGGGCAGTTGCCCGCCCCGCCCGCTGGAGCGCGCCCGAGTAGTGCTGTTCGCCGGGGATCACGGGATCGCGCAGCACGGCGTGAGCGCCAATCCGCCGGAGGCCACCGCGGCGATGCTGCGCCGGATCGTCCAGGGCGGAGGGCCGGTTCAGGCGCTCGCCAGGGCGCATCAGGCATCGGTGCGGGTGATCGACGTCTCGGTGGACTGCGACGCCTTCGATTTCGCCGATCTGCCGCCTGAGGTGTACGCCGGGCGGATCCGGCGGGGCACCGGACGGATCGATCAGGAGCCTGCTTGCACGCGGGAGGAGGCGGCCGCCGCGTTCCGGATCGGGATCGCGGTCGCGGACGCCGAGATCGACTCGGGTGCGGATCTGCTCATTCCGTCGCTGATCGGCGTCGGGCACTCGACTCCGGCCGGTGTGCTCATCGGCGTGCTGACCGGCACGGACGCCGCGGCGGTGACCGGACGCGGCAGCGGGATCGACGACAACGCGTGGGTCCGCAAGTGCGCGGCGGTGCGTGATGCGATGCGCGCGGCGCGTCCGGTGATCGCGGACCAGATCGAGTTGCTGGCGACCGTGGCGGGCCCGGACTTCGCGGCGCTGACCGGCTTCATGATGCAGGCGGCGATCCGCAAGACCCCGGTGCTGCTCGACGGGATCGGCAGCGCGGCCTGTGCGGTGCTGGCCCAGCGCATCGCGTTCCGGACACCTGACTGGCTGCTGGCCGCGCACATGTCGCCGGAGCCGGCGTATCAGAAGGCGATCGACCGGCTCGGGCTTGAACCGCTGCTGGACTTCAAGGTGCGTGCGGACGGCGGTTGCGCAGCCCTGCTGGCGCTGCCGCTGCTGCGGTCGGCGGTGACGATCCTCGCCGAAACCGGTTCTTACGCGCAGGAAGGTCTCCCCGAGCCGCTGATGCGGTCGCGACTTTAACGAGGCGATGAGCAGTGAGCACGAGTGCTGATGCGGGCCGAGACGGGGGGATAGCGGAAACAGGCTCGGAGGACGCGGCGCACGCGGGCCGGGTCGCGAGCCATACCCGCCGCGCGGAGCGGGTATCCGGCGGGCTGCGCCTCGCTATCAGCACTCTGACGATCTGGCGGGCCGGGGCGCCGCGAGCCGATGCCGCCGCCGTGCGCGTCGCGATGACGGCGGCACCTGCGGTCGGCCTCGGCCTCGGCGCCGTCGCGGCCGGATCGGCGCAGCTCGCGGACTGGCTGACCGGCTCGCCGCTGATCGCCGCGGTGATCGCGGTGGCCGCGTTGGCGGCGCAGACGCGGGCGCTGCACCTGGACGGATTGGCGGACACCGCGGACGGTCTGGGCTCGAACAAGCCGGCCGAGCAGGCGCTCGCCTTGATGAAGCACTCCGATATCGGGCCGTTTGGCGTGGTGACGCTGGTCCTGGTGCTCGGGGTGCAAATCAGTGGCCTGGCAGCGAGTTTCGCGATTCATCGCGGCCCGGTGGCGGTGATCGTCGCGGCGATGGCCGGGCGGCTCGCTATCACGGCCGGCTGCACCGAGCCGATCCCGTCGGCGCGGCCCGGCGGCCTGGGCTCGTGGGTCGCCGGCTGCGTTCGCGTGCGGACCGCGGTGGTCGCCGGGATCGTCGTGGCGATCGTCGCCGGCGCGCTCGGGCTGATCGTCGACCCGCAGACGGCCGCGCTCGCCGCCGCTGCGGTTGCGCTCGGCCTCGCGGCCGCGCTGGTGCTGCTCGCCCGGTGCATCGACCGGCTCGGCGGAATCACCGGCGACGTGCTCGGGGCGCTGGTCGAGACGAGCGCGGCGGTCGCCACGCTCGTGGTGGCCGTGCGCTTCTAGAACATTTTTAGTCGATCGTCCCCAGCGCGACTACGAGCACTGATCGGCGTACAGATCGCCGGATGCGGTGGCCGCGGTAGCGTTCGGCGCGGAATTCGCCGAGGCCGAGACAGTCACCTGTGATGTCAGCAGCCTGCTGCCGGAGGAACAGTATTGCAGGACCGTCGCGGTGTCGGTCAGCGTGTACATCGTCTTGCCGGACAGGGAAAAGCGGTCCGTCTGTGTACCGTCCCCGGCCTGCGCGCTGTTCGTGTCGGTGAAGGCGACGGTGACGGTGATCGGTGCGGTGCCGGAGGTGTGCACGTCAATCGTCGCCACGGCCTTGCTTTTCTGCTGGCTGTCGTATCCGAGGCCGGCGATGAACAGTTCGGTGATTTTCGTGCCCGGCGCGGTGTTTCCGGCGACGTTCGAAACCGCGGTGCTCGAGTTGATCAGGGCCGTGTCGCTGACCGCCTCGGCCGGCCCGGCGTTCGGCAGATCCTTCGCCGCCCGATTCGGCGCATTGGCGCCCGCGCGCGCGTCCGCCGACGGGTTCAGCACGGCCCGGCCCGGAGTCGACGAGGAGGAAAGACCGAGCAGGATCAGGGCGAGGCCGAAGGCGAGCAGGAAGGCGATCAGGGGTATGAGATACCGGGTGTACTTCGGCCCGAGGTGACCGCCGGCCGCATGGTTGCCGGAGCCGCGCGCGCCGGGGCTGCCCGACCACAGTTCGGCCAGCTGCGAGCGCGCCTGCCGCATGACGTCGGCCGAAGCGACCAGGCGCTGCCTGCTGCGGCGCTCGCGCGGGGCTCCGGCGTGCCAGCCGCGGATCGACCAGCGGTGGTCGGTGTAGCCGGTGGGCCGGAATTCCAGGAAGCGGCGGCGCGAGGAGCGATGGTCCCTGGTCGCGATGGCCAGTCTTTCCCGCCCCCGGCCGTCCCAGCCCGCGTCGAAACTGTCCGCCGCGACCCGCTCCAACGCGCGGGACATGAGCGAGGCGGTGCGGGAGGCGGGCGCCTGCGCGGCCTCGTCGTCCAGCGGCGTCGTCTCCGCCGCCTCGGGGTCGGCATCAGCGCCGGCTTCGACGAGCGCGTCGTAGAGCCGTGCGGCGACACCCTCCAGTTCGCCGTGGGCGAAGTATCCGCTCCGTGTGCCGCGCTCTGGCGCACTCCGTCCCGCGGTCAGGCAGGTGACCAGCAGGTCGCCGACCATCTCCAGGTCGGCGGCCATAGCAGCGGCCGGATCTGTGTACTCCGGACGCGTCACGAGCCCGACGTCCACAAGCACGCAGTTGCCATTCGGCTCGACGATCACGTGATCGGCGTCCGGAGAGCGGTGCGCGACTCCGCGCGTGTGCAGGGCGTCGAGCGCGGCAAGCACGTCCGTGATGACGGCGGAGGCGGTCTGCACGTCAAGGCCGCGAGGCAGTTGCGCGAGAACCTTCGAAAGGCGTACTCCGGTCACGTGCCGACAGACTGTCGCGACGATCTGTCCCGCCGCGTCGACCACGTAGCTCAGCGGCGGCGCGAGGCGCGGATCGCTCAGGCCCGCCATCGCCGCGCTCTCGGCCGGATAGCCGTATTGGAAGCCGGGGTCCAGGGCCAGTGCCGCGTCCAAGCAGCGCATGACGGACAGGATGCCGAGTTCGTCACGCAGCACGACGAGACCGCCGGCGTTGGTCGCGGCAGCGCCGATAACCGGACCCATACCCGTCGCGGTGTCCGCTGTCTCCGCTATACCGTGGCGCGCCGTTGTCGTGGCCACTCGCACCTCCAGAACCAGAAAGGCGTTCCTGCGAACGCCGGAAAAGCACCGCCAGCATCACCATGAAGTCGGCATCTGTCTAGTGCCAGGCGTACGATCACTCGATCGGGTGAGGTATGCCGGAATTGAGACACCCACATGGGATGTGAACACTGACCCGACTAGGAATCAGATCTCGGATAAGCGCGGCCGCTGAGCACTGATGCGACCGGCTGATTTCGCAGGCCGCGGCTCCAGTTTATCGGGTGGATGGGGTCACGAACGGCGGCTTGGTCACCTCGAAAGCCACGCGTCGGCCGCGCACATCGAGATATACCGTGTCCCCTTCGGCGGTGGCGGGCGGCAGCAGGGCCAGCGCGATGCCGATTTTGAGCGAGGGCGAGAACGTGCCGCTGGTCACCTCGCCGATCACGGCGCCCTCATCGAGCCCTGGCTTGTCGAACACCGCCATATGCGGGCGCGGAATGGCTCGCTCCACCTGCCGCAGGCCCCACAGCAGCCGGCGCGGCCCGGCCGCCTTTTCGGCCAGCAGCGGCTCGCGGCCCCAGAAGGCCTCCTTCTTCCAACCCACGGCCCAACCCGCCCGCGCCTGCACCGGGGTGATTTCAAGGGAGAGGTCCTGGCCGTGCAGCGGATATCCCATCTCTGTGCGCAGCGTGTCGCGGGCGCCGAGGCCGCAGGGCTTAATGTCGAAAGGCTCGCCCGCGCGCAGAATGGCGCCCCACAATGCGTCCGCGTCCTGCCAGCGGCAGACAAGTTCGTACCCGTGTTCACCGGTGTAACCGGTGCGGCACACCGTCAGCGGCTTACCGTTCCAGGCGGCACTGGCGAACGCCATGTAGTCGTGGTCCGCGGGCAGACCGAGCGCCTTGAGCAGATCCGCCGAGCGCGGGCCCTGCACGGCCAGCACCGCGAAATCCGAGTGCTGGTTCGTGACCGTGATTCCGGCCGGGGCGGCCGCGGCCAGGCGCCGGACGACCTCGGCGGTGTTGGCCGCGTTCGGGATGAGGAAGATCTCCTCCGGCGATTTCACGTAGGCGATCAGGTCGTCCACTACGCCGCCGGTCGCCTCGTCGCAGGCGAGGGTGTACTGCGCGCGGCCGGGTCCGATCCGGCGCAGGTCGTTGGCCAGCGTGGCGTTGACGAAGTCGAACGCGGTCAGGCCGCTGCCGTCGGTCGCGCGGCCGGCCACCGTGGCCTTGCCGAGGTGGCTGACGTCGAACAGGCCAACTCCAGTGCGCACCGCGGCGTGCTCGCCGACGACGCCGGAGTACTCGATCGGCATCTGCCAGCCGCCGAAGTCGGCCAGCTTCGCGCCGAGGGCGACATGCCGGGCGTGCAGCGGCGAGGTGAGCAGGGACGGCGAGGGCGGCGTCGATGACATGCCGCCGAGCCTACCGTCCACTATTCGGGACGGCCCCGCGGCGCGGGCCCGCGCGCCATAGCGGGGAAACCCGATACCGCGGGGGAACCCGGTCCACCGCCCCCGGCGTGCGGTTACGATGCCGCCAACTCCCACAATCCTCAGGACAGGACTAGACGTGACCAGGATCTCACTGCAATCCGGCCCGGTGGCCGGAGTCGAAGCCGACGCGCTCGTCATCGGCGTCTATCAAGGCGAGGACGGCGTGGTGCTCGCGCCAGGAGCCGAGCCGCTGGACGAGGCGTTCGACGGCCGGCTCGCGCAGATCCTGAAGTCGCTGGGAGCGACCGGGGCCGCGGAGGAGGTGACCCGGGTCCCGGCGAACGGCTCGCTGGCCGCCACGGTCGTGGTGGGCCTCGGGCTCGGCTCGGCCGGTGACGGCGAGGTGGTCGGCGTGACCGGTCTCGAGGACCTGCGGCGCGCGGCCGGCTCCGCGCTGCGTTCGCTGGCCGGGCTCGGCAAGGTCGCGCTGGTGACGCCGGTCGCGGGCGCCGAGGTCGTGGAGGCCACCGCGCTCGGCGCGGCGCTCGCCGCGTACTCCTATGACGGGTTCAAGACCGGCGATCCGGCTGACCGCAAGGCCCCGGTGCGGGAGGTCGTGCTCGTGACAGACGCCGAGCCGAATTCCGACGCGGTCGCGGCCGGCGAGCGCGCGCAGGTGGTCGCCGACGCGGTGAAGGCCGCGCGTGACCTGATCAACACACCGCCCTCGCACCTTTACCCCCAAGCCTTCGCTGACTCGGTCACCTCGGCGGTCGGCGCGGCCGAGATCGACGGGCTGACGATCGAAGTCCTCGACGACGCGGCGCTGCGCGAGGGCGGCTACGGCGGCCTGATCGGCGTCGGGCAGGGTTCGACCCGACCGCCGCGCCTGGTGAAACTGACCTACGCGCACCCTGACGCGGAGCGCTCGCTGGCCTTCGTAGGTAAGGGCATCACCTTTGACACCGGCGGCATCTCGCTCAAGCCGTCCAACGCGATGGAAACGATGAAGTGCGACATGTCGGGCGCCGCCGCGGTCGTCCAGGCGGTGCTCGCGATCGCGAAGCTCGGCCTGCCGGTGAAGGCGACCGCGTGGGCGGCGCTGGCCGAGAACATGCCGGGCGGGAACGCGATCCGGCCGTCCGACGTGCTGCGCATGTACGGCGGCAAGACCGTGGAGGTGCTCAACACCGACGCCGAGGGCCGGCTGGTGCTCGCGGACGCGATCGTGCGGGCGGGCGAGGAGCAGCCGGACGCGATCGTGGACGTCGCGACGCTGACCGGCGCACAGGTGCTGGCGCTCGGCCACCGCACCGGCGCGGTCATGGCCAATGACGAGGAGTTCCGCACCCAGATCGAGTCGGCGGCCGAGCGGGCCGGCGAAGACCTCTGGCCGATGCCGCTGCCCGCGCATCTGCGCAAGACGATGGACTCGGACGTGGCCGACATCGCGAACATGGGCGACCGCATGGGCGGCATGCTTGTCGCGGGGATCTTCCTCAAGGAGTTCGTGCCAGAGGGCGTGCTGTGGGCGCACCTGGACATCGCCGGTCCGGCTTACAACACCGTCGCGCCATTCGGGTACACCCCCAAGGGCGGCACAGGGTATGCGGTACGGACCCTGGTTCAGCTCGCTCAGGACGCTGCCGACGGGTTGCTGTAACGCACCCTAGAAATCTGACTGAATTTCAGGGAGTGCAGGCTCGGGTCCGGCGGGGCGCATCACGGCTCCCGCCTGGCCCGCGTCTCTGCCGCGATCCGCGCGCTCCAGTCGCGCATGCGTTGCGGATAGCCGACGACCATCGCGTCATACGCGGGAATGCCCAGACGGTGCGCGAGCTGGTGAGCGGCCTGCGGGCCAGGTACCCGGCGCCTGGTCCACTCGCCGTCCGCCGCGACCAGCACCACTGTGGTTTCTGTCACAGCCGTGCGCGGCTCGACGAAGGCCTCTACTCCGCCGCGCGAACGGGCGAATCGGGCCAGATGCGCTTCGTCCTCACGCAGATCGCGGCCGTATCCGGCGCCGCCACCTGCGGACCTTCCCCTGCGGCTGAACAACGCCACCTTCCATCACCTCGTTGAGTTCGGCCGGTCGCGACCGGATTGCGGACGAGCGCGTTCGCTGTACCACCAGGTAGACGCAGCGAGCCCCTCAACGGTGGCCACGCCGGTTGGCCATGCGCAACCGCGCCCTCCCGGACCGCACTAAGCTGGCGCCGTACCAAACAAACCATCCCGGCCGGCCCGTAACCCGGCAGCCGGGGCGGCGGTCGCCGAGAGGCCCCCCACCTGCGCGGGTGGCAGGATGCTTGTCAGTGTGCCATCCCGGAGCGTCCCGGCGATCCGGAATCAGGCCATCCGGCTGCGTATGGCGGACTCGGGCGGCGCACACGCGAAGACGCGAGGAGACGACAAGTGGCTGACGCCGGGAATGTGTTCGACGTAGTGATCCTCGGCGGCGGGTCCGGCGGGTACGCCTGCGCCTTCCGCGCCGCCGACCTGGGCATGAACGTGGCCCTGATCGAGAAGGCCGAGGTGGGCGGCACCTGCCTGCACCGCGGCTGCATCCCCACCAAGGCGCTGCTGCACGCGGCCGAAGTCGCCGACCTGGCCCGCGAGGGCGCGTCGTTCGGCGTGCAGAGCCAGCTCAACGGCATCGACATGGCCGGGGTCAACAGCTACAAGGACGGCGTGGTCGGCCAGCTGTACAAGGGCTTGCAGGGCATTGTGAAGGCCCGCAAGATCACCTTCGTGGCCGGCGAGGGCGTGCTGAGCGCGCCCAATCAGGTGACTGTGAACGGCGAGACCTACACCGGCCGCAACATCGTGCTGGCAACCGGTTCGGTACCCAAGTCGCTGCCCGGCCTGAATATCGACGGCGACCGGATCATCAGCAGCGACCACGCGCTCAAGCTCGATCGCGTCCCGGGCTCGGTCGTCGTGCTCGGCGGCGGCGTCATCGGCTGCGAATTCGCCTCGGTCTGGAAGTCCTTCGGCGCCGAGGTCACCATCATCGAGGCGCTGCCGCACCTGGTGCCGCTGGAGGACGAGAACAACTCGAAGCTGCTGGAGCGCGCGTTCCGCCGCCGCGGCATCAAGTTCGAGCTCGGCAACCGGTTCTCCGGGGTCGAATACACAGAGACCGGCGTGCGCGTCTCGACCGAGAACGGTAAGAGCTTCGACGCGGAGCTGCTGCTGGTCGCGGTCGGCCGCGGCCCGGTGTCCGCGAACCTCGGCTTCGAGCAGGCCGGCGTGATCGTGGACCGCGGCTATGTGAAGGTCAACGAGTTCTGCCAGACCTCCGCTCCGGGCGTGTACGCGGTCGGCGACCTCATCCCGACCCTGCAACTCGCGCACGTCGGCTTCGGCGAGGGCATCCTGGTCGCCGAGCACATCGCCGGGCTGAACCCGCGCCCGATCGACTACGACGGCGTGCCGCGCGTGACGTACTCGCAGCCTGAGGTCGCCTCCTGCGGGATCTCCGAGGCCATCGCCAAGGAGCGGTACGGCGCGGACCACGTGAAGACGTTCAACTACAACCTCGCGGGCAACGGCAAGAGCAAGATCCTCAAGACCCAGGGCGAGGTCAAGCTGGTGCAGATCACCGGCGTCGCGGGCGAGGACGACCGGGTGGTCGGCGTGCACATCGTCGCGGACCGGGCCGGCGAGCTGGTGGCCGAGGCGCAGCTGATCTACAACTGGGACGCCACGCCGGGCGACGTCGCGCAGTTCGTGCACGCCCACCCGACGCAAGGCGAGGCGCTGGGCGAGGCGCACATGGCCTTGGCCGGCAAGCCGCTGCACGTGCACGACTGAGAGTCCCCTTCCACGGACCCGAGAACGTAGGTAGTCAGGAGAGAAACTCATGCCGACATCAGTAACGATGCCCGCGCTCGGCGAGTCGGTCACCGAGGGCACCGTCACTCGGTGGCTGAAGAAGGAAGGGGAGACGGTCGAGGTCGACGAGCCGCTGCTGGAAGTCTCCACCGACAAGGTAGACACCGAGATCCCCTCCCCCGCCGCCGGCGTGGTGCTGTCGATCAAGGTGGCCGAGGACGAGACGGTCGAGGTCGGCGCGGAGCTGGCCGTGATCGGCGGTCCCGGCGACGCTCCGGCGCCCGCCGCCTCGGCTCCCGCGCAGGAGGCCCCCGCGGCCGCGCCCGCACCGGCCGCCGCTCCGGAACCCGCACCCGCACCCGCCCCCGCCCAGGCCCCGCAGCCCGAGCAGGCGGCTCCCGCCCCGGCACCAGCCGGTCCCGCTCCCGCGGCTCCGTCCGGTCCGGCCAGCGGCACTCCGGTGGTGCTCCCGGCGCTCGGCGAGTCGGTGACTGAGGGCACTGTCACCCGCTGGCTGAAGTCGGTCGGCGACAGCGTCGACGCGGACGAGCCGCTGCTCGAAGTCTCCACCGACAAGGTGGACACCGAGATCCCCTCCCCCGCCGCCGGCGTGGTCGTGGCGATCAACGTGGCCGAGGACGAGACCGTCGCGGTCGGCACCACGCTGGCAGTCATCGGCGCTCCGGGTTCGTCTCCCGCGGCCGCCGCACCGGCGCCGCAGCCCGCTCCGGTCGCGGTCGTTCCGACGCCGCCTCAGGCTCAGGCACCTGCTCCCGCGGCTCCGGCTCCGCAGCAGGCTCCGGCCCCCGCGGTCGCGCCGGACCCGGCCCCCGCGCCGGTCCCGGCTCCGGCCCCGCCGACGCCGACTCCGGCCGCCCCGGCGCCCGCCGCCGTGGCTACCGCTACGGCTCCGCAGCCC
>NZ_DATNGK010000004.1:0-32720 GCF_035605935.1 Actinocrinis sp. | reverse complement strand
GGCTTGTCGGCGTCGATGAACACGAAGTCGAACGGCTCCGGCTGCTCCTGCGCCAGGGCCGCCAGGCTGTCCACCGCGCGCCCGACCCGCACCTGGGCCTTCTCGTCGAGACCGGCCGACTTCAGGTTCGCCCTGGCCACCTCGGCATGGTGCGGATCGAGCTCGAGCGTGATCAGAGTGCCGTCCTGCGGCAGCGCCCTGGCCAGCCAGATCGTCGAGTACCCGCCGAGCGTGCCGACCTCCAGGATCCGGCGGGCGCCGTGCAGCCGCGCGATCATGTGCAGCAGCCTGCCCTGGTTCGGGGCGACCGCGATGTCCGGCAGCCCCTCCTGCGCGCTCAGCGCCCGAGCGGCATCGAGCACCGGATCGGCCGGCAACAACGCGTTGTTGAAATAGTCATCGACCGCTGTCCACGTCTGCTGATTCAT
The DNA here is from genome assembly GCF_035605935.1 of Actinocrinis sp. Lineage (GTDB taxonomy): Bacteria > Actinomycetota > Actinomycetes > Streptomycetales > Catenulisporaceae > Actinocrinis. The sequence continues at coordinate 32,292 of NZ_DATNGK010000004.1, read as the reverse complement.
GGAATCTCGCACCTGCTCCCGTCGCGGTGGCCGTGATCGTCCCCTTCGGTTGACGATATCCGATACTCGTCCGGCCCGAACCTGTCAGGCGGCCCAGGGCGGGCTCATCCGGGTGCCGTCGCCGAGCTCCGCTTCGAGCCCGACGCTGGTGCTCACCCATAAGGCGGCCGGTCCAGGGCCGAGATTGTCGAGCCGCAGCGACGTACCGGCCGGCACGACCGCGACATCGTCAGGGCCGAGCACGTGCGCCTCCTCATCGAGCGTGAGCTGTATCCGCCCTTCGATGACTGCGAACACTTCCTCGCAGGAGACGCGGTGCGGCAAGCCGGTCACCTCTTCGGGGATCTCGGTACGCCACAAGCACAGCTCCTTACTGCCCGTCGCTGACGAGGCGAAAGACCTGAACCGGGCGCCGTGGATCTCATAGAGGACGGCATCGGCTGAACGTATGACAGGCATGGCTGAACCCTTCAAGACGAGGACTGCGGGAGTGGCCACTGCACAAACGATAGACAAGTGGCTTGACTAAATGGTCAAGCCACTTGTCTTCTTTGTCAAGTGGCAGGATGGACGCATGCGCGATGGCGAGATGCAGCGGGCGGCGGAACGACGGCCACGAGCCGCGGCGGCGAACCAGGCCGCCCAAGCGGACAACCTCGCGCTCGCGACGCTGCTGCTCTCGGCAGCCACCACGCTGGTCGACGGCATCCACGGCGCGGTCATGGCGGCCGGCTTCGACGACCTGCGCCCGACCCACGGCTTCGCCTTCGTGCGCATTTCCCGGGGCGACGCCACCGTCGGCGACGTGGCCGAACACCTCGGCGTGACCAAGCAGGCGGCCAGTCAGCTCGTCGACGAACTCGACCGGAAGGGCTACGTCACCCGGCGACCGCACCCCACCGACGCCCGCGCCCGGCTGCTCGCGCTCACCCCGCGCGGCTGGGCCTGCACGCGCGCGGCCGATCGGGCGATGGCCGATCTGATGGAGGGCTGGGCGGCCGTCCTCGGCGGCAAACGCGTCGCGGCGCTGCGCGCGGACCTGGCCCGCGTCGTCCCGGTCGGCCCCCTGCGGCCCGCGGCTTGGTAGGTTGGCTGCGAAGATCTTCCCGCGCGGGCGAACCGGCCGCGCGGTCTGATAACAGGGCCCGAGCATCAACGGTGCGCAATGAGCAGGGCGGTGGTGGACATGACCGACGGCGCGGCAGGACGAGTCGCGGTAACCGGAGGTAGCGGAAAGCTCGGCCGCGCGGTGGTCGCCGAACTGCTCGACCACGGCTGGGAGGTGCACAACCTCGACCAGGCGCCGCCGCCGGGTCATGTTCGCGCCCACTCGGCCTACACCCGCATCGACCTGACCGATTACGGCCAGGTCGTTGAGGCGCTGACCGGCATCGACGACCGGCACCGCGGCCTTGACGCCGTAGTGCACCTGGCCGCGGTGCCCGGCCCAGGCGTAGCCGGCAATGCCGCGACGTTCTCCAACAACATCCGCTGCTCGTACAACGTGTTCGCGGCGGCGCGCCTGGCCGGCATCCGCAACGTGGTGTGGGCCTCCAGCGAGACCGTACTCGGCCTGCCGTTCGAGACCCCGCCGCCGTACGTGCCCGTCGACGAGGAATACGCGGCGCGCCCGGAGACCTCGTATTCGCTGGCCAAGCACCTCGACGAGCAGATGGCCGCGCAGTTCGCCCGCTGGGACCCGCAGCTGAAGATCATCGGCCTGCGGTTCTCCAACGTGATGGAGCCGCACGACTACGCGGCCTTCCCCGCCTTCGACGCCGACCCGTCGCTGCGCAAGTGGAATCTGTGGTCGTACATCGACGCCCGCGACGGCGCCCAGGCGGTCCGCCGGGCGCTGGCTTATCCGAACCCTGGCTTCGAGGTCTTCATCATCGCCAACGCCGACACCGTCATGGCGACCCGCACCAGCGCCAGCCTCGCCGCCGAGGTGTACCCGGATGTGCCGGTACTGCGCGACCTCGGCGAGCACGAGACGTTGCTCTCGATCGAAAAGGCCCGCCGCGTCCTCGGCTACGACCCGCGGCACAGCTGGCGTGACGAGGTCCACGGCCGGACGCAGCAGGCATAGCACGCGTAGCAGGGGAGTAAGAGGATGGACATGCAGTACATAAAGCTCGGCTCGACCGGCCTGGACGTATCGCGGCTGTGCCTGGGCTGCATGAGCTTCGGTGACAAGGCCCGCGGCGGCCATCAGTGGGTGCTCGACGAGGACACCTCGCGCCAGTTCATCAAGAGCGCGCTCGAGGCCGGGATCAACTTCTTCGACACCGCCAACAGCTATTCCGGCGGCAGCAGCGAGGAGATCACCGGTCGGGCGCTGCGCGACTTCGCCCGCCGCGACGAGATCGTGCTGGCCACGAAGGTCTACTTCCCGGCCCGCCGCGGCCCCAACATCGGCGGGCTTTCCCGCAAGGCGATCTTCACCGAGATCGACAACAGCCTGCGCCGCCTCGGCACCGACTACGTGGACCTGTACCAGATCCACCGCTGGGACCCGGCCACGCCGATCGAGGAGACCCTCGAGGCGCTGCACGACGTGGTCAAGGCCGGAAAGGCGCGCTATCTCGGTGCCTCCTCGATGTTCGCCTGGCAGTTCACGAAGGCGCTCTACACGGCCCGCGCGAACGGCTGGACCGCGTTCGCGACCATGCAGAACCACTACAACCTGCTCTACCGGGAGGAAGAGCGCGAGATGCTGCCGCTGTGCGCGGACCAGGGCATCGGCGTGATCCCGTGGAGCCCCCTGGCGCGCGGCCGGCTGACCCGCGACTGGGACGAGTCAAGCGAGCGGGGCGTGAGCGACCGGTTCGCCAGCAACCTGTATCACGAGGGCGACCGGCGCATCGTCGAGGCCGTCGCCGCGATCGCGGAGCGCCGCGGCCTCTCGCGGGCACAGGTCGCGCTCGCGTGGCTCTCCCGCAATCCGGTGGTGACCGCGCCGATCATCGGGGCCACCAAGCCGCAGCATCTGGACGACGCGCTCGCCTCGCTGTCGGTGGAGCTCACGGACGAGGAAGTCGCCGAGTTGGAGGCGCCGTACGAGCCGCACGAGATCTCGGGTATTTCGGTCTGACGACTCTTAGCAGGATGCTGGTGCAGCCCGGCGCGACGGCCGCGCCGGATCAGCTCACGACGCGCCCGGGTTCGGCGACGCGCTCGTGGCGGCGGTCGCGGTGGCCGAGCCGCCGGGCGGCAGCGTGTGCTGGTACACCAGCACGGCGAGGTTCGTCAGGACATTGAACGCGCCGGTGCCGGACGCCTGGCTCAGCGGGATCGTGATGACGAACGTGCGATTGCCGTCGGCCATCAGCAGTTCGGTGACACCACCCGCGCCGGAGGCGGCCGCTGTTGCGGACGTGCTCGCGGCGGGGGAGGGGGACGCCGGGGTGCCGGAACCGGCGCTCGCCGTGACCGATGGCGAGTTCGCGGGCGTGGCGGCGGGCTCGACCAGAATCGTGGCCGGATGGCCGTTCACCACGGCTGGATGCGCGACGGCCCCTTTCGCGACGGTGCTGTGCACGTCGTCCGCGACTCGCTCGATCGCCCGGCTTGCCTGGTCGTAGGTGATCACCGAGACGGTCACAACCGGCTGGCCCTCGTTGCCTGACTGATCGACGGAGATACCGAAGCCGCAGGTGACGCGCCCGGTCCGGCCGATCGTCGGCAGCGGCGCGTAGTTGCCGTAGGAGGTGTCGCCGACTTGCGGTGAGCCGAAGGCGCTCGTCAAATCCTGGTCGCTGAGGATCGACGAGCAGGTCTTCGGCAGCGCGGAGGCCGGCTCGATCGGTCCGGAAAATGGATTAACCGTCGCCACGGCGGTCGGCGAAGCGGCGGCCGCTGACTTGGTTGAGGCCACGTGCTGCGGGGTTCCGCCGGTCGAACACGCCGTCAGGGCGCCGAGCAGGCCGAGCGCGCAGACGATCGCCGCGACGTGGGAGAGCGGCTCGGTGCGGCGCGCGAGCGGCGAAGTCATGGCGCACACCGTAGTGGTCCGCGCGTTGGCGCGCAGCCCTCCCGTCGCGTTCGCCCGACCGCCCGCGGCGTGAGTGCGCCGATTGCTCCCTGCCTGGCGGAGCCCGGCAGATAATGAGTAAGTGGACAACGACACCTTCGGGAATGACACGACAGACCGCGGAATCCACGACAACGACGCTCAACCCGATGACTTCGACGGCGCGCAGAGCGATTCCGGCGCCCGCCCCGCCGTCCCGTATCCGGCCGCGCAAGCTGCTCGTAAGTTGCCCGGATGGCTCGCCGACGCGGTGATCTACCAGATCTACCCGCAGAGTTTCGCCGATTCCAACGGCGACGGAATCGGCGACCTGGACGGGATCACCGAACGCCTCGACTACCTCGAGTGGCTGGGCGTCAACACCGTGTGGCTCAACCCCTGCTTCGTCTCCGAGTTCGGCGACGCGGGCTACGACGTCGCCGATTATCTGGCCATCGCACCGCGCTACGGCAGCAATGCGGACTTCGAGCGACTCGTCGAGGCCGCCAGGTCCCGCGGCATCCGGATCATGCTCGACCTGGTCGCCGGGCACACTTCGCACCTGCACCCCTGGTTCAAGCAGTCCGCCGACGATCCGTCAGACGATCGGTTCATCTGGTCAGACGCGGTCCACGCCCCGGTGCGCAACTGGATCCCCTCTCCGGGCCGCCGACCCGGCTACTACCTCGCCAACTTCTATCCGATCCAGCCCGCGCTCAACTACGGCTACGCACGCCTCGACCCGGCCGAACCCTGGCGCCAGCCGGTGGACGCCGCGGGGCCGCGGGCCAACCGCGCCGCGCTGCGCGAGATCATGGCGTACTGGTTCGACCGCGGCGTCTGCGGCTTCCGCGTCGACATGGCGTACTCGCTGGTCAAGGATGATCCGGACCGTTCAGCCACCGCCGCGCTGTGGGGCGAGATGCGCGCGTGGATCGACCGCGAATACCCGGACCGGGCGCTGCTTTCCGAGTGGGGCGACCCGAAGACCTCCGTGCCGGCCGGAATCCACGTGGACTTCTTCCTGCACTTCACCGGGCGCGCGCTGCGCTCGCTCTGGGACAACGCGCAGGGCAGCCACTCGGCGCAATGGGGCACCGACCCGTGCTACTTCGCCCCCGAAGGAGAGGGTTCGATGAAGGAGTTCCTCACTGCCTGGCGCGAAGCGGAAGGCGCGATCAACGGCTCTGGCTACATCGCGTTGCCGACCGCGAACCACGACTTCTCGCGCCTGGCCTGCGGAACCCGTACCCGTGAGATGACCGCGCCGGCCTTCGCGTTCTTGCTGACCTGGCCCACGCTGCCGGTCGTCTACTTCGGCGACGAGATCGGCATGCGGTACGTGCCCGGCGTACCGGACAAGGAGGGCAGCCAACTCGACGATCAAACGCGTCAGGGCTCGCGCACGCCGATGCAGTGGGACGGCACGGCGAACGCCGGATTCTCGGCAGCCGCGCCGGAGAAGCTGTACCTGCCGATCGACCCGGACGAGGACCGGCCAACCGTCGCGGCCCAGCGCGAGGACCAGGAATCGCTGCTGAACCAAGTCAGAAGGCTAATCGCGCTGCGGGCGGCGCACCCGGCCCTCGGCTCCGGCGGCACGGTGGAGGTCCTGAACACCGGATACCCGTTCGTGTACACGCGCGGCGGCAACCACCTGATCGTGACGAACCCGAGGCGCGAACCGGCCAGACTCGACATCTCCGGCCTCGCGCTCGCCGGGCAGTCGGCGCCGCGGCTGCGCTCGCTGGCGGGCCACGGCGTGCACATCGCGGGCCGAGAAGTCGAAGCGGACGGATTCTCGTACGGCGTGTTCGAGATCGGATGACGTGGGAGGGTCCTGTGTCCTGTCCAGCTGAAGGGACACAGGACTCGTACTTGCTCGAACGCTGGCGCTACCGCGGGTAGTTCTCCGGTTCCTCGACCCACCCGCAGACCAGAACCAGCCCCGTTGAGCGATCCACGGCGACAAAGCCGAAGGGGCGATCGAACGAGGCGGTCAGCTGCTTGGCGGTGCCCCTCGGCATGGCGGCGCCTGCCATCATCGCCATCGCGGTGACGGCCGCGGCGACGAAACCCTCGGCGGAAAAGCTCGCCGTCGCGTCCTGCGCTGCTGCCTGGACGCACAGCGGCACCTCGCTGCTGATGCCGGGGAAATGGCCGGTCGAGCGGTCAGACGCGGCGGCTAAGCCGAAGAGTTCGGCGTGCGCGAGCAGATCGTGCCTGCCGCGGACGGTGAACGCCACGGTTTCCAGGCGCGCTGTGGGCGCCGAGCTGAAGGCTGGGATCTCCCGCACGGTGAGGCCGGGACCTGGCTGCGGCTGATCGAGGTCGACCGCTTCGATAGATGCTTCGGCAGCGGGTCCGCAGGCGCGCACTGCCGCCGCCAGCACAGTGCCCGACGATGCGTCCGGAGCACCGAGCGCGAGCACCACGTCGATCTCATCACCGCCGCGCACAGTCGCGAGAGTGACCGGCCCGTCGTCGGTTGCCGTGATGCTCAGATCGCGGACAGACGCCGTCCGGGAGAGCCCCAGCAGGTCACGTCCTGCCCAGCGGCCGCGGACCTTCCACGACTTCGGCTCGAATCGCTGTTCCCATTGCGTCCGCACGGTCAGCGCACTCGCGAGCACGAGCAGCGTTTCCTCGTCGACCTGAATCGGCATGCGCCGCAGCAGCCCATCGGTTTCCTTCTCGACCCAGGCATCGAGCGCCGCCTGCGCGCGTGCCGGGACCAGGTCGAGCACGCCGTGGGCGACTCGCGGCAGCCGCGCCACCCACTGCGGGTTGACCGGCAGCGAGGCCGCAGTCCACAAACCCAACGCGGTGTGCACCGCAGGGTTTTGTTCGATCGCGTCGAGCAGACGCCTCGCCGCGTCGGGTCCTTCGGCCGCGGGGAAGCCGACCGCTCGCGCCAGTTCCTCGCGCGCGGCGCCACTCGCCGGGTCGGCGATCGCGGCCAGCAGCGGCCAGACCCCCAGCCCGGACAGGACGGTGCCGCGACCGTCACAGGTTTCCGCCCAGCGCGCGGTCAGCCGGTTCGCTGCGGACACCGCCGCCGAGATCGCTTTGTTGCGCACTTTGCCACCCGCCGGCTCGTAGGAATCAAGGCCCGTCTGCTCACATCGTAGGTAGGCGTGCCGTTTCGCGGGCGAGTCCATGATTTCTACGATCGGGTGGCGGTCGAACTGTCAGCTGGATTATCGTCATACTGACGCTAATCCAGATCGTGAGGAGCAAGCAGTAATGAGCGCGCAGCTCAGGCAGGTCGCCGCGGAGAATCAGGCAATCGTAGCCGCGGGCCGCTACAAGACACCGGACGGCGAGGAAATCGAGGTTGCCTCGATGCTGGCGGCGGCCGTCGCAGGGACCCGGTCCTACGGAAGCGCCGAATTGACAGGCCCATCGAACCGAGAAGGAACACTCGCTGCGGCTGGGGCGCACGCGGTCCGCGACAACGGGTTCAAAACGGCGATGGAGGTGACCGGCGAGGACACCATCACGGCCGCACGACGTCTTGTGGCGGCGCCCGGCGGCCGCGTCGCGGTGCTCAACTTCGCGTCCGCTCGTCATCCGGGCGGCGGGTACCTCAGCGGGGCGAAGGCGCAGGAGGAGGACATCTGCCGCAAGACCCTGCTTTACCCTTGCCTGCTCGCCGCGCCTGACTACTACGCGGACCACGAGAAGGCGCGCGATCCCTTCTACAGCCATCGCTTGGTCTACTCGCCCGGCGTTCCCGTGATCCGCGATGTTCACAACCGGTTGACGGCCCCGGTGATCACCATCGACGTGATCACCTGCGCGGCGCCCAACGCCGGTGTCCTCGAGCGCTACCGGCCCGAACAGGTCGGCCGCATCCCTGAGCAGCTGACCGAACGATCCGGAGCTGTTCTCGAGGCGGCAACGCGACACGGCGCACGTCGGCTCGTGCTCGGCGCGTGGGGCTGTGGCGTCTTCCACAACGATCCACGGCACGTTGCCGCCGCCTTCAACGCGCACCTGACCGGCGACGGCGCCTACCGCGACGTCTTCGAGCACATAACCTTTGCCGTGCTCGACCGCTCGGTGCGGCAGCAGAACCTGGGCGCTTTCCGCGACGCCTTCGAGGGCTGAGCGCTTGCCGGCGATCGAACGTCGGACGCTGCTTCAGAAGTCCGCGACCGTGATGCCGAGGGACTGCGCGAGAGCCGGGGCGAGGTCGACCAGTTGTCCGCTGTCGATAATCGCTCCGCGCAGCGCGTCGTGGCCGGCCGTGATGCCCAGCTGTGCTCCGCGCAGGTCCAGGTGCTCGCAGGTCACCTTGGTGAGGTCCGCGTCCACCAGCCGCGAGTTCGGGAACGACACCCGCGTGAGCGAAGCCCCGCCGAAGTCCACGTCGCGCAGCAGGCAGTTGTCGAAGGTCACGTCGAAAAGCTTCGCGGCGCGCAGATTCAGCGAGTCGAACTTGCAGCGTTCGAACACGACCCGCCGCAGTTGCGCCTCGTACGCCTGCACTCCGGCGATGCTGACCGCGACGAAGGAGGAGTCCGTCCACTCGGTCTGCGCCAGGTCCGTGGAGATCAGCCGCGAGTCGTGGAACCACACGTCGCTGAACCGGGCGCCGCGCAGCCTGCCGCCGTCGAACTGCACCGACTCGAACGCGCAGTCCATGAACCGGCCGCCGCCGACGGCGACCTCGTCGAAGACCGCGCCGTCGAAGTGCACTGCGTCGTAGTCGTCCTCGCCGCCGCGGCCCAGCTCGCCCTCGAACGGTTGCAGGGTGTCGGCGAACGGCAGATCGGCTAATCGTTGAGGTGCGGTCACCGGTGCTCCGATCGGGGAAGTCTCTGGTCGCAAAGGTCGATGAGACGGGCCAGCGCGACGGTGAGCCGACGTAGACCCTCAGTCGGCGGCCCGGCCGGCTCGGTCAGGTAGGTGTCGCGGCGGACCTCGACCATGATGGCTGACACCGCCGGCTGCGTGTTGTAGTGACGCAGCGGCACATAGCAGCCCGCGAACGGCGTGTTGAGTTCAATATCGCCGCAGGACTCGAATGCGGCGCGCGCCGCGCCCAGCAGCCAATCCGGGGTGTGAAAGGCGTCGGTGCCCAGGCAGATCGCCGGACGTGACCCATCCGCGTGCAGCTCATAGGACAACGGCTTGCTCGGATAGGAGTGCACGTCGAGGATCACCGCGTGGCCGGTGGCGTCGAGTCGGGCGTCGATGAACTCCGTCATCGCCTGGGCGTACGGGTGGAAGTACTCGTCGAGCAGGCGGCGTTCTTGCTCCGCGTCCTCGAGCCGAAGCGGCTCACCGTGCGAGGTCTTGGTGTAGACCGCGCCCATGCCCGCGGCGCGCATCTCCTCGCGTTCGTCCGGGAATCGCTCCGGGTCGATCACCAGGCGCGAGGCCCGGTTCTCGAATATCCATGGCCGCAGGGCCGCCGTCTGCGCCGCGGCGGCCGCGATCGCGCCGGTGTGAGTGTCGGTCATCCGATCCAGCTCGGCCTCGAGTTCGGCATCGTCGAGCAGCATCCCTGCGCGTGCGATTGCCGGGATGTGCCGAGAGCCGTGCGGAACGTGCAGCACGACACTGCTGCGTTCCGAGCCGGCGGTCAGGTGGTGTGCGGACATCAGGAGCACGCTAGCGGAACACACTGACACCGGCCGGAAGCAACGCCCCAGCGTTACTGCTCAGGCAGCCGTCACCGGTTGCGCAATTCCCTGCGCAATACGAGCCGCAGGCCCGTCCAGGTCTCATCGATCGCGCACACCTTGTTATCGACGAGACCCAGCGGCAGCGCGACCTCGCGCACCGTGTCCTCGGTAACCTCGGTCGGTATCTTGGCGGCCTTCTTCGGCCAGGCGATCCACAGGCCGCCCGCGACGGCGAGCACGGGCTGCACTTGCGCGACGTGGCGCACCAGATCGTCGCGCTTGGTCGTGAAACAGACCACGACGTCGAAGGGGCCGCCGTCCAGGGACGTGCGCACGTCCGTCTCATCCGGCAGCGGTGCCAAAAGTTCCGGCAGCGTGGGCGGTGCGTCGAGCAGCGCGATGACGTGCCCCGACTTGATCCCCAGCTTGCGCGCCAGCGGCGTCGCGGAATATCCGGCCATGCGCATCAGGATCGGGCCTCACGCCGAGCCGCGCCACTCGCCCTCCCGGCTCGCCGGCCGAGCCGCCGTCAGGTCGGCCCCGCTCGATCACTTCGGTGCGCTCGGCCGCCGCTGGTACACCGGCCCAATTGTTTCAAGTTTGATGCTCGCCGTCGGCTCGCGTTGAATTGACGCCGGAATATCCGCCTGGGTAACGTGAGCGTCGTGAATAGCGGTACTCAGATCCTCTTCGCTTGCGCCTATCGGGACCTCGTCCGATACGCCAGCGCCATCTGTACCGTCTGACGTCGGCCTTACCGCCTGACGTCGACTCGGTCAGGCACGCCGACCCCGCGGCCCCGCCGCGTCGCACACCCTCCGTGAACCCGTAGTAACTCTTTCCAGCGCGCCCCGAATCAGGACGCGTCTATTTGCCGTACCGCCGCGAATACGCCGAACCGCCCCGCGCCGATTTCGCCATGCCTTTTTCATGAATATGGAAGGTGAGCCAGCATGACCGCGAATCCGTCTGATTCCGCCCTGCTCCCGGTCGTTCCGCAGCGCGCGCCGAGCCCGCAACCGGCGGCGCCGACGTTGCCGCCGCAGCCCGCGCCCGCGGTCTGCGCCGAGCTCACCTTGACGCAACTGCTCGCCCGTGCGACCAGGCTGGCTGCCGAGCCCGGCCTTCTCGACCGCCTCGTCACCGAGCCCGACCAGCGCACGTGGCTGCCGCTCGACGCCGGACCCGGCACGCGCGCCTGGCTGATCGCGTGGCCGCCAGGCACCGGCACCGGCTGGCACGACCACGGCGGCGCCTTCGGTGCGATGGTCGCGCTCGCCGGTGAACTGACCGAGCGCTCGATCGAAATCCCGGCCGATCACGTCTACGGCCAGGCGATCGCGCTGCCCGGCGGCGTGGGCTCGGTGCGGCCGCTGCGCGCCGAGAACGGGCGCGCGTTCGGCGGCCGGCACATCCACGAGGTGGTCAACGAGAGCACGCAGATCGCGTACTCGGTGCACGTGTACGCCCCCGACCTGGATCTGATGCGCCATTACGCGGTGAGCGGCGAGAGTCTCGTGCTCGTCGGCATGGAGACGGACCGCGACTGGTAGCGCGGAAGTCGGTAAGGCATAGTCACCGGCAGCGCGCCTAGACTGGCGCGGTGAATGAGGCGGCAACGACTCAGGCGGCGTACAGCTCGATCGCCGGTCACTACGCGCGCAAATGGGGCCAAGCGCCATCCTGGCTCGCCGAGGAAGCCGACCGGCTCGCGGGGCTGCTCGGCGAGGGTGCGCGCGTCGCGGACATCGGCTGCGGTCCTGGCCACCACACCCAGATGCTGCGTGAGCGCGGGCTACAGGCGACGGGGTTCGATCTGTCGGCCGAGATGCTGTCCGCGCTCGGAACGCCGGGACTCGTGCGCGCCGACATGCTGGCGCTGCCGATCGCCGACGGCGCACTCGCTGGAATCTGGTGTTCGGCGGCCTTGCTGCACATACCCCGGTCCATGGTCCCGGCCGCGCTCGCCGAGTTCGCCAGGGTGCTGCGCTCCGGAGGCGAACTCGTGCTCGCGGTCGCCGAAGGAGTAGGCGAACGCTGGGAAACCGTGCCTTACGACGTCCCGGGGCAGGACGAACTACGGCGCTACTACGTGCTGCACAGTTTCGACGAGTTGAGCGCTCAAATCGAAGCGGCCGGCTTCGATGTGTACGACCACTGGCGGCGCGAAACGCACCGCCGGTGGCTCCACATCCGGGCCCGCAAGCAGGCCGTACCTACGCCGCCGCGGCGAATGCGTCCTTCATAAACGGGATCACGGCGTCCGCTGTCTCGCGCGGGAACTCGGTGTGCGGGTAGTGGCCCGAGCCTTCGACCATGTGCACCCGGCCGTTGCGGACGAGTCCCGCCACGAGCGCGCCCTCGGCCGCCGGGTCCTTGAAGTCGGGGTCACTGCTGCCCATCACCACCAGCACCGGGCAGCCGACCTGCGGCGCGGCGGACTCGCCTGGTGCCTGATCCGAGGCCAGCATTCCGCGCAGCGCCGCCATCCGGCCCGGCTCGCGCAGATTCGCCGCCAGCGCCTTGCGCGCCTCGGCGAAGTCGGCCGGCTTGCGGGTCTTGAACAGCGTGGACCAGTAACCGATCCAGGCCGCGGGGACCCGGCCCATCGCGACCATCGCGACCCGAACCGGAGCGGACATCGGCGGCTGGAGCCGGGCGAAGGGTGAGGTCAGCACGAGCGCCGCGAACAGCTCCGGCGCCTCGGCCGCGGCCAGGAAGGACGGCCCGCCGGTGTAGGAGTTGCTGAGCAGCACGACTGGGCCGGCGTCTAGATGCCGCGCCAGCGCGACGATGTCGGCGGCGATCGCCGGCGTCGAGTAATCGCTCCACCCGACGGTGGACTCGCCTTGGCCGCGCAGGTCCATCGTCACCACCCGGTAGCCCGCCTCGGCCAGCAGCGGCCGCAGATGGCGGAAGGAGGCGCGGTGGTCGCCGAGGCCGGGCGTGCAGATCACGACCGGACGACGCGTTGCCGGCTGATCCGCAGCTGCCGGGTCGCCGCCGAGGTCCACCGCGCTGCCATCTGCGTCAGTCGCCTCCGCTGCGGTCAGGTCCGCGGTGTCGTCATAGGCGATTCGGCCGCCGTCGATCTCCAGGAATCGGGTGGTCAAGCGCTGCGCGGTCATCCCGGCCTCCTTAAGCTGTGCTCGATAGCCTGAAAGCTATTGCAATTAGCTTTTGCCTGTCAAGCCCGCCGGGATAGGGAGCGGCCTGGCGGTGTCCTCCGAGCGGTGTCCTCCAAGCGGCGTCCTGCCAATACGTGCCCGTCGATGGTCTACCCACTGCGCGACCCGAGGGCACCGCCCGCGCGACACGCTGTCCGCCGCGGACAACGAGCCGCGGCAACGTTGGCGTTTGGCGACTTGGCTGCGCCCCAGCTGAGGAACAAACTGCGCTCAAAGACTCTTACCCATCAGTAACAATCAGGGGACGATGATGCCCACCTCCGCTACCCGACGGGCGCGCCGCCCGGTGTGGTGCGCTCTCGCGGCCGGCTCGCTGCTGAGCCTCGGCGGCGCGCTGCCCGCGCACTCGGCCGCCCTTCCCGACTCCTCGGGCTCCCTGCGCGACGTGCTGCTGATCGGCAATGCCGTGTCCGGCACCGTCAGCTTCATCGACGGGCACACCTTCCAGAGCCTTGGCTCCTTCAACATCGTGCCCGACCTGCAGCAGCGGCTGAGCACGATGAACCCGATCCAGTGGATCAACTACCAGTTGGCGAACGCCGACGAGGCGACCGTCGACCCGGCCGTCGGAGGCACGCGTTACGTCGACGACATGACCATCTCGCCGGACGGCACGACGCTGTACGTCTCGCGCGCCAACCTCGACGACGTGGCCGCCTTCGACCTGGCGACGCATCAGATGCTGTGGCGCTCCGCGGTCGATGGCATCCACGCGGACCACATGGCCCTCTCGCCGGACGGGACTCGCGTCGTCGTCTCCGCGACCACGTCCACAGAGGCGGAGGTCTACAACGCGGCCACCGGCGCGCTGGTGGGCACCTTCCCGACCGGAAGCTATCCGCACCAGAACAACTACACCGCGGACGGCAAGTACATCTACAACGAGAGCATCGGCGTCACGCTGCTGCCCAAGGCGCTCAACGGGCTCAAGGGCGCGCTGCAGCTGGAGAAGGTCGACGCCAGCACCCTGAAGGTCGTCAAGACCTGGACCTTCCCGTACGGGCTGCGTCCCTTCGTGATCGCGGACGACGGCACCACGATGTACGCGGACCTGTCCTACCTCAACGGCTTCATCAAGTACGACCTGAACACCAGCACCACGCTGACCACGGTCAACCAGCCGTTCAGCGCGAACGCGGCGTCGAAGAGCCCTGACAGCTATCCGCAGAACTCCGCGCACCACGGCATCGCCCTGTCCGGCGATGGAACCAAGCTGTGCGACGTCGGCACCATCGACGACTACGCGAAGATCGTGGACGTCTCGACCCTGACCACGCAAGCCACGGTGAACTACCCGACCGGCAGCATCCCCTACTGGGCCGCGACCAGCGCGGACGGCAACTACTGCTTCGTTCCGCTGAGCGCGGGCAACGCGGTCTCCGTGATCAGCTACGCCACCGGCCAGGAGGTCGCCCACATCCCGGTCGGCAACTTCCCGCAGCGCGGCCGGCTCGCCAAGGTCACCGACACGGCCATCGCGGGACTCGCCAGCTCGGCTGGCTGACCGGAACCCGGGCCGGGACTTAGCTGCCTCCAGAGCCTGGCGCAGCTCGCGCCTAAGCAACCGGGCCCAGCCGCGGTCGTGTTTTGGAACTGTCGCCGGGTCCGGCACCAGTTTCAAAACACTCCCTGCGAACGCCGCGCTCCGTCCGCCGACCCGGACGTAGCGCGGCGTTCGTTCGCTCCCGAGTGACGCCAAGTTCGCCCCGTTGTGCCAGAGTTCTTCTCCTAACGCTCGGAGCGCCGCGCGCATGCGCGGTCGCCGCAGGTGAAGGAGGCACGGCGCGTGGGTGAGCCAGTGGGCAGGCCGGTCGTGCGGACCCTCATCGAGAAGATGCGCGCCGATCCGGCGACGCTGGACGGCGCGGTCGCCGCGGTGCGGCGCCAGTCGCCGCTGGTCGGCCGCCTGCCGGAGCATCAGGTGCGCCGGCACGTGGCCGCGTTGCTCGATGTGGTAGCCAGCGCCTTCGCCCACAGCCCGGCCGCGCACAGTGCCGCCGCGGCGGCGGACGGTCCGGTATCGGGTGGCGGTAATGGGATCGGGACCGGAACCGGCGAAGGGGAACTCGGGGCGAGCGCCGCAGTCGCCGACCGCCTGGCCTTCGATCGCGCGATCCAAGGTGTGCCGCTCGCCGCGCTGCTCGACGGCTTCCAGGCTGGCCGCGTCTACGCCCTTTCCCGGCTTATCGACGAGGCGCGCGCCGCGCAGGCGACCGAGGAACTGTTCGA
Source organism: Actinocrinis sp. (assembly GCF_035605935.1). Taxonomy (GTDB): domain Bacteria; phylum Actinomycetota; class Actinomycetes; order Streptomycetales; family Catenulisporaceae; genus Actinocrinis. The sequence continues at coordinate 17,227 of NZ_DATNGK010000004.1, read as the reverse complement.
CGCACTCGGCGAACTCGACGCGTACAGCCATGAACTGCGCAACCGCCTCATCGACGCGTACCGGGCGCGGGAGGAGGAACTAGGCCGCAGCGGCTACTCGGCACGCGCGCGGGCACTGCGCGAACTGCTGCTCGGCGAACCGACCGCCGCGCCACCCGAGGCGCTGCTGGAACCCGGCCTGCGTTACCACTGCCTGATCGCGGATGTCACGGATCCGCACCGTGCCGCGCCCACCGAGGCGGTACTGGTCTCCGGTGGGGGAGTGTCAGGGTTCGTTGATGGCCAGCTTTGTTCGGCGACGCCGCGGCTTCCGGCACCTGAGCGCGTTGGGGACCTGCTCGTTATCGCGACACCGGCCGTGCGAATAGCGCAGCTTGCTGATGCCTATCGCGCGGCCGCGGCGGCGATGGCGGCGGCGCGCGCGAGGGGTCTTCGAGGTCTGCGTTCAGTCACCGACATGGCGGTACCGGCCGCCGTACACGCCCAACCGCGCATCGGGCGGTTCCTCGCCGAGCAGCGCCTCTCCCGGCTCGATCCGGCTGAGCAGTTCCATCGGCTCCTGGCCGAGACCGCGCTCGCCTATCTGGAGCACGGCCGGCGCGTCGAGACCACGGCGGCGGCGCTGCATGTGCACCCGAACACGGTCAAGCACCGGCTGCGCCGCTTCGGCGCGCTCACCGACTTTGACGAGCCGCCCGAGCCAGGTGACACGCTGGAGCACTCCGTGCGTTGGTGGTGGGCACTGCGCGCATGGCTGGAATAGGTCTCGCGCTCGTCACAACGTGCCGGTCGGAGGGTGCTGATTCTAGCGGCTGTCGGCGTGGTGGCTGAGGGCGGCGTGGGGGTCCTGGGCATCGGGGGTCGTGGTGTGGTCGGTGTGCACCGTGGCAGCGGTCAGCCGGGGCACGGCGTGGATCAGGGCGTGTTCGGCCTGGACCGCGAGAGCATGCGCCTGCACGATGGTGAGCCGGGGGTCGACGATGATGTCGGCTTCGGCGCGCAGGGCGTGTCCAATCCAGCGCATGCGTACCGCGCCAACGCCGCGCACACCGTCTACTTCGCGTAATGCGGTTTCTGCCTGGTCGATCAGGGTCTCGTCGACCGCGTCCATGAGGCGGCGGTAGACCTCGCGGGCGGCGTCGCGCAGCACGGTCAGAATCGCCAGGGTGATGATCAGCCCGATGATCGGGTCGGCGGCCTTCCAGCCGAGGGCGACGCCACCGGCGCCGAGCAGCACGGCCAGGGAGGTGAAGCCGTCGGTGCGCGCGTGCAGGCCGTCGGCGACCAGGGCGGCGGAGCCGATGCGGCGGCCGGTTGTGATACGGTAGCGGGCCACTATCTCGTTGCCGAGGAAACCGGCCACGGCGGCGATGGCCACGGCCCATAGGTGGGTGACGTCGCGTGGGTGGATCAGCCGGTTGATCGCCTCGTAGGCGGCAAGGGCGCAGGAGGCGGCGATCAGCAGCACGATCGCGATTCCGGCCAGGTCCTCGGCTCGGCCGTAGCCGTAGGTGTAGCGGCGGGTGGGTGGGCGGCGTCCGAGGACGAACGCGACTGCGAGCGGCAGGGCGGTCAGGGCGTCGGCGGCGTTGTGGATGGTGTCGCCGAGCAGGGCCACGGAGGCGGAGATCGCCACGATGACCACCTGCACCAGCGCGGTGGCGCTCAGGATGGCCAGGGACAGCCACAGGGTGCGCATGCCTTCGCGCGAGGCCTGCATCGCGGTGTCGACCTTGTCGCCGGCGTCATGGCTGTGCGGGGTGACCAGGTGCGCCAGTTCGTGACGCAACCGCGCCCACGCCCCGCGCCCATGGGCGTGTGGGTGCTCGTCGTGGTCGTGGTCACCGTGTGGGTGGGTGTGTTGGTTCACGGCGTGGGTGCCTTCCCGGATCGCGGCGGTAGCGGGCACGTGTCCCACTCGCCATGATGACACGATGCGTGTATAAGCATGCGCATTCATGTCGCAGGTGCGTACTATTTGCACCAGCGGTGACGAGGCGTTTTGAATGGGCTCTCGCACCGGGGGCGGATGGTTGCGCCGCCGCCGCGAGCTGTCGCAGTCGCTCGGCCGGGGTCAGCCGGCCCAGGACTCGTTCTCACAGCGAATCAGCGGCCGAGTATGCGCCGCAGCCGTCGGGCCTCGGCCGCGACCCGGCTCGGCTTCTCCAGCGCGATCAGGCCGGCCAGTTCCGGGACCTCCTCGTGCAGGTCCGCGACCCGGGCGCAGTCCGCGGCCAGGACGAGGAGATCCGCCAGACCCCTGACAGAAGGCTGCGATACCAGTGCCGGCAGCGCCGAGACCGCGACGCTGAACACCTCGCGGCGCGCTCCGGCCTGCGCCGCACCGTCGAGCGCGTGCACCAGCCGGTTCGGCTTGATCATCCGGCTTGCCCACAGCTCGCCGCACAGTGCGCCGAGCGCCCTGGCGTCCAGCAGCGTGCGGGCAGCCATCGTGACCATCGCGTCCACGGCCGCGGTGCGGTTCTCCGGCCTGCCGGCAGCCAGCCCGTACGCCAAGGCGAGATGCGTGACCGGTCCAGGCCAGCCGGCCGTCTGGGCGAGCACCGGAAGCAGCGCATTGCGATCGCGTGCGGTGTCATTCGCCTGCTGATAGAGGACGGGGATCGCGTGCGCGGCGATGACCTCCGGGTGGAACGGAAGCAGCGAGGGCCACAGCGCGGCGTGCGTGCTCGATCCGTTCCAGGCGAACAGGTTCACGTCATCCGGATCGGGGATGCGGGCCAGCACCGTGATCGGGGAGGGCGGGCGATCGACCGCGCCGATCAGCTCGTGGAACGCGGAGAACCGTGGCGCGATCCGCGGCGCCTGCACCGCCCCGGCTCGGTGACGACCTGTCTCGCCGTCCTGGGCGGTCGCGGCGCGGCGGATGACGAAGCGTTCGAAGAACGGCAGCGCGCCCTCGCCCCAGGCGAACAGTGCGGCCAGTTCCTTGCCCGCCGGAGTCGCCAGCAGCGCACTGGAGGCCAGGATCGTCTGAACATCCTCGACGGCGACGCGCAACAGCGCCTGCTCAAGGTCGCAGGGCAGCGGCGCGGCTGCCGAGCGTTCGTAGCGATCGAGGCGGAACCGCAGCACCTCAGGATCGATTGAGCCGTCACCGTGGGTCGGCGTGGCCAGCAGACCCGGAATCCGCACGCGGCCGAGATTTTCTACGAGCTCGTACACGCGGTAAAGCGCTGCTCGGTCGGGCGGGACCGGACGGGGCTGGGTGACGCCGTACAACTCGTCCATGACGACGACCGCGCGCCGATCTTCCCCGACCAGCGCCCAGAGCAGACACCGCAGCGCGCCGGCCAGTGCGCGCTGCTCCCACGGATCGAGGACTTCCGGCGCGAACCGCGCCGCGAGCGGCTGCAGCGCTTCAGCCAGGGCGAGCGAATCGCGGTCGTACTCGGCCACCGCGCCGTCCAGGATTCGCTCGATGTCCTGCGCGCTCGCCTGCGTGACACCGTCTGCGAGCACTGATTCGAATAGCTCCACCAGCTCCCGGGCGCAGCGGACCGGTTCCGGCGCGGGCGCGGGCTGATAGGCAGGCAGCAGCGGGGGAGGGGTCTGCGATGAGGAGCCGGTACCGTCCGGGTCGCCGCCGAGGACGCGCAGGGCCTCGTCGCGCAGCACCGCATCCAGCTTCAGCGCCGCATCGTGCAGTTGCGCGACCTCTTCGGTGTCGAGGTGTTTCAGGTACCTGATGACGATCCGCAGCGCCCGTTCCTGCACGGTCACGGCCGGGTGGTTGAACGCGGCCGAGACCGCGTTCAGCAGCTCGGGCGCGGATCCGCGGTCCCGGCGCACGGCCGCCTCGACCCAGGAGAGCTGGGTGGCCACCAGGTTCCGCTCGGGCCGCGCGAGCACCGTCTTCGAGATCTCCGCGAGTGTGACAGAACCCAGATGCCCGGCGGCGTCCAGCTCGCGCAGCGCGCTTTGCGCCAGCCGCGCCGAAGGCCCCGCCCCGCGCCCCGCGAGCGCGACGAAGGTCGCCAGACGGGCCGAGACCTCGTCGGCGCTCGGGTCGAGCCGCTCGGCCAGCAGCACGAAGCCGCGTAAGTTGCCGGGGCGGTCACCACGCAGCAGTTTGGCCAGGCACAGGTCCAGCAGCTCACCGCGGTCCAGCAGTCCCTCGCCCGCGAGCGCAGCCAGCGCGCCGGCCCACTCATTCTCTGGCGCGCGGCTCTGTTCGGGTGCTGCGTCAGCGGTTTGGGCAACCTCAGCGGCCGCGTCATCGGGCTCTGCGTCGTCGAAGTGCGTGCCGACCTCGGCGACCTCGAACAGGCGCGGCGCGATTTCCGCCAATCGCGGCTGCGCGCGCAGCCAGTCCAGCAGCGTCGCGTGATGCCGCACCGGTGGCCGCCAGCCCAGCTCGGCGAACCACTCGCGCACGTCGAGTCGCCCGCGCGCATGGTCGCGGCTGATCGCCGAGCCGCGCAGCACCCAGCCGAGGACATAACCGTCGCTCAGCGGCGGTTTCGCGCCGGACCAGGCGGCCAGCCCGTCCGTCAGTGCCCAGCGGCGCGGATCACCGGCCGCGGGCAGCCACTGGGCGAGCCGTCCGGCCAGATCGCGTTGCCACGCGCCGTCCCGGTGTTCGAGCAGCAGCGAAAGCAGAACCCTGCGCATGCTCGGCTCGCGGGAGCTGCCGTCAGGACGCTGCCAAGCGGCGTCGCGCAACACTGGGCTGGTCAGCCATTCCAGCGCCTCTGCCGGATCGCCCGAGCACAGCACGCCGGCTAGGTACAGTGGCGCCAGCTGGGCATACGCCTCGTCGTGGGCGGCGCGGTCAGTGGTCTTCAACGCCGCGCGCAGTTGAGTTCGCAGCGACTTGAGGTTCGGTCGCAGATGCGCCAGTTCCTCGGCGGGCGTGTACGCGAGGCGTCGCAGGACTCGTTCAGGCACCCGCTCGGCGATCAATGCCCGCAGTTCGGACCACTCGACGTGGGTCGCGCTCACGTCGAATGCCCGCGCCTCAGATCCCCACGCCATGACGATGACTTTAGCGTTCCCGGGCACATCGTCGCGCACGGCCGGAAAAGGCGCGCGCGCCGGCGCAATCAGGGTGCCAGCCCCCGCTGCTGAGACGCGCTATATCGCGCTAGGGTTTTCCTATGGCAGCCGCCGATCTGACGCCGGAAGAGATCGCCGCCGCCCTCGCTGCGCGCCGCGAACTCGGCCCGGAATATGAGGACGCGATCGCGGCCTCCTTGGCCGACCGCGTCGAGCGCGAGATCGCCGCGCGGGTGGATGCCGCGCGCTACCCTGCGCCGACTCCCGCGCCACGGCAGCCGGAACCGCGCAGCAGCGGGAGCAACGACTCGCGCTGGATCGCCACAGCCTCGCTGATCGCGGGTATCCCGGTCACCGGAATCGTGGCCGGTACCAGCCACGGCAACGTGTTCGCGATCGCGGTCGCCTGGGGTGGCATCGCGCTGGTGAACATGGCGCACGCATTGAGCCGCCGGCACCGCTGAGCCGAGCCACTGTCTGCGCCGCCGCGCAGTGCCCGCCAAGAGCTGTGGCGCCCGCGAGTAACTACAGCAGGCGCAGCTGTTCCGGGACCGGGGCGTCGGGTGGTGCGCCGGAAGCTCCGCCGCCGGCTGCGTGATCGAAGGCCCCGCCGCTCGCTGCCGAGTTGTTGTCACGCGCAGGCGGCGTAACGCGTCGAGGTCCACCCGCGCTGTCGCGGTCGATGCCGAACTCGCGCGCATAGCCCATGACCTGCTCGGTAATCCGGCGCTGATAACGCTTATCCGCGTACGAGCCGCCGCGGTACAGCCCCCGGTAGCGCTCGATCAGCCCAGGATGGTGCTGCGCGAGCCACGACGCGTACCACTCGCGCGCCCCGGGCCGCAGGTGTAGCACGATCGGCATGATCGATCGCGCCCCGGCCTGCGCGATCGCCGCCACGCTCGCGCGCAGCCGCGAGGGCGAGTCGGTCAGATACGGCAGGATCGGCGCCATCAATACGCCGCAGCCGAGACCCGACTCGTTCAGCTTGCGCACCGCCTCCAGCCGCCGCAGCGGACTCGGCGTGCCCGGTTCGGCCGTCCGCCACAGTTCTTCGTCGGTGAACCCGATCGAGAAGCTGAGACCGACCGACACGCGCTGCGCCGCCTTCTCTAACGCGGCGAGATCGCGCAGGATCAGCGTCCCTTTGGTCAGGATGGAGAAAGGCGTGTCCGCCGCCGCGAGCGTCTCAATGATCTGCGGCATCATCCGGTAGCGGCCCTCGGCGCGCTGGTAGCAGTCCACGTTGGTGCCCATCGCGACGTGCTCGCGCTGCCACGATGGCCGCGTCAGCTCCCTGCGCAGTACCTGCGGCGCGTTGACCTTGACCACGATCTTCGAGTCGAAGTCGTGGCCCGCGTCCAAGTCCAGATACGTGTGCGTGTTGCGGGCAAAGCAGTAGACGCACGCGTGCGTGCACCCGCGGTAGGGATTGATGGTCCAGGAGAACCACGGCGTCGCTCCTGGCACCCGGTTCAGCACCGATTTGGCCTGGACCTCGTAGAAGGTCATGCCGCGGAACTCCGGCGTATCGAACGTGCGTGCAACCGCGCCGCCGAACAGTTCCTGCTGGCCCGCTCGCACGACCTCGCCCTGACCGCTCCCGTCCTGCGGCTTCTCGACGAGCTGACCAGACCATCTCATCCTCCGAGTATAGAACGAGCGTTCGAAGAGATGTCAATGGCTTTGAAGAGAGGTCAATGACTTCGCCATGCCGCGCCACCGGTCTGCCGCCCTGGCGCCAGTCACCGCCTCGCGGCACGCGGCAAGGATGCTCCCGAACGCGCACGACCCGATCGGCGTCCGCCACCGGTTCGACGTGGGGCGCGAACCTGTGGCAACCGGCGCCGATCGGGAGGCGGTGGAGCCGTGCTCGAGTATCAGTCTTGCAGGATTCAGTCGTGCAGGATGTGGTCCACGAGCGCGCGGTACTGCCGCATGGTGAGCCGCAGTTCCTCGGTCTCGCCATGCTCGTTGTTCTGCCAGCCCGAAGTGAGGCTTTGCCGGCGTTCCTCCACGCCGGTGGTGAACGCGCGGGCCACGTCGGCGACCAGGCGGTCGGCGTCCTCGACCGCGCGGCGCGGGTCGTCGATGAACTCGGCCTGGATACCGTGCCAGCGCTCGCGGAAGTCCAGCGAAGCCTCCGGCGCCAGCACGGGACCGGGGTCGGTCGCGAGCGGCGACTGCGCGGAAGGCATGGCCGATGTGGTGTCGGGCACCGACGAGGGCTGCATCGACGCGCTCTGCGGCTGCGTCCGCACCGCCTCGCCGGACATCGAGTCCTCGTTCAGTTCTTCGTCCCGGCCCATCGTCTCCTCGTCGCGGTCGGCCCCGTCGCGGCCGATCGTCGCGGCGGGCTCGGCAGTGGACAGGGTCGTAGCCCGAGGCTCTTGCGCGGTTTCGAACTCGGACTCTGGCTCGCCCGCTTCCCGCTCCTCGCCCTGGTGTGCTGCCAGGTCGCGGTTGACCGCACCGGTCGTGGTCTGATGCGCCGGCGCGTCCTCGTCTTCGAGGCCAGTCTCCGATTGCGACGGCGAGTGCAAAGCCGGCTCCTCTTCCGACGACGCCGCGGAGTGTGGCGCCATTTCAGATTCCGACCCTGATTCGGACTCCGGCTCGCGTTCGCCGTCATATCCGTACCCGTAGCCGTTTTCGAATCCGCCGTCGCGCCCGGCTTGCTCGCGCTCGAATTCGTCGTCGCGCTCAGTGCTCTGTGCTGCGTTCTCAGGCTTCGATATCGACATCGTGTTCCCCTTCGATCAACGTTGACCGGCGTGGGCACGCTCGGCGTCGGCTCGGCCGAGCAGATCGTTGAACATCACGCGGTAGTGCAGCATCGCCTCACGCAGCGTCTCGGTCGACGAAAGCGCCGGGGCGCCCGCAGCGTTCGTGCCGGGAGCAGTCGCACCCGCGACCGCGCCGTCGGTGCGCTTCGTGCCCTCGACCGCCGCGTCGCCGTTGAGGCCGCGCTGGGCCAGCTCGCGCGCTTGCCGGTACTCGCTCAGCGCGTAGGCGTGGTCCACGGAAGCCAGGTCCAGCTGCTTCTCGCGGTCCTCGGACGGATAGCCGATCGCGGTGAGCAGACCGCCGATCACCTGGTCGGCTTGCTGCGTCGCGCCGCGCGGGTCGTCGATGAATCGCTCTTGCACGCTGGTCCACGTGCGCTCGTACCGCTCGCGCTCGTCCTGTGCCAGGGGCCGCAGCGTCAGCGCGTCGTGTTCGCGCACTCGCTCGGCCAGCTCCTGCTCGGCCGCCGCCTGGTCGCCGTGCCGCGCCGCGACCCTGTCGTACTCGGGTCCGAACCGACGGCGCAGGTCGCGGCCGTGGTCACGGGTGCCGGTGCGCAGGATCAGCACCGCCGCGCCGAGCACGACGACGACCGCGAGGACGATGGCGAGGATGATGGTGCCGCTCATCAGATTCTCCTCCTCGGAAGGCCGAGGGAGCGGATACCCGTGCGCGGCGAATCAAACGTACGTGCACTTCAATGCGCGCCGATGCATTACGGAAAAAGGCGGTCGCGCGGCTACCAGGCAGGCAGAACCGGCCCGGCACCGAACGCTACGGTTTGCGGCCGACCCCGCCGAAGATCCCGAACTTGGTGATCTGCGCGTCCGGTTCCGGTCGCCACTCGGAGATGGTCACCAACCCCGGCTCGATGAGCTCGAACCCGTCGAAGAAGCTGAGCACCTGTCGATGCGGACGCAGATTGAGCGTCGCGGTGGCGTTGCGGTACACCGCCACGGCTTCAGTTGTGTCGTGCACGGCTGTATCGCTCGTTCCGTGCGTGAGCGCCAGCCAGCTTCCGGAGGGCAGCGCATCGCGTAGCGTCGCGACGATCTGCGCCGGGTGCTCGAGATCGGTGACGAAGTGCAGCACGGCGACCAGCAGCACCGCTACCGGCTGGTCGAAGTCGATCACTGACTTGACCACCGGATTGGTGAGCAGGCCCGCCGGATCGCGCAGATCCGCGAGCGCGAACCCGGTGCCGTTCGCTCCGGTCAGCCGTGCCTGCGCGTGAACGCTGACGATCGGATCGTTGTCGATGTACGCGACGCGGGCGTCGGGCGCGATGGCTTGCGCGATCTCGTGCGTATTGGGCGACGTCGGGATGCCGGTGCCGATGTCGATGATCTGCCGCGCTCCACTTTCGACGACGGCTCGCACCGCGCGCCGCATGAAGGCCCGGTTCGCCCGGATCGCGTCGCGGATCCGCGGCGAGGCGGCCAGGGCGCGTTCCGCCGCGTCACGGTCGACCTCGTAGTTGTCCCGGCCGCCGAGCCAGTAGTCGTACATACGTGCCGGATGCGGCCGTCCGGTGTCGATCTCGGAGGCCGAGAAACCGTGGTCGCTCATGGGCTGTGCTCCATTGCTCGGACACTGTACCGCGATCCCTGCCGGCGCAGGGGGATTCCGTATCTTCGCACACGTGGTTGAAGCTCGGGCGCGCCGGTCGGCGCAGGCCGGCGCGCCCGAGGTCATTGCGGCGCCGGAATCAGCCGGGCAGGGCGCCGTAGATTTCCAGGTGGTTCTGGTCGCCGACGAGCACCAGCCCGCAGGCCGTGGTCGGGATGGTGAAGTGGTCGAACTCGCCGGGCAGCAAGCCGTCACGGGAAGCGTTGCGCGCGCTGTCCCACAGGGGCGTCGCGATATTCGATGCGTCGAACGCGCGAAGTACCGCGCCGTGCGTCTGGTCGACGGTCCACACGATGCCGCTACCGGTCGTTGTTCCGTTACTGCTCACGACAGGAATCGCGCCGGGATAGCTGTAGGGGAGTGGGGCCTGTGCGATCGGCTTGGGCACGATCGTTCCGTCCGCTGCTAGCCGCCATTGCGTCAATCTGCCTTGCGCGCCGCTTCCATAGACGAAGTCGGTGGGCGCGCTCGAACTCGAGGCTTGCGCCGAGGACCAGAACGCCCAGGTGCCCCACATCCCGCCGGGTACCGTGTTGACCGTCAGCTCCTGCTTGATCCGGTCAACGTCGGCGCGCGCACGTGTACCGGTCGCGCAAGGGTCCGCGACGCTGTGGTAGCCACCGAGCGCGGACTCAGAGAGCAGATAAACCGCGCCGGTCTTCGAGGAGAGCACCATTTCGTCGTGGCCGGGGATCATCAGTGGCGAGCCGGAGCCGAGATCCTGATCGTGGCGGACCCGGCACAGCTGGTCGAACGGCGTGAACGAGTCAACGATGCGCAGCGTGCCGTCCTGAACCGTCATCTCCAGCACCGAATCGCCGACATCCGCGCCACCGCTGTCCAGGTCGAACGGGCCGTTGCCGGTCACCAGGAACAGGTGCCCGTGTCCGTCTGCGGAGATGCCGGCCTGCGACTCCCACAGGCCCGCACCCCACTGGTCCGGGCTGGTGTTGTACACCACTTCGCGCGCCAGCGACGCGGCGGAATAGCCAAGTACCCAGCCGTGGTACGGATTCCAGCCGCACCATGAGGCGAAGCCCGCGTAGATCACGCCGCGTACCTCGGTCAGCGCCATCCGCTGCTGTTCTTCGGTGGCCGCGAACGCCACGGTGCCGTTGTGCGCGTCGAGGCCTTGTCCGGGCACTGACGCGCTCACTATCGCAGCAGGCTGCTTTTCGCGGCCGGTGGCCAGATCCAGCGCGTGCAGGCGGTATGTCAGCGCGCCGTGCTCCACGTCCAAGGCCATCACGTAAAGGGTCTGCGTCGCCCAATCGATGACCGGAGTGCTGGTGATGCCGACCTCGGGTGTGATCGAGTCGCACAGTCGGTTCTTCGCGACGCGGTCGGTCGCGGCCCGGAACGTGCGTGCCCCCGGCGTCAGCAGCGAGACATGCCACAACGCCGAGGTCGAGGATGCCGTGGTATCCGCATCGAACGTGTACACGCTGTCATGCTCGGTCGCCGCGATCACCACGTTGTGCTGCCTGCCGCCAATAGCGAGTGCGGGCACGAACAAAGGTTGCGCGTAGATCTTGCCGTCCACGGGCAGCGAGGCGCGCTTGCCGAACCGGCCGGACTTCAGCAGCGCCGGGCTCAGCGCGGGCTCGGCCGAATCCCAGCCGAGCCGGGTCAGATCCCCGCGCGCGGTCAGCACGGCGTCGGCGGGGCCGGGCTTGAGGTCGATCCGGGTGCGGGCCAGCGGGTCCGCGCCGTGCAGCCGGGGCGAACCCGCCGCGGCCCGAGCCGGGCGCGGGCCGGCTGCGTCGCCGTTCCCGGGTCCGGAGGCGCCCGCGATCCCCCAGCGCAACGCGAGCGCGCCGGAGACCAGGAGGGCGGCGGCGAGGACGGCCCCGACCACAGTGCGGGTGGATACGGGCCGCCTCGCCGCGCCTTTGCGGCCCAAGCCTGCCCAGGCAAGACTCCTCCGAACAGGCAAGGCCGCTTCTCCGTGGATAGTCGGAACAGCTCGGCAGTAGCCGCGCTTAGTTAGTCAAGTTTCCTAACGTGACTACGCAACGGCAGAGTACGACCGCGCCCAGGCCGGGTCAATACCCGGCGTGCCGATATACGTGACGCGCATAACCACTGATGAACCGGCACACGGCTGGGACTCCGCGCGCCACGCGCTCGACCAGTTTGGTCTGCCGGGACCGGTAGCCTGTCGGACACGGCCGTCCGGCCGCCGCAAGTCAGCTCACGAAGGAGAACCAGGCCGTGACCGACCGGTTCGATACCGCCGCGATCCGCAGCCGGGTGCTCGACGCCTGGGCGGCCGCCCCGGTGCGCTTCCGCGAGGACGCGAACCTCGAAGAGGACCTGGTCCTCGGCGCTTACCGGGACCGCGTCGTGATCGAGCTGGCCCAGAACGCCGCCGACGCCGCGACCCGCGCCGGGCGCACCGGCCGCCTGCGCATCGTCCTCGAGCAGCCGCCCGGCCATCCCGCGACGCTGGTCGTGGCCAATACCGGCAGTCCACTCGACGCCGCCGGCGTGGTCAGCCTCTCCACCCTCCGCGCGTCGTCCAAGCGAGACCAATGGAATCCGGGCAGCGACCCCGCGACCGACGACGTGCCCACCTCGGGTGGAACCGTCGGCCGATTCGGCGTCGGGTTCGCGGCCGTCCTCGCGGTCAGCGACGAACCGGCTGTGCACTCCCGGCACGGCTCGGTGCGCTTCTCCACGGTCGACGCCCGCGCGGCCGTCGAGGACATTTCCATCCGCAGCCCCGAACTCGGCCTGGAACTGCGCCGCCGCGAGGGCCGCATCCCCGTGCTGCGCCTGCCGTATCCGACCGAAGGCCAGCCGCCGCAGGGCTATGACACAGCCATCATCCTTCCGCTGCGCGCCAGCGCCGCCGAAGAGCTGGTCCGCAGGCTGCTCACCGAGATTGACGACGCGCTGCTGCTCGCTCTCCCACAGCTGTCCGAGATCGTCGTCGAGGTCGACGGCGCCACGCGCACGCTCAGCTCCCGCCACGGCGGTGATCACGAATGGATCATCGGCGACGGTGCCCGCACCACCCGCTGGCGACTGGCCCGCGCGCATGGCGCCCTCGACCCGCTGCTGCTCGCGAACCGTCCTGTCGAGGAGCGCGCGCGGCCGTACTGGTCCGTGACCTGGGCGGTCCCGGTCGGCTCCGGCGCGAACGGCGCAGCGGAAAGCGGTACGGAGACCGAACCTCGCCGCCCACAGACCGTCCCGGTCGTGCACGCCCCGACGCCCACGGACGAACCACTCGGCCTTCCGGCGCTGCTGATCGCGTCCTTCCCGCTCGACCCGACGCGCCGCCATGTCGCGCCAGGGGATCTGACGGACTATCTGCTCGACCGGGCCGCCTCGGCGTACGCGGACCTGTTCGCGCAGTGGCCCGCGCGCACGCCCGGCCTGCTGCGCCTCGTGCCTGGTCCGGTCGCTGAGGGAGCGCTTGACGCGGCCCTGCGCGAGCGCATCGCGCGTCGGCTGCCCGAGACCCCTTGTCTGCCCGCGGCTGACGGCAGCCGGGAGCTGCTGCGCCCGAAGGACGCGACCGTCGTCGTGCCCTGCGACGAAGCACTAGTCACGGCGGTCGGCGACGTGATCCCGGGCCTGCTGCCGGCCGGCTGGGAACGCGACACCATCGCGCTGACCGCGCTGCGCGTCCGCAGGCTGGACCTGGCCGAGCTGGTCGAGATCCTGGCCGCGCTGCGCCGCGAGCCGTCCTGGTGGGGCCGGCTCTACGCGGCCCTGGACGGCTTGGCCGGCTACGACCCCGGCGCCCGCGAAGCACTGACCGCGCTCCCGGTCCCGCTTGCTGACGGGCGCACGGTGCGCGGAGCCGCCGGAACGCTACTGCCGGGCGATACCTCATCGGGCTCCGCGCTCTACGGCAGTGCCGGACTCGATGAACTCCGCCTCGATACGCTGCGCCCGCTCGGTCTGCGCATCGTGCACCCAGCGGCCCTCGGCCCCGGCTCCTACGCGCTGCTCGAACGGCTGGGCGCCCAGCCGGCGCAGCCACGCGTGATCCTCGGCTACCCGGCCTTGCGCGCGGCGATCGCCGCCGCGCGCGATGACCTTCCGCAGGCGGACCCCGAGAATCTCGCTCACCCGGGCGCGATCGCCGAAGCTGTACTGACCCTCGTGCGCGCCGCCGAGCCACGCCCCGGCGAGCGATTCGGGCTTGACAGCCTCCTGCTTCTCGACGATCAGGGCACGTATACCGAGGCCCGCGAGCTGCTGCTACCCGGCTCACCGCTGGCCGAGGTCGTCGAACCCGGGGCGTTCGGCCGGGTACACGCCGATTGGGTCCGCCGCTGGGGAGCCGACACTCTGCGCGCGGTCGGCGTCCTCGACACGTTCACGCTGGTGCGCGCCACCGACGTGCTGCTCGACCCGGACGGCGCCGACCGTGAACTGCTGGAGCTGGACGGCTTCGAGGACTGGCTGGACGACGTGCGCGACCTGCTGCCGGCCGGCCAGCGCGACGCACCGCCGGTCGCCGCGGAGCTGACTGCCATTCGTGACCTGGATCTGGTCGCGCCGGGGCGCTGGTCGGCCGCGCTCGACCTACTCGCCGGAGCCGGGCTGCGCGCCGCGATCACCCAGCCGATCAGGGTGCTGACCGGCGACGGGCAGTCACTGCGTCTGCCCTCGTATACGTCGTGGTGGCTCAGTCGACATCCGGTGCTCGACGGCCGCTGCCCCGCAGACCTCGCCACCGGCGGCGGCCCGCTGCGCGGCCTCTACGATCAGATCCCTGACTCCGCTGACGCCGCGCACACCGCTGACGACGCAGGCGCTCAAGCTTTCGCAGGCGCCGCTGCCACTCCCGTCAGTGCCCCGCGCTCCGACGACAAACACCAACCCGACGCGCTCCGCCTCCCACCCGACTTCCTCATCGGCCTCGGCGTGCGCACAACCCTCGATGCGCTGCTCGCCGCACCAGGTGGTCCCGACGAACTGCTCGACCGCCTCGCCGACCCGGACCGCGAGGTCAGCGCCGCGCAGCTGGTCGATCTGTATAACGCCCTCGCTGATATCCCTGAAGACCGCGTCGCCCCGCCTTCGGTGCTCCGCGCTTTCCTCACGGGCAGCTCCGCGCGCGAGGGCGGCAGCCCGATCCTCGCCGACGCGGCAGAAGTCGCGGTCATCGACGCCCCTGACCTGCTGCCGCTCCTCGGCGACCGGCCGTACCTGCCCGTCCCGCCGCGCACCGCGGACCGACTGGCCGACCTGCTCGACCTCAGCCTCGCGTCTGAACTCGTCGACGGACGCGTCACCTCCGAGGGTGAGCGCCAATCGGTCCCGGACGTCGTGTTGGACCTGCTGCCCGAGGCGCCCGAGACCTACCTCGAGCACGAGGAACTGATCCTCGACGACGAGATCGAGACCGACTGGCGCGTCGTGGACGGCGAGGTGCACGCCTCGACCTTCGATGGCCTGGCGCGCGCCCTGGCCTGGGCGGCGGGGCGGTGGGATCGCAGGCACCTGATCGCCGCGCTGCTAGCCGAACCCGAACGCGCCGACGAACTGGCCGCCGAGGCCTACTTCGAGTAGACCGCCCCGACTACGCGTGTGCCCTGCGGACCTGACCCATCCTCACCAGGTCCGCAGACCGCCTCGGTTCCCGCCCCGCGCTCGCCTCCGCCTCGATCGTTCGCACTCACCCAAAGTGCGTCCGCGGCCGCTCCTCCAGCACCCCGTCCACGTAGACATCTACTTTCTCGTTGTAAAACGACGCCAAGCCCGCGATCTTCTGCGACTCCGGTAGCGGCGTGCGGTAGAACCACACCACGTCCTCATGCACGGTCGTCCCGGTATCCACGGACCAATACCCGGCGGTGCCCTTGTACGGACAGCTAGTCTGCGTCGACGACGGCCGCAGCAAGTCCATGCGGATGTCGGTCAGCGGCAGGTAATAGCGCGGCGGAAGCCCGGTCTCAAACAGGATGCGCGGCTGATGGCTGTCCGCGACCGTCACGCCGTCGATTTCCACCCGGATGTGCCGCGAACTGGCGAGGATATCCACGCGCGTGTAAGGGTCGCGCGGATGTACGTAGATCGGCTCGTCCTCTTCAAACCACTCGCTCATCGCGGCGAAGTCGAGCCGCACCAGCCCGCGCAGCGACTCCAACGGCGAGTCGGGAAACAGCCGCGCCGCCTCCGGCGCCCGCGCCCCATCGACCACCACGTCGTACAGCTGGGCCTCGCCACGGCTCGGCGATCGCTCCGTCCGCCCGGTCGGCTCCAGCTTCGCCCGCACATCCTCGGCCGGCAGGTAGTACGTCGGGTAGTACGGCGCCTCCCAGACCAACCGGGGATGCGTCGTGTCCGCCACCAGCGCGCCGCCGAGGTAAACGCGCACCCGCTTGCGCCCCTCCTCGACCCGTACTCGCCCGCGGTTCTCCTGGCTCATCTCGCCCTCTTCTCCGCTCGGCCTTGCCCCTGGAACACTCCCTCCCCTCAGCGAGCAAGCCGCCCCCAGAATTCCGCCGGCGGCCCGCGACGCGCCGCCCGACCGCGCCGATACCGTGTGCACAACCCCTTCCGATCTTTGGTATTGTTCTCCACGTCAACGCGGCACCGGACAAACCGGGTACCCGTTTGGCACACCCGGTCCGGGTGGCGGAATGGCAGACGCGCTAGCTTGAGGTGCTAGTGCCCGTTAAGGGCGTGGGGGTTCAAGTCCCCCCTCGGACACCGACCTTACGTACACTGCTGTCGGTATCAGACTTGATGTTTGATCCGGCGGTTATTGCTTCGACAGCCACCGTGCGGGCGCTGGCGTCGTAGTCAAGTCGCAGCCCAAGCTCCTTGTAGATCTTCATCTTGTTAGTGGGGGCTGCTTCGCCGAGGACCCTCACCAGATCGCCGAGCGCGTGTACCAGAGCGGTGATCTCCTCGGTTGTCATCGTGGCTCGTTCGCCGAGTTCGCGCAGCCTGGCGTTGATGGCGATTTTCTCGATCTCGACTTCGCGGATCCAACCGGCGACGGTGGCCGGGTCGGTTCCGGCTTCAAGCAGGGCCCGGTACTGGCCGAGCTTGCGGTCGGCCTCGGCCAGCTCCTTGTGGGCTTTGGCGGCCAGCACCGCGTGGTTGTCGTCGCCGCTGGATGCGTCGGCCAGTGCCTTGGCGGTGGCGGCGATGCGGTGCGGCGCGAAGATGGTGCACAGCCATTTGTCCAGGTGCGGGACGATGTGGTCCTCGCGCACGTAGACGGTGCGCGGGTGTGCGATGCCGTTGGCTTCGGCGTAGGCCGCCGGGTAACGGCAGCGGTAGTGCGGGCGGCCGTGGTTGAACGTGGACTCCATCTTGCGCCCGCATACGGCGCAGTACAGGATCCCACGCAGCAGGTAGTGCCGCTCGGAGGTGCGCTGCATGCGCTGAAGCGGTGCCGGCGGGTTGGTCTTGCGTCGCTGGAGACGGATGGCTTGTACGGCCTCGAAGTCCTCGAGCGAGACCAGCGGCTCGTGGGCGATGGTGTCGGACCAGACCCAGGTGCCCGGCTCGTTCCATTTGAACTTGGTCTCGTAGCCCGCGGCGACATCTTCGATATCCAGCAGGACCCCGGCCTTGCGCTGCTTGTTCCACACTTGCCGTCCGGTGTAGCGGGGGTTGGTCAGAATCACGATGATCGCGGATTTGGGCCAGCCGACTCCTTGACGGTGAGTGTTGCGGGCGGGGTCGTGCGCCGAGGGGCACGGGATGCCGTCGCGGGTGAGTCCTTCAGAGATGGCGTGCAGCCCGTGCCCGGCGATGTACTCGCGATAGATGCGCCGCACGACGGGGGCGGCGATCGGGTCTGGCTCTAGGC
>NZ_DATNGK010000003.1:0-2288 GCF_035605935.1 Actinocrinis sp. | reverse complement strand
CACCTCGCAGAATCAGGCCAGCATCGAAGACGATCTGCGCCGGTTCGTCGCCGGCCGGCTGGATCTCGACGATCAGCAGCTGACCTGGCAGTGCGAGCAGGCGATTCGCAACTACGACCCGTGCATCTCCTGCGCGACCCACTTCCTTGATCTCACCGTGGACCGCGCCTGACCGGGCGTCACCACGGGCCGCGGGAGCTGTTGGCGGCCTGCATCGCGCGGACGTAGCCTGCCCGCTCGTAAGCAGCCTCGTCAGTATCTGCAGGCAGGGCGAGCATTCCGCGCACTGCGGCGACCGACGGATATCCCTTGCGGGCCATCCATCCGGACAGGCCGTCGAGCAGGACGGCGGCGTGCGCGGGGCCGTGCCGGATCAGCGCAGACGCCGTCATCACGACATCGGCGCCCGCTAGCAGGTACTTGATCACGTCGGCCGGTCCCTCGACTCCGGTCGTCGCGGCGAGGGAGGCACGCAGATGCTGGCGCAGGATGGAGATCCAGGTCCGCGGCAGCCGGGCCTCGGCCGGGCTGGAGAGGTACACGTCGGGCATTATCGCGAGGGTCTCGGGGTTGATGTCGGGCTGCAGGAACCGGTTGAACAGCACCAGGCCGTCCGCGCCCGCCTCGTCAAGCCGCAGTGCCATCTCGCCGACCGAGCTGAAGTGCGGGCTCAGCTTGACAGCCACCGGCACGGTCACCGCGTCCTTGACCCGGGACAGGATGTCTAGGTGCCGCTGCTCGACCTCGCGGCCGGTAATGTGCGGGTCGCCTGGAATGTAGTAGATGTTCAGCTCGATCGCCGCGGCGCCCGCGTCCTGCATCGCACGCGCGTAGCTGGTCCAGCCGCCGGGCGTCACGCCGTTGATGCTGCCGATGACCGGTATCTCGACCGCCGCCGCGGCGCGCTCGAGCAGGCTCAGGTAGCGGCGCGGGCTAGGTTCATCCGCGCTGCCATCGGCTTCTGCTTCAGCCTCAGCCTCAGCCGGGAAGTAGGACAGGGACTCGGCGAAAGCCTCCGTGCCCATCTCGGCCAGCCGCGCGTTCTCCGCGGCCTCCCGGCGCAGCTGCTCCTCGAACAGGGAGTAGAGCACCACCGCGCCGACGCCGCCGTCGGCGAGCCGCCGGACGCCGTCGACGGTATTCGAGAGCGGTGACGCGGAGGCGACGAGCGGGTTCCGCAGCGCTAGGCCCAGGTAGTGGGTCGAAAGGTCCATTAGTCGTC
This sequence comes from Actinocrinis sp., assembly GCF_035605935.1. Lineage (GTDB taxonomy): Bacteria > Actinomycetota > Actinomycetes > Streptomycetales > Catenulisporaceae > Actinocrinis. The sequence goes on along the minus strand of NZ_DATNGK010000003.1, from coordinate 1,066 downwards.
CCTCCGCGCGTCGGCCGGAAACTGCTGCGCTCCGCGGGTGGCCATCTCTTCGTAGGTGCTCCAGCGCTGGTCAACCGCTTCCTGGGCCAGCACTCCCAGGCGCTCGGCCTCGGCCGGGTTGGTGTTGCTGAGCGAGCGGTACCGCAGCTCGCGCTGGGTGTAGCTGGCCAGGCTGATGCGCGGCCTCGGCGAGTCGAGCAGGAACGGGTTACCGCCGGCCGTCCGGACCAGCGGGTCGTACCTGATCAGCGGCCAGTGCCCGCTGGCCACGGCGCGGTATTGCTGGTCGAGGCCGTCGCGCATCTCGATGCCGTGCGCGATGCAGTGGCTGTAGGCGATGACCAGCGACGGCCCGTCGTAGGCTTCCGCCTCGCGGAAGGCGCGCAGGGTCTGCTGCGGGTCGGCGCCCATGGCTACCCGGGCTACGTAGACGTTGCCGTAGGCGATGGCCTGCAGCGCGATGTCCTTTTTCGGCACGGTCTTGCCGGCCGAGGCGAACTTGGCGACGGCGCCGAGCGGTGTCGACTTCGATGACTGCCCGCCGGTGTTGGAGTAGACCTCGGTGTCGAGCACCAGCACGTTCACGTTGCGCCCGGTGGCCAGCACGTGGTCCAGGCCCGAGGAGCCGATGTCGTAGGCCCAGCCGTCCCCGCCGACGATCCAGACACTGCGCCGCACCAGGTGATCGACCACGCTGCGCAGATCGGCGACATGCCCGTAGTCCTGGTCCAGGGCCTCGAGCCGCCGCTTCAGCTCGGCGACCCGGTCGAGCTGGGCCGCCAGTTCCGATTCGCGTAGCTGTGACGCGCCGAGGATGTCGTCCGCCAGGTCGGCGCCGATCGTGTCGCGCAGCTCCGTCAGGCGGGTGCGGGCCAGCTCGACGTGCCGGTCGGCGGCCAGCCGGAATCCCAGGCCGAATTCGGCGTTGTCCTCGAACAGCGAGTTCGACCAGGCCGGGCCGCGCCCGTCGGCGTTGGTCGTCCACGGCGTGGTGGGCAGGTTCCCGCCGTAGATCGAGGAGCAGCCGGTGGCGTTCGCGACCATCAGCCGGTCGCCGAACAGCTGC
>NZ_DATNGK010000002.1:0-11241 GCF_035605935.1 Actinocrinis sp. | reverse complement strand
TCGGCATCCCGGCCGGCCGCAACGCGGGCTACCGCGTGCTGCTCGACCTGCCGCCGGAGCAGCGGCCCGAGGTGATCCTCACCCTCGACGACGACGGGTCGCTTGACGGCGATCAGGTTGCCGAGAAGGTCCGCGCCGCCTTCACCGCTGACCCGCGGTTAGGCATCGTGTCCTTCCGCATCACCGATCCGGATACGGGCACGGTCCAGCGCCGTCACGTGCCGCGCGTGCGGGTAGGCGATCCGAACCATTCCTCACCGGTCACCACCTTCCTCGGCGGCGCCAATGCGACCCGCACCGCCGTGCTCGAGCAGGTCGGCCTGCTGCCCGGCGAATTCTTCCTCTTCCACGAGGAGACCGACCTGGCGTGGCGCGCGCTCGACGCGGGCTGGACCATCGAGTACCGGGCCGACCTGACGCTGCACCACCCCACGACCTCCCCGACCCGGCACGCGACCTACCACCGGATGGTCGCGCGCAACCGGGTCTGGCTGGCCAAGCGCAACCTGCCGTGGCCGCTGGTCCCGGTCTACCTGGCGGTCTGGTTCGGGCTGACCGTGGCCCGCAATCGCGACTTGTCGGCGCTGCGTCCGTGGCTGGCGGGATTCGCCGAGGGAGTGCGCAGCGACGCCGGACCGCGGCATCCCATGCGATGGCGTACTGTCTGGCAAATGACCAAGCTAGGCCGGCCGCCCATCATCTGACGGCGCGCGGAGGCAACCGGGTAGCGGGCCTGGTCAGTCAGACTAGTAAGGCGATGAGGGCGAGAAGAGTCGAAGTGAGCGGCACACAGACAGTGGCGGCCGGACCGCAGCGCGAGAGCGCCGACCCCGGCGACGTCAGCCTGCCCGCGGTCGATCCCGAGTTCAATGAACTCGGCGGCTCCGGGATGGCGGCCAAGTACAGCCTCGCGGTGGCGGGCGCGCGTCCGAATCCGATCGCGTACGCGCGCCGGTTGTGGGTGGCCAGGCACTTCATCGTCACCTGGGCGACCGCGCGCAACCAGGCGCTTTACTCCGGCTCGCGGCTCGGCCAGCTGTGGCAGGTGCTGACCCCGATCCTCAACGTCGGGGTGTATTACCTGATCTTCGGCGTGCTGCTGGGCACCAGGCAGGGCATTCCGGACTTCATCGTCTACCTGGTCGCAGGCGTTTTCATCTTCAACTTCATGCAGACCGCGATGCTCTACGGTTCGCGGGCGATCAGCGACAACCTCAACCTGATCAGGGCGCTGTACTTCCCGCGCGCGAGTCTGCCGATCGCGATCACCATCATCCAGCTCCAGCAGCTGCTGATCGCGATGGTGATCCTCTTCGCGGTCGCCTTGTCGCAGGGCGAGGCGATCACCTGGCACTGGCTGCTGATCGTGCCGGCGCTGTGCCTCCAGTTCGTGTTCAACACGGGCCTGGCCCTCGTCGTGGCCCGCTTCGGCGCGATCCTCACCGACACCAGCCAGCTGCTGCCGTTCGTCCTGCGCACGTGGATGTACGCCTCAGGCGTCTTCTACAGCATCAAGATCATGCTCGGGAAGCACCACGTGCCCGGTCCGCTCCTGTGGATCCTCGACCACAACCCGCCGCTGTTGTTCATCCAGGTGATCCGGAACCAGCTGATCACGGTTCCCGCGACGAAGGACCCGAAGATCGCGGCCGGTAACGCCAGCGCGATGTTCCTGCCCCCGCACGCTTGGCTGTGGCTGGTGTTCTGGGCGCTGGTCGTAGGGATCGGCGGGTACCTGTACTTCTGGCAGGGTGAGGAGACGTACGGCCGTGGCTGACAAGAAGAAGGCTTCCTCCACCGCGACCGACCTCATCGTGGTCGACGGCGAGGAGCTGACCCGCGACGAGGTCCTGGACCGCCGGTCCAAGCGCCGCGCCGAGGCCGCCAAGAACTCGCCGACCGTCGTCGTCGACAACCTGCACGTGCACTACAAGGTCTACGGCGGCAGCGGCGCGACCCGCGGCTCCGCGACCGGCGCGCTCAACCGGATCATCCACCGACGCAAGCACGACGCGCTGCGCGACGTGCACGCGATCAGGGGCATCTCCTTCGTGGCGCGCCGCGGCGAGTCGATCGGCCTGATCGGCTCGAACGGCTCCGGCAAGTCCACCCTGCTGCGCGCCATCGCGGGCCTGCTGCCGGCCGAGAAGGTCGGCGGCGTGTACACCGACGGCCAGCCGAGCCTGCTCGGCGTGAACGCGGCGCTCATGAACGACCTGAGCGGGGAGCGCAACGTCGTGCTCGGCTGCCTGGCGATGGGCCTGCACCCGACCGAGATCAAGGAGAAGTACCAGTCGATCATCGACTTCTCCGGAATCGACGAGAAGTCCCCGAACACCTCGCTGCGCCCTATGAAGACCTATTCGGCGGGCCAGGCCGCGCGGCTGCGCTTCTCCATCGCCGCCACCAAACTGCACGACGTGCTGCTCATCGACGAGGCGCTGGCCACCGGCGACGCGGGCTTCCAGCGGCGCAGCGAGAACCGCATCCGGGAGCTGCGACGCAACGCGGGCACCGTGTTCGTGGTCAGCCACTCGATCAACTCGGTGCGCGACATCTGCGACCGGGTGATCTGGCTGGAGGCCGGGCTGATCCGGATGGACGGCGATGTCGACGAGGTCACCGAGGCCTACGAGGCCTGGAGCAACGGCTAACGGCCATGGGCGTCACGAGCAAGCTCTTCCTCGTGATCCTGGGCCTGCTCGCGCTGGCGGCCTGCGGCCTGACGATCTGGCGCTGGCCGCGGCTCGCCGGCCGTGGGCCGCGCCCGGTGGCTGGTCGGATCGGGCTGCTGCTGACCACCCAAATCACGGTGCTGCTGGCCGTCGCGGCGCTGACGAACGACCTGTTCGGCTTCTATACGTCGTGGAGCGACCTGTTCGGCGTCGGCTCGCAGCGTTATCAGCTCAAGGACTCCGGTGTCGTACGGCCTGACGTCAACGCGGCCCAACTGCAAGCGGGCAAGACCGCGACTCCGGCCTCCCAGACGAGCCAGAGCCCAGGTAGTGGACCGAAAGCCACGGAAGTCAACACCACGTTGGTTGGACTGCGCAGCGGCATAACCGCCGGACTGGAGGTCTTCCTCCCGCCGGAGTACTACGCGCCCGCCGATGGTCGCCGCTACTACCCGGCCATCGTCGTTGACGACACGTCAGACCCCGGCGTCGCCACCCTTTCCTCCGACCTGATGTCCGGAAAGCAGCCACCGCCGCAGGCCGTGGTTGTCATAGTGCACGGTGATCACCACCGCCACATTCCGTGCGTTAGCGAGCCGGACGCCGCGTCAGCCGAGCAGTTCTGGGGCCAGGACCTACGCACCGCAGTCGCCGACTCTTACCGCGTTCGGCTAAGTCCGGCGGCATGGGGAGTCATGGGCGGCGGTCCAGGCAACGGCGGCGACTGCGCGATCGCGCTCGCTCTCGAGGACGCCGGACGATACTCGGCAGCCGCCGTCTTCGGCCGCTGGCAGCACCCCGGGCCACCGGACTCGCCGGCCGACCCCGCCTGGTGGTTGCGCAACTATCCCGCGCCGCCGAGCCGCCTGCTGTTCGCGGCCACCGGCGAACCCCCGCAGGCCATACTCGGCCCGGTTCGCCCGCCGCTTCAGGCCATGTCCGCGCCAGGTCCGGCCGACGAACTCCAGACGCTCGACTGGCTCGCGCAGACCCTCCAAAACGGCGCGCCGCAATCATGAGACCCCAGCTGAGAACACAGTCATGAGCCTGACCGGCCTTCCCCTCCTCATCCTGCTCGCGGCGCTGACCGTCGCAGGGTTCGTCGCCGTGGTCCGCTTCTGGCCGAGACTCGCCGCACAAGGCCCGCGCTCGCTCGCCGGACGCGCCGGTGCCCTCGCCGTCACGCAGGTGCTGCTGCTCGCCACGGTCCTGGCCGCCGCGAACAATTACTTCGGCTTCTATGGCTCCTGGCGCGATCTGGTCAGCGTCGCGACCGGCCACTACGCCGTCTCCGCCCCATCGCCGCTCGGCGCCGCGCAGAACGGTTCGGGCATCACCATCAATAGCCACGGCACGCTGCCGATCCCGGGGGGCGCGGACCCGGCCCGAGGCGGCAGACTCGACGACGTGACCGTGCGCGGCCAGCTGACCGGCCTGTCCGCGCACGCGCTGATCTACTTGCCGCCGCAGTACTTCCAGGCGAGCTATCGCAAAACCCTGTTTCCGACGGTCATCGTGTCCAGCGGTTACCCCGGCGACGTCACCAAGCTCGTCACGTTGCTGAGATACCCGGCCCGATTGGTCGACGGCATCAACGCCGGCCAGGACAAACCGATGGTGCTGGTGATGATGTCGCCGATGATCATCTCCGGTCGCGACACCGAGTGCACCGACGTGGCCGGGGGCGGCCCGCGCGCCGGCGAGTTCTGGTCGGTCGACGTGACCTCGGCCGTGGAGCGCACCTATCGGGTCAGCCAGGACGCGTCGGGCTGGGGTCTGGTCGGCGACTCCACCGGCGGATACTGCGCTCTCAAGCTGGCGATGCTCAACTCCGACCGGTTCTCGGCCGCGGCGAGCCTGTCAGGGTACTTCGACGCTTTGCAGGATGGGACCACCGGCGACCTCTACGGCGGCGATCCCGTGTTCCGCCGGCAAAACGACCTGCTGTGGCGGATAGAGCATCTCCCCTCCCCGCCGATCGCCGCGCTGCTGACCACCAGCCGCACCGGCGAGTCGAACTACGGGCCCACGATGCAGTTCGCCCGCGACGCCAAGAGCCCGATGCGCGTGTCGACGCTGGTCCGGGCCTCCGGCGGCCACAACTTCAACACCTGGAACGCCGAGGTTCCCGCCGCGCTGCAATGGCTCAGCAGCCATCTGGCCGCGAGCGCGAGCTGATCGGCGGGCGGCTGGCCGTCTCCGGTCTCCACGCGCTGCCATTACCATCAGGATCATGCCGGATCGAGGGCGGGGACCTGACTACATAGTCTGCGGCGCCAACACACTCGCGCACCGTCTCGTCGTCGAACTGACCGAGCTCTACGAGGTATCCGTCGTCGCGATCGTGCCGAACCGGGAGCGGGACCACGCGCCGCAGATCACGAAGATCCTCGGCCGGGATTCGGTCATCGCAATACCCACAATCACCGAGGAAGTGCTCAGGTCCGCCGACGTGTCCACGGCGCGCGGCATCGCACTCGTGGACGGCGATGACCAGACCAACATCCACGCCGCGCTGCGCGCCCAAGCGATCAACCCGCAAATCCGCGTGGTGCTGCGGATTTACAACCAGCGCCTCGGAAAGCACGTCGAACGGCTGCTGAACAACTGCGCCGCTCTCTCCCGGTCGGCCACCGCCGCACCGGCGTTCGTCAACGCGGCGCTACGCCGGCCCAACTCGGTGCAAGTCGGCGGCAAGTCGGTGAGCGTCGAGATCGGCGCGGAGGGCGAGTCGGCCGACTTCCTGTGCACGATCGCCGATCGCATCGACAAGCAGGACCTGACCCGCATGCGGCTGCTCCCCGACGCACCGGGCCCGGCCGCCACCTGGATCAGCGGCGTGACCCGCGAACCCGCCATCGCCATCGCGCCCAACGCTTCCCTGCCGACCTCCATCCCTGTTTCCCCTTCGCACCTGCCCTCCTCCCTCCCATCCGATCCTGAACCGTCTTCCGACACCTCTCCGATCCTCCCTCCCGGCACCCGCGCTGTGCTGCGCTTCCTCGACGGCGTCCGTCCGCACACGCCGTCCTGGATCTCCCGGCTGCGGTGGCGCCTCGTCGATTTGCGTCGACTGCTCGGCGCCACTCAACTGAGCCGAGTCTTCCTCGGCGCATTCGTCGCGGTCCTCGCGTCCTTCTTCACCGTCTGGTATCTGAATCAGCACTTTGCCTGGGCGATCTACGACACGCTGCTCGACATGGCCGGCGCCGCGCAACCCGACGTCTTCGGGCAGCAGAGCCAGACCGGCGGCGCGTGGCAGCGGGTCGCGCAGGTGGTGACCACGTTCTGCGGCATCATGTTCATCCCGGCGATCACCGCGATCATGCTGGATGTCATCGCGCGCGGCCGGGCCGGCATCGCCCGGCAGCCGAGCGCGGGCGTGCGTGGTCACGTCGTCGTCTTCGGGCTCGGCAATGTCGGCATCCGTGTCGCGACCCTGATTCACCAGATCGGCATCCCGGTCGTGTGCATCGAACGCGATCCGACCGCGCGCGGCATCGCCGCGGTCCGCAGCATGGAATTGCCGGTGCTCACTGGAGAAGCGCCGCTGGAAGACCAACTGCGCAAGGCCCGCGTCCACCGGTGCCGGGCCGTGCTCGCCCTCACCGGCGACGACGCGGCGAACCTGGAGGCGGCGCTGGAAGCCAGGGCCCTGGCTCCGGACGTGCGCGTGGTGCTGCGCCTCTTCGACGACGACTTCGCCACGCAGGTCTATCGCACCTTCACCAACGCGGCCTCACGATCCGTCTCCTACCTCGCTGCCCCAGCCTTCGCCGCAGCGCTCATGGGCCGCGAAGTGCTCGGCACGCTCTCGGTTTATCGCCATGTCGTCCTCGTCGCAGAGTTCGTAGCCGACGACGAATCAGGGCTCATCGGTAGACGACTGCACGACATCGAGGTTCCCGGGGAGGTGCGCGTCATAGCTGTCCGCACAAAGCACGCCCATGAGTACCAATGGCGACCGGATCACGCCCGCCGCCTCGAAAACGGGGACAAATACGTGTTGCTCGCGACCCGGGCAGGCCTGGGCCGCCACACCAGCCGCGTCTCCTAGTTCACCCTTCTTCCATCCCCCACATCCGCCGCAGTGCCTCCCCCCTCTCCTCAATCAACCTCATCCGCGCATTCCACTCATCCGGCTGCGTGTGCGCCGCCTGCGCCGTGACCTGACCCGGCCACTTGCGGTAGTAGAGCCCTACTTCGCCATGGAAATATCCCGGCGACACGACACTCGCCGCGATCAGCAACCCCGTGTCGTCTGACCCTGGCACGCCCATCCAGCCACCAAGCGCGACCAGCAACGAGCGCCGCATGCACAACGTCACGCCATGCACCGGCAGCCGATATCCATGCGAGCGCCAGTAATCCGCGACGACGCCCGGCTCCAGCCGCCCCGGTTCCGGATCGTGCGCCGACGCGACAGTCGAGCCGTCCGGCAACAAATCCAACGCCCGCGACGTCGTCCACTTCACCCCGTCCCCTCTATCACCCCCACCCCCTCCATCACTCAGTACTCGAATATCCCGCTCCAACACCCCTTCCCCCATCACGTCATCCCCGTCGAACGCCTTCACCAACTCCCCGCGCGAACGCGCCAACGCCATATTCCGGGTCTGACCCACTCCACCGTGTGGCCGGCCCGTGCCGATCCGCACGCGCGGATCCGGCGGCAGTAACCGGGCTACCTCACCGGTACGGCCGTCCTCCTGCAGGACCCATTCCCACTCCCAACCGCCCGGCATCTCCTGGCCGGCCAACGACTCGTAGGCCTGCATCAAGTAGTCAGGTCGCGGGTCCAGGATCGGCGTGACGATCGACAGAACCCGCGCGTCCTCACCCACTTACTCCACACCCATCTCTTCCGCGTCCTCCACCATCTCGACCGGAATCTCATACCGCGGCCGGTACGGCGGCGGAACCACCATGTCAGCGGTCTCCACCGGCTTGTCCCCGGCGAAGTGCGTCCGCTCGATCACGATGATCGCGATGCCGGCCCGCAGGCCAAGGATGTCCGCCTCGGGCCCGGTAAGCGTGCGCGGGACGATCTCCTCCACCGCGCGGCTGACCGTGATCCCGACCTCGGCGAGCCGCCGGATGATGCCCCAGCCGCCGAACGGACCGCCTTCTGGAGTCTGCGCGGCGCTGGTGCCGGTGAGCCCGAGCGGTTCCCAGCTGGTAGCGATGAACGTCGGCTTGGCGTCGGCGGTGTACTTGTACGCGGTGCGCACCACCGAGTCGCCCGTCGCGATCGCCAGGCGCTCGGCGATCGCAGGCGGAGCGGTCGCGGTTTCCGAGTGCGCCTCGAACGCTCCAACGCGCCCCTGCGCCGCCATCTCGGCGTGCCACGGCGAGCCGGAGGGCGGGTCGAGGTACCACGCGCGCACGAGACGGATCACCTCCGGCCGCCCGCGCACCCGGGTCGCCGCGCCGGGCCTGGTGTCGGTGAGACCCTCGTCGAACAGCAATTTCGCCGCTCGGAAGGCGGTGCCCTCGGCGACGGCGTAGTCCTCCTGAATCTCGGCCAGGGTTGGAAAGCGCGCGCCGGGAGGCAGCCTGCCGTCGATGATCCGCGCCCGCAGATCGTCCGCGATGATCTCGTATTTGCGCTTGGTGATCGGTCTCACCCCGCCGGAGAGTCGAATGTCGGCGTGGACAGCTTGACTGGCTCTATAGGGAGGCCGCAAGCTCTCTAGGGTGAAGCTCCCTAGAGAGCAAGTCCCACGGCCCGCGGGGGGACCGCAACCACCATGCGCATCTCGATCACGCTGCCCGGCTTCTCCTGCATGGTCGCCGTGGCCCGCATCGCCGTCCGCGCGCTGCTGCCCGACAACCCGCGCGCCGATGACGCGGAACTGATCGTCTCAGAGCTCGCCATCAACGCGATCCGCCACTCCACCTCCCGCGGCGGCCAGTTCGAGCTCACCGTCGACCTCACGCCCGGCCGCGTCCGCATCGAGGTCAAGGACGGCGGTCCATTCGGCTACCCGCCCCCGTCGACGCCGCCACCACCGCCACCCCCACCTCTCTCCCCTCTCATGCACCCCTGGACAACCATGCACCAAGAAGACCGCGCCCGTGACCGCGCCGCCGAGGCCGAGGAGTACGGCTTCGGCCTCGCGATCGTGACGGCTGCGTCAGACAAGTGGGGCCACAGCAGGTACCCGGATCACGCAGTCTGGTGGGCGGAACTCACATGGCCCGACTCCGCCTCCACCCCCGCCCTGCACCCATCCGGCCGCCCAACCATCGCGAGCGCCCCGTGAACGACGCCTATCTCCTCATCCGTGCAGGCATCACCGCTGACTACATCACCGCCGACCAGGCGCAGCAGCTCTACGACGAAGCCCTCGACCACCCCGAATCAGGCCTCGATGGCCAACTCGAATCCGGCTTCGGCTTCTGGTCGCTGAGCTCCGACGGAACCGTGCGCCTCGTCCGCTGCACGGTGATCCCCTGTGCGCCCATTCCGGCCCATCGGTCCGACGAACATCCGGCTGTTTGATGTTCTCCAATTCCCACGCGATTCGACGCACGATTTCGTGCCGACCCCGAACGGCTCCAGCGGAACTGCGCTGCCCCTAACCAACGCACTCACGGCGCCGGGCGTTCTACCCGGTCGCGATATTCACGACATCACGTCGACCCTCCGCCCACTTCGCGGCATCCAGACCTTGCCCACCGACCTAGCCCGCCATTAAGCCTGACCGCGCCTTCGCCCGTGCGTCTCGGCCAGGGCGTCCGAGTGCTGATATCAAAGTTCGATCTCGACGCCCCGGACCCGTATCAAGACCTGGGTCCAGGTACCTCGACCGCAACGCCCCCGGCGACCGGAAAGCCGAATGTTCGGCAGGCGGGAGCCGATCGCGGTGACGGTACGCGGAAAGGGTAGCTGGGTCTTGATCCACCGCTGCCTCAGCTGTGGGCGTATGCGGCTCAACCGCACGGCTGGCGACGACAACCCGTTCCTGCTGCTGCGCCTTGCAGCCCTGCCGCTGACCATGCCGCCCTTCCCACTCCAACAGTTCCAAGGTGACGAATAACATTGCTTGTGGCCAAGTCGGACAGCTTGCCTCAAGGTACCGCGGCGTCAGAACACACGGAGCGGACGTTGCTCACGGCCGCATTAGCCTCGATTCTTCGGCAACAGTAACCCATTGACTTGCCGTCCGGCTCTCAAGCCCTCAGTCGACTGGGGAGTCGGGAGAGACCACTTCCCACGTTCCGAAGTGCGTCAGTCCTACGGCCTTGGCCACGGCGAGGGACGCATGGTTGTCGAGCTGGCACCGGTACTGAGGTTCGTACCCTTGCTCCGCGGCGTGTTTGCACAGGGCCCGTACCAGGGCTCGGGCGTGACCGCGTCGGCGCAACGCGGGCAGCGTCAGCACGCCGAGATCCGCGATCCGCGCGCCGCCCCAGGGGTACATGCTGGCTACGGCGACCATGCGGTCCTGCGCAAAGGCGCCGAAGACTGCCCAATGATCCAGTTCGACGTAGGCGTCGTCGCGGTCCTGCTCCGGCGCCGACGCCTGGAACTGGGCGAATAGTGCGGCGTCGGCTTCCGACAGTTGCCGAACACCGGGATGCGCCGCCTCGCCCAGCAGCCTGTCCAGAGCGTCCCTGGAGAAGTAGAACAGGTTGTCCGCCGCATACAGCGCCACACCGGCCTCGCCCAAGGCTTGACGCAGCTGCGCCTCGCTTTGCGGCCGCAGCTGGGACAACCCCACCGCGTCGGCCAGCGCTGGCGTAAGCACCGCCTTGACCGTGCCGTCATCGGTGCGCAGCACCATGACCCGACGGTCCTCGCTCAACTCGGCGTTGACCGCAACGGTGAAGGTCGCACCGCGCGGCAAGAGTTCTTCGCCCGAGAAGGTCGCGCGCCAAAAGTCGGTGACGACCGGCGAAAACACCTCAGCTGCTCCTCGCGCGGCTCGGTCAGCTCCCACGTGCGGCAGTTTCCAGCGCTCGCCGGACATCGACAACTGAATTATCGAGTTCAGCAAGCTGACACGTACTGCGACCATTCCGGGCGGCTTCTCCGTAGCCGCCGGGTCCGGGGCCTTGAGGCCGGGTTCAATCAGCTCCTCGCGCAGGAGACTGCGGGTGCAGCGGGGCGTGGCGGCGAGGGGTTGACGGGTTGCAGCCGCCCTGGATCACGAGGCAGAGGGGAAGCCATCCGAACGCAAAGGAACGATGGCCACGCACTCGGCGAGAGGCCGGGTCGTACTTGGCGGCGCGCTCGGCGCCCCGCCTGGTCGAAGTCCGATTTCACGATCTCCGGCAGACGGGCGTGACGATCGCGGTCCAGACCGGAGCAACGCTGAAGGAGCTCATGCGGCGGCGATTACGGAAGCCCCGGACCTGTATCAAGGTCTGGGGCTTCTGGTTGCTGCGTCCCTGGTGGAGGGTGGTGCCCACGGCGCGATTCGAACGCGCGACACCCGCTTTAGGAGAGCGGTGCTCTATCCCCTGAGCTACGTGGGCTGGGATGTGTCTGGAAATTGGTCTGAAATTCGACATGGGATGCCGGGTCAGGCCAGTTCGGGTCACACCTCCGTGGCGCGCA
>NZ_DATNGK010000001.1:0-54338 GCF_035605935.1 Actinocrinis sp. | reverse complement strand
CATTCGATCGGGCGGACGCGGTGAACAGGCTGCGCGCGGTGCTGCCCGCCGCGCTGGTGCCGCTGCTCGCGGTCGTACCCGCGCTGCCTGTGCGCACCTCGGGCAAGGTGGACCGGGCGGCGCTGCCCTGGCCGCTGCCGGGCGTCGAAGCGGACGGACCCGGGGGCCCGGCTGCGGACTTCACCGGGACCGAATCCTGGCTGGCGCAGCTATGGGGCGAGATCCTGGGAGCGCCGCCCGCCTCGCCCTCCGACGGCTTCTTCGCGCTCGGCGGCGGCAGCCTGGCCGCCGCGCAACTGGTCGCCCGAATCAGAACCCGTTATCCCGGTGTTTCGGTCGCGGACCTGTATCAGTACTCGACGCTCGGCGCTCTCGCCGTCCTGCTGGACCGGTCGGCTGCCGCGTCTGCGCAGGACGGCCCGCGCGTCGTCGAACCCACGCCGCGCCGCGCCGGGCTTGTGCAGAGCGCGGTACTTGCGCCCATGTACGCGCTGATCGGGGCGCGGTGGTGTGTCGCGCTCGCGGCGTTCAGCAATGTCCTGAGTTGGTACGGGCCGCACGCGTGGGCACCGGCCGTTTCCTGGTGGTGGGTGCTGCTCGGCTGGGTGCTGCTGATCAGCCCCGCTGGGCGCCTTGCGATCGCCGCGACCGGATCACGGATCTTGCTGCGCGGGGTCGGTCCCGGCACGTATCCGCGCGGCGGCGCCGTGCATCTGAGGCTCTGGACCGCGCAGCGCCTGGCCGATTCCAGCGGCGCGACCAGCCTGTCAGGGATCTGGCTGACCTGGTACGCCCGCGCTCTGGGCTGCCAGCTCGGCCCGGACGTCGACCTGCACTCCCTGCCGCCGGTCAGCGGAATGCTCAAGCTGGGCCGCGGGTGTGCGATCGGCACCGAAGTGGACCTGTCAGGGCACTGGCTCGACGGCGATCGGCTGCATCTGGGGCCGATCCGGGTCGGAGCGGGCGCAGTAGTCGGGACCCGCAGTGTCCTGATGCCGGGTGCCCGCGTCGGCAAGCGCGCCGAGATAGCGCCCGGCTCGGTCGTCTCCGCTGCCGCGACGGCCGGCACGGTGAAGACCGGTCAGCATTGGGCCGGAGTGCCCGCCGCGAAGACCGGCCGCGCGACGCGCTATCCCGGTGACCGCCCGGCGCGCAAGCCGCACTGGGCGCTGGCCTACTCGGGGACCGCCTTCGTGCTCAGCCTGCTGCCGCTGCTGGCCGCGCTTCCGGGCGTCCTGCTGATCGGCCTGGCCGTGCGCGGCGCCGCGAACCTGCCTGCGGCGCTCGGCTCCGCGCTTGCCGTTTCCCCGGCCGCCGCGCTCGCCGGTCTGCTGGCTTACGCCTTGCTGGTGCTGATCGCAGTACGGGCACTGAGTCTCGGGCTGCGCGCCGGGCGGCATCCGCTCTACGGCCGCGTCGCCTGGCAGGCCTGGACCACCGAACGGTTGATGGACGGCGCGCGCACCGTGCTCTTCCCGCTCTATGCCAGTTCCCTGACACCGCTTTGGCTACGCGCGCTGGGCATGAAGGTCGGGCGCGGCGTCGAGGCTTCGACGGTACTCGCGCTGCCGAGCATGACCACCGTGGGCGACGGCGCGTTCCTCGCCGACGACACCATGATCGCCTCCTACGAGCTCGGCGGCGGCTGGCTGCGCATCGACGAGGCCCGCATCGGCCCGCGCGCCTTCCTGGGCAACTCGGGCATGACCGCCGCCGGACGCAGGGTGCCGCGCGACGCACTGGTCGGCGTGCTGTCCGCCGCGCCGAAGAAGTCCAAGGCCGGGGATTCCTACCTCGGCATGCCGCCGATGAAGCTGCCGCGCGCCGTGGAAGCCGGCGACCAGAGCCGCACCTTCGAGCCTTCCCGCCGCCTGCTGATCGCGCGGGCGGCCGTGGAGCTGTGCCGGGTCGTGCCGGTGCTGTGCTCCGTCGCGCTCGCCCTGCTCGCGCTCGCCGTCTTCGCCGCAGCCGCGCAGGCGTGGGGCTGGTGGGCGGCCGGGCTGCTCGGCGCCGCGGTGCTGCCCGCGGCCGGAGTGGTCGCCTGCGCGCTCGCGATCGCCGCCAAGTGGCTGCTCGTCGGCCGGTTCACGACGGCGGAGCATCCGCTGTGGAGCGCGTTCATCTGGCGCAACGAACTGGCGGACACTTTCGTCGAGTCGCTCGCCGTGCCGTGGCTGGTGGGGGCCGTCGATGGCACCCCGCTGATGAACCTGTGGCTGCGCGGCCTCGGCGCGCGCATCGGGCGCGGTGTGTGGTGTGAGAGCCACTGGCTGCCGGAGGCAGATCTGGTGAGTCTGGGCGAGGGCGCGAGCGTCAACCGCGGCTGTGTGGTTCAGACGCATCTGTTCCATGATCGGATCATGCGCTTGGACGAGGTGCGGATCGAGGCCGGCGCCACCTTGGGCCCGCACGGCATCGCGCTGCCCGGCGCCACCCTCGGCGCGGGCGTCACGATCGGTCCCGCCTCACTCGTCATGCGCGGCGAGGCGGTCCCGGCGAACACCCGGTGGCTGGGCAACCCCATCGAGGCCTGGCCCGGAGCGGACTGATCCGTGTCGCACCATCAGGCCCCTGCTGGGCGAAGTGAAGGCGGAGCCGAAATGCGTGCCGGCACCGCGGATCCGTATTTCCCGGACCACGGTGACACGCGCTATCGGGTGCTGAGTTACGAGCTGGATTTGCGTTACCGTCCCGCCGGGAACAGGCTGTCCGCCACCGCCAGCCTGACCGCGGTGGCTACGGACGCTGACGTTCCACTGCGCGAGTTCGCTCTCGACCTCGCGGCGTTCCGCCTCGACCGGGTCACAGTCGACGGTGCCCCTGCCAAGTACACGCATCGCGGCGGGAAGCTTCGGGTGCGCCCCGCCGTGCCGCCGCAGCCTGGGGCCCGCTTCGCCGCGGTCATCCGTTACAGCGGCACTCCGCGTCCGGTGAACAGCGAGTGGGGCACCCTGGGCTGGGAGGAACTGAGCGATGGCGCGCTGGTCGCCTCCCAGCCGATCGGCGCGCCGTCCTGGTTTCCGTGCAACGACCGGCCCGCGGATAAGGCCTCTTACCGGATCGCCGTCACCGTTCCGCACGGCTACACGGTCGCAGCCAACGGCACGCTCGTCGCCTACGATGTCGCGGCCGGCACCACGAAGTGGGTGTACGAACAGCCTGCGCCGACCGCGAGCTATCTGGCCGCCGTGCAGATCGGTCGCTACAGCCGGACCCGGCTGACCGAGCACCCGGTGTCGCAGGACGCCGCGTACCCGGCCCGGCTGCGCGCCCGTTTCACGCACGACTTCGCCCGCCAACCGCAGATGATGCAGTTGTTCGAGGAGCTCTTCGGCCCGTACCCCTTCGCCGAATACACGGTCGTCGTGGTGGATGAGGACCTTGACATCCCGGTCGAAGCGCAGGGTTTGTCGACCTTCGGTGCCAATCACGTGGACGGCCGGCGCGGCAGCGAGCGACTGGTCGCGCACGAGCTGGCACATCAGTGGTTCGGCAACAGCCTCACGGTGGCCGACTGGCGGCACATCTGGCTCAACGAGGGCTTCGCCAAATACGCCGAATGGCTGTGGTCCGAACGCTGCGGCGACGGCGTGGCGAGCGCCGCGGACTTGGCCGCCGAATCCCACGCGCATCTAAGCAGGCTGCCACAGACCCTCCGGCTCGGCGATCCGGGCATGCGCAAGATGTTCGACGATCGGTTGTACCGGCGCGGCGGACTCGTCCTGCACGCACTGCGGCGCACACTCGGCGACGGGCCGTTCTTCGTCATGCTCAAACAATGGGCGATCGAGCACCGGCACGGCGTCGTCAGCACGTCCCGATTCATCGAGCACGCCAACCGTTACAGCGTCTACCGACTCGACGACCTGTTCACGCAATGGCTCGACGAGACGGCGCTCCCGCCACTGCCGTAGCGCGCTGGGGATGAGTACACGCACTCAGGCCCCGAGTGTCGTGCGTGCGCTGAAGGTGCCCTGCGCCCGCACACGTTCACCGGATCGGGGGAATGCGATCTCCGACACCACCGGAATCGCCACGGCCGTAAAACCGCCAGCCGAAGCCGGTGGGGCGGCGGTTATGCGCCAGCGGGCCGGACGCGTTTCCTGTCGCAGGCCTCGTAAAAATCGGTCAAACGTTCTCGCCGGATCGAGCATGTGCGCGAAGAAACCGGGCGCGCGCCGCCTGCGAGCTGTGCATTCATTTTTCTGCCTCTTGACGAAATCAAGCCGTGCTGCGCTGGACATAACGGCCCGCCGAGGCGAGGCTATAGCGCGGCTCTGCCGCAACATTGTTCCCACAGTCATTGTCAGGTCACAGGTGGTATTCAGTGTCGGATGTTGCTTTCGCGCGCCCGTGGCATCATTTCTACGCGCGCGGAGTTCCGCACACCGTCGACATACCGGACGTGCCGCTAACCCAACTGCTCGATGACGCGGCGGCCCGGTACGGCCGCCGCACCGCGCTGGTCTACTTCGGCCGGAAGATCACCTACGCACGACTGCTCAAGCTCGTCGACCTGTTCGCCGACGGTCTTGCCGGGCTCGGCGTGCGACGCGGCGACCGGGTCGCGCTGATCCTGCCGAACTGTCCGCAGTTCACCATCGCCTGGTTCGCCGTGCTGCGTCTCGGCGCGGTCGCCGTGCCGTTCAACCCGCTCTACACCGCCGACGAGATGCGCCACCAGCTGCACAACAGCGGGGCGACCGTCGCGATCGCGTTCGACCAGTCGTACGACCGCGTCGAGCGGATCCGTGCGGACACCCAGCTCAACCACGTCGTGCTCACCTCGCTGAGCGAGTATCTGCCGCGCAAGCTGCGCCTCGCGCTGCGACTGCCGCTGCGCCGCGCCCGCGAGGCAAAGGCGCGGCTGACCGCCGAGGTACCGCAAGACGCTGCGGTCCTCGACTGGAACGACATCTTCGAGCAGGCTCTCGGGCCCAGGCCGCAGACCAAGGTCAATCCAGAGCGGGCTATCGCCGCGCTGCTGTACACCGGGGGCACGACCGGCCGGCCGAAGGGCGCGATGCTCACCCATCGCAATCTGGTCGCCAACGCGCATCAGGTGATCGCCTGGGACCCGAACCTGGTCCCCGGCAAGGACGTGGCGATCGGCGTGCTGCCCGGCTTCCACGCCTACGGCCTGATCTTCGCGCTCACCGCGGTGCTCATCGGCGCGACCACGGTGCAGCTGCCGACCTTCGACCTCGAACTGCTGTTCCGGGCGACCAAGAAGCTGCACCCGACGATCTTCCCGGGCGTCCCGCCGATCTACTCGCAGATGCTCGCGGCGGACCGCAATGCGCTGCGGCCCTTCAAGAGCCTGAGGTCATGCATCTCGGGTGCGATGCGGCTGCCCTCTGAGACGGTGGACGCGTTCAAGGCCGCCACCGGCTGCCAACTGGTCGAGGGGTACGGCCTGACCGAGGCCGCGCCGGTGGTCTGCTGCAACCCGATCGGGGTGAACGCCCGCCCCGGCACCGTCGGCATTCCGCTGCCCAACACCGAAGTCATGATCATCGATGAGCATGACGGCGTCCGGGAGTTGCCGCCCGGCGAGGCCGGCGAGCTGATCGTGCGCGGACCGCAGATCTTCGCAGGGTACTGGCACGAGACCGCGGACACCGCGGTCATGCTGCGCAACGGCTGGCTGCGCACTGGGGACATCGCGGTGATGAGCCCGGACGGTTTCCTCACCATCATCGACCGCAAGCGGGATGTGATCATCGCCAGCGGATTCTCGGTGTTCCCGTCCGAGATTGAGGATGTGCTCATGGCGCTGCCGGCGGTCAGGGAGGCCGCGGTGGTCGGTGTGCCGGACTCGTACCGCGGCGAGACGGTCCTCGCCTGTGTGGTCCTCGAGGACGGCGCGCACGTCACCGAGCACGAGATCATCGAGCACTGTCAGGAGCACCTGGCCGCGTACAAGGTGCCGAAGGTCGTCGAGTTCCGCACCCAGCTGCCCTACAACATCATCGGCAAGGTGCTGCGACGCCTGGTGCGCGACGAGTACACCTCGCGAGCGGCCCTGGCAGACCCGCAGGCGAGCGCTGATCCGGGGTCTGATCCGGCGGCGCAGCCTGTGTCCGAGGCTGAATCTGAGTCTGAGTCTGGATCCGTGGCCGGGCCTGAGCCGGGGTCCGATGCTTAGCGCGTGCTGAGCGCCCGGCCGGCGCGGCGCGTCGTAACCGGCCGGCACAGGCTGTGCGGTGGACCGCCACCGGGCTGGATCAGTGCTGGAATTCGTCTGCGTATCTGGTTGCCGAGGCGGCGAAATCCGCGGCGATGCTCGGCACGCCCTTCGCCCGGATGACCGACATGTCGCTTGTGTAATAGCCCGCGGCCAGGAGAGCCGCACGATCGCCGGGCACCTTTTCGTCAGTGAACCGCTTGTCGAGCCAGCACAGGAAGCTGGCGACAGGGGGAACCGCGTCCTTCGGCTTCATGTAGTCGGCCTGCGGCGCCTTCGCCCAGGCGTGAAAGACGTCCGGCGTCCAGCCCGCGATGCCGAACGAGGCCGTCTGCGGATCGGAGAAGTTCGGATCGAAATTGCTCTCGGCCTTGAGGATTCCGGCGATCAGCGCGGGCGACACCTCCGGCGCGGCGCAGAGGTTCGCCGCGCTGTTGATGATGCCGCGATACTCCGCAGGCACCGCCGCGTGGGCACTCAGGCTCCCGGCGGCGGGCGGCGCGCTGGGGGAAACGTCGCTGGACAGCCACCAACCACCACCCGCTGCGGCGACAGCCGTGAGACTGGCAACGGAAATCAGTACACGAACACGGCGGCGCGACGTCCGGCTACCCGCGCCATTGCCGGTGGCCGCATCGGATCCGGGCCCTGAGTAAGCGCCACCGCGCTGGATCGCCTCGGCACCGTCAAGAACGTCGGTGATCGCGATCTGGTTGCGAACCGCCGGATCCGAGGTCAGGCAGTTCAGAATCAGCGACCGCCAGGCGGCCGGGATCCGGTCATCGAGCCTGAGCTGCGCAGTACCGCGCGCGTATGCCTGCACGGCAAAGGCGCGTGCCTGCGCACTCGTACCAGGGAACGGATACAGTCCGCCGGTAAGGACCTGATGCGCGAGCACCCCGAACGCCCACACGTCGGCGCTCGGACGTTGCGGAATGCCGCGCTCGCCGACGCGCTCGGACCACCACTCCGGCGGCAGATAGTCGGAGGAGCCGATGCGCGGAACATACGCATGCGTTCCCTCGACCCGCGCGGTGAGACCGAAGTCCGCCAGGCGTACCGAGCCGTCCGCCATGAGCAGCACGTTGCCGGGCTTCAGATCGCCGTGGATCCACCCGCGCGAATGCATCTCGACCAGAGCCCGGCAGACCTCGACGAGGATCCGCTCCGCCTCCGGCAACGCGGCGCCCGCCTCCGCGTCCACCAGCAGTTCCCTGAGACTGGTCTTGGCGCGGTCCATGACCAGCACGACCGCGCCGTCGAGCCGCGGGTCGCCGGGATCGCGCAGGGTGAGTACGGCGCGGGTATGGATCAGGTTGGCGTGATCGGCCAGCTTGCTGAATTCGGTCTCGCGTTCCACGATCTCGCCCAGCAACGAGCGCTGCGCCGGCGCGAGCTGCGCCGGGGGCAGGAACTTCAGCGCCACCGGATCATCGTGCGGGGCCACCGGTTCACCGCAGTAGACGCTGCCCCAACCGCCGTCGCCGAGCCGCTCACCGACCTGCCAGCGGTCGACCTGGTAACCGGCCGGCACGGTCACCGGCCGCGAGTGCGTCTCGTACGTCACAGCGCACTGCCCGCGGTGCGCCGCGATGGCAGCATGGACAGCTGCTCCTCGCGGACCAGATTGAAGCGCAGCGCCATGGCGACCACGGCCTCCCGTTTCCAGTCGAGGCGGGCCAGTTCCTCGGTGCCGGTGCGCTCCCGCACTCGCAACTTGCTGACGGCCAGATAGTCGATGTGGTAGTTCACGGCGGACGGCGTCAGCTCGGCGCACTCCGGAAGCGGCCGCAGCCGCGCGGCCACCTCGCTCACGTTCGGAATGGCCACGCTGGACGGGTCGCGCAGCCGGGGTTCGCACAGCGCCAGCAGCACCAGGAAATACTTCGCCGTCGGGTCGAGGGCGAACGGCATGACCGTGTACTCGCCCGCGCCGTGAGCCGATCCCGGAGCCAAGTACGTGTGCTGCGGCGCGAAGATCCGCAGCTGTACGAACCCGGATGTCAGCGGCAGCAGGATGCGGGACAGCTCGAACGGGATCGGCGCGCCGAGCCGACCGGGCGCGACCTTTACGTACTCGCCGGCGCCTTCGAGGTTCTCCACGACGTACGTGGTCGAGCGGCTCAGGTTCGAAAGCCGCCAGTGATCGTCGACCGCGGTGATCTCACCCGCGAAGCGCGAGACGCCCTCGCCGAGGATCCGGATGTCCGTCGCGCAGTCCGCCGAGCCGCGCCCGAAGGTGACCACTTCGCCGGGTCCGAGCGAGAGCAGCCGGGGCGCCTCGGGACGGTCGCGCAGGTTAGCTCCCAGGTCAGGAAGCTGCACAACCAACGTATCCACTGTGCCCCCGTGCATAGCTGATCGCGAGTTGGCGTACCGACCCCGTGTCGGTATGTGTCGTTTCGAAAGTCTAACGCAGGCATCCGGGCTTTGCCGAGAGGGCTAGCACGAGGGTGACAGTCCACTAACAAGGCAGGCTGGCCGGCCGGCATCCGGCGGCCGGCCAGCGGGCCCTTGATCAGTTCCGGTAGATGAATTGGTCAGGGTTACCGGATGAGGGCTGCATCGAACCGTCCTCGATGATGACGGCTACCGACTCCTGTTCAGGGCTCTGCAATGCAGATAGCCGTACCGCGCCGATCGCCTCATGCGGGAAGGCGAGGCAGAACACGTCGATGCGGCCGGCCGCGTCGGTCGTCATCGCCGGGACGGATACCGCATCGCGGGCGCACGGGGCGAGCACCGTACCGCTCGGGCTCTGCCAGGTCAGCGTGACGGCGGTTCTGGGCAGGAACCCGGTTCCAGTGACATGGGTGAGCATGCCCTGCGGGATGACCGCCGGATTGGCGATGATCCGGGCGCAGCCGACGACGAGGACCGATGCCGAGGCGCTGATCGGGAGGAAAGCCTGCGGCAGCTTCACGGCCGTGGTCGGCGGCCGCGCCGTCGCAGTGGACTGATGCTGACCGCAGGCGGGCGTGATGCCGCGGATCTGGCCGTGGATCGCGCCCGCCGCGTCGCTGGTCACGGTGGTGCGGTTCTGTCCGTCGAAGCCGAGATCGACGGTCCGGTTCGGCGGGAATCCGACGCCGCTCAGGTTCAGCGCCGCGGCGCCGCCGCCCGACACGACGGGGTTCGGCGTGACCGTTATCGACGGGCAGTACACGGCGATCGAGGCGGTGGCGAGTACCGGGCCGCCCTTGTCGATCGTCACCGAATCCTGACCGCAGACGGCGGCGCCGGCCGGCACCTGCAGATCTGTCGCGGGGAAGGTTCCGGCCCGGCTGACCTGCACCGTGCCAGCTATCACGCCCCGCAGCCGGATGGTGGCCGGGCCGGCCGGCAGCAGCGCGCCGTCGACGAAGAACCGGGTGAACTGGCGCAGCGTCGTCTCGATTGGGATGGCGTGGATCCGCGGCGGCGTGGGGGAGGAGACGCAGCCCAGGACGGTGACGTCGGCCGAGGCGGGGATCGGCGGGTCGCTCGGCACGGTAGCCCGCGCGCCGAGCGTGTGCGCCGCATTGGCGCGGCCGACGAACCCGGGCTCCACCGGCTCCGGCTGGGCAGTGGCCACGACCTGGTGATCGCCGCAAGCCAAGGCGAGTTGGGAGACCGTCTTATGCACCGATCCGGCGGCGTCGCTGGTGACGGTGCCGAATGCCTGCCCGTCGATGGTGAAGTCGATCGCCCGGTTGCCGGGGAATCCGACCCCTGCGATGGCCAGATCCGCCGGAGCGCCGCCGGAGAACACCGGGTTCGGCGTGACGGTGACCGAAGGACAGAACACGGCGATGACGGATTGGGCGACCGCCGGGGTGACGTCGTCGATCGTGACAGGATCCTGACCACAGGCCGCGGCCCCGGCCGGCACCGTGAAGACCGTCGGGGGGAACGTCCCATCGGTACCCACGGTGACCGTACCCGCCGTCACGCCACGCAGTTTGATCGTCGCCGGTCCCGCGGCCAGATCGAAGCCCTCGACCGAGAACTGGGTGAATTGCTCGATGCCTGTCTCGAAGGGATCGGCGAAGATCAGCGGCGGCGGCGCTGATGACGCGCAGCCGAGCACGGTGATCGTGCGCGTCACGGTGGGCAGCGGGTACGTCGTCGCCGCGGCCGCGAGGCGGCGCCGGATTTCTATCACCGGTCCAGCGGGCGGCTGGATCGTCACAGCGAGCTGATGCGCGCCGCAAGCGAGCGTGCTGCCGGTGACGGTCACCGGGGTCATCCGGCCGTTTTCGTCGCTGGCGGAGGCGGGCAGGGCCCGCCCGTCGATGGCCAGGGTGATGGTCCGGTCCGTGGCCATGCCGGTTGCGGTGATCTCGAGGTCTGTCGCCGTCCCGGCCGAGAAGACCGGGTTGGGGGTGATGGTCAGAGTCGGGCAGAGCACCGTGATCGTGGCCTGCGTGGTCACGCCGTCTATCGTCACGGCGTCCGAGCCGCATGCCGCCGCGCCGGTGGGCACCGGAAGGTCCGTGGGACCGAAGCTGCCTGTGGTGTCGCCCGGGTTCGCCGCGGACACGTGCACCGTTCCCGCGACGACGCCACGCAGCCGCACGGTCGCCTGTCCCAGCGGCAGGCTCGAACCGCTGACGGTGAACTGTGTGAACTGACTCAGCGTGGTTTCCCCGGGATCAGCGGTGATGAAGGGGCCGAAGATGGGGTCGGCGGGCGGGAGACTCGCCTGTGACGGCCCGGTCGGCAGCAGCGCCAGCGCGAGCAGCGGGACCGTCGCGATCAGCCGGCGCGTAGCGCGGCGCGGCACGACGTGTCGCCGATGAGGACTACGTGGCTGCACTGCGTCTCACCCATCCCGTGTGCCTGCCGGAGACTTGTCGCGCGCCGGCGCTGGCGGTGCCTTCCCCTACAGCTGAAACAGTAGGCTGATGGATGCTGCGCAGATACGCCCCGAAAGGAAGGCGCAGGGGCGGACTTGGCTGCCCGAAAGGGCAGCCTCAACAGGCAGTGTCCCGCGCGACGCGTCCCCCGGGACAGGCACGAGGTTTGCTCACGCAAAACGCTCGGCTGGATGACCCAGCCGAGCGTCTCGGTGCAGCGGAACCGATTATCAGTTGTCTGAGTCCGCGGACGGGAGGAAGGCGCCGGGGACCTGGTTCGGGGTGTAGATCTTGCTGTCGCCCGGGTACGGCTTGGTCCAGTTGGTGGTCTGGTAGTAGACGTACCGGTTCATCTGCTGCGGGTTGGCGTAGTCCGGAATGGCGCTCGGGCCGACCAGACGCTGGTGTGACGCCCACGCCTTCCACTGCGCCGCCACGGACTGCTCGCCGAGCGGGACGGTCGTGGCCGCCGCGTTGGCCCTGGCGACGGCGGCGCTGTTCTGGCCGGCCGGCACGTTGGCGCCGCAGGACGGCTGCTGCGAGAGGCCGAGCGTCAGCGAGGTCTGATTCGGTACCGCGGTGAACGGCGCGTAGTTCGGCTTCGGGGTGAACGCGTCGGTCATCGGGGTGGCCGCGGAGTCGAGCTGGTTCATCGGGTGGATCCCGAGGATCTGCTCGATGGTGCGGATCATCGTGATCTGCGAGTAGTAGTGGTCGTCCACGACGCCGTGGTTGGCCCAGGGGCTGATGATCTGGACCGGGGCGCGGTGGCCGTCCACGTGGTCGAGGCCGGCTTGCGAGTCGTCCTCGACGACGAAGATCGCCGAGTCCTTCCAGTACTTGCTGTGCGAGATCGTGTCCACGATCTGGCCGACCGCCAGGTCGTTGTCGGCCACCTCGGCGGCCGGGCTGGGCGGTCCGCCGGTGTGGTCGTCGGAGAGCCAGAACATGTTCAGGTTGGCCGGACCGCTCTTCGCGAAGTCCTGCTTCCAGACCTGGGCCTTGTAGATGTCCGGCACCGACAGGTCGAAGAGCGGGAAGCCCTGAACCGACACGGCGTTCAGCGACGGGATCGCCGAACCGACCTGGATCGGGTAAGCGCTCGGGGCGCCCGTCGCGGCCATGGTCTGCGTGTCGCAGTAGTAGTTCTGCCAGGTCGCGCCGGCCGGCTTGTTCTCGATCGACTGGAACTCGCCGAAGTCCTTGACGCTCTTGCCCGCGGCCTGCGCGCCGCTCCAGATGAAGCCCGACTCCTGGTGGCCCAGGACGTCGTTCTCCGTGTCGTAGCTGCGCAGGTACTCGCCCGCGGAGGACTCGGTGTACTGCGGGTCGTCCGACTGCATCAGCCAGTTGTGGCCCTCGGCGGAGTTCGTGCCGACGTCGTAGAAGTTGTCGTACAGGCCGAACTGCTGCGCCAGGGCGTGCTGGTTCGGCGTGACGGCCTCGCCGAACTGGGTCAGCGTCGAGTCGCCGTTGCCCTTCGCCACGTCGCCGAAGAGCTGGTCGTAGGTGCGGTTCTCCTTGACGATCAGGAAGACGTGCTTGATCGTCGACGGGTCGCCGATCCGCACCGGGACCGGCACCGCCTTCTTGTCGCCGCCGCCCTTGGCGTACTGCACCGAGCCGGGCGTCCAGCCGTTGTACTGGAAGACCTTGCCCGTGTAGCTGCGGATCGTCTGGTCGCTCGGCAGCGTGAAGCGAGTCAGGCTGCCGGTGGTGTCGTGGGTGTTGTGGCCGGCCGCGACGGTCGGGCGCAGGGCGTCGACACCGCGGGTGTTCGCGACCACGATCTGGTTGCCGACCGTGGCCACCTCGGCCGGGAAGTAGTCGGTCGGCAGCAGGCCCACATAGCTGGCCGGCTCGTGCGCCGAGGTGAAGCGGTATACCGCGACCGCGTTGGCCCGGCCGAGGGTCACCAGCAGGCGGCCGTCAGAGGTCAGCGAGATCGCGTCGGGCTCGTAGCCGACCGTGGCCTGCGGCCAGGGCTGGGTCGAGATCGTCTGCACCACCTTGTTCTTGGCGGTGTCGATCACTGAGACGCTGTTGCTGTTGGTATTGGCCACGAACACCGTCTTGCCGGCCGCGTAGACCGCGGTCGGGTGCAGGCCGACGCTGATGCTGCCGACGGCCGCCGACGGGTTCGCCGTGTCGATGACGCTGACGGTGCCGGTGGTGGAGGAACCGGTCTGCGGGTTCGCCGGCACGTCGGTGCCGTACGAGTTGATGGTGGTGTCGCCGGCGACTGCGGTGCGGCCGCCCTCGTTGCTCACGTAGAGCTTGCCGCCGACCAGCACGATGCCGCGCGGCGCGATGCCGGTGTTCCAGCTCTGCTTTACGGTGCCGGTGGCCGCGTCGAGGGCCACGACGCGGTTCTGGCCGTTGACCGCCGCGTAGACGGTCGAGCTGTCCGCCGAGAACACGACCTTGGCCGACAGCGCGTGCTCGGCGCCGTTGGCCGCGATCGAGACGTCGACCGGGTTGGCCAGCGTGCCGTCGGCGTTCACGGTGAACTTGGTGTAGCCGTCGGTGCGGCCGAGCCACAGCGACTTGCCGTCGGGCGAGTAGGTCGGCGAGGTCTGGCCGACGTCGTTCCCGCTGATCTTCAGGTTCGCCGTCGTCGAGCTGCCGACGACCTGCTGGACCTGGTAGCTGCGCAGGTCGACGATGACCATCGCGGCCCCGCCGTCGGCGACCGCGGCCGCCACGTGGGTGCCGTCCGGGCTGACCGTCGCGCCCATGATCTTGCCCTGGTTGATCACCAGGCGGGTGCCGATCGGCTTGATGTACTGGTCGCTCGCTATGACCTCGCCCTTGCCGGTCAGCTGACCGACATGCTGACTGCCGAGCTGCTGGGTCGAGGCGGAGCCGATACTGGCACCGGTGAAGACGAGCGCGATCGAAGCCACACCGGCCTTGGTGAAGCTTCGTCGGCCACGCTGGCCGTCGGGCGAAGGCTGAGACTTCCCGACAGGCCGTCTACGGCGCGTTACCTGCATTGAGTCATTCCTTTAGTGAGAAGGAAGCAGATCGACGTTGCCGTCGAACTGCCACAGCGGGTTCGGCGCAGTCCCATCAGGGGTCTGAACCAGGAAGTAGCCGTTCACTTCCTTCGGGCCATCGCCGTCGGCGATGTACCGCCCGTTCGCGGTGACGTCGAGCTGGTAGATGGCCTGACCAGTGATCGCGACGCCGGGGATGTGCCAGGTGACGGTGCAGCGCCAGTCGTTGCCCGGCCCTTCTTGCGCGGTGAGCCCTTCGCTCTTGGCGCACGAGGCCGTGGTCCGCAACTGCGCCTCGGTGACCGCGGGACGGTGCAGCTGCTGCTCTTGCAGCCGGTAGAGATGGCCGAACGCCGTGGCGAGCGACCGCTGCACCTTGTCCTGATCGATCCCGGAACCGGTGGCACCGCTCGAGACGGCAATGATGGCGATCGACGCGGCCAGCACGCCGGCCAGCGGCAGGGCTCCGAGTGTCAGGGCCTTGCGTCCGGCGCCGTCGTTGGTGAGATTCGTGAAGTCCCGCCGCAGGAACAGCAGGTAAGCAAGCGCGGTCGCGACGATCGCCCACGCCAGGCTCACCGCGACGCCGATCAGCAGAGGGCTGAGTTGCTGCGGCTCGGCGAACAGCCCGTTCCAGGCGATGAAGGCGTAGCCGGGCAGCGCTAGGCGCACGGGCACCGGCAGCGGCAGCATCTGCGCCGACTGCATCGTGAGGCCGACGACCACCGGCAGCAGCAGGCCCATCGGCGAGCGGCCGAGCGCGACCGACCCGAGCAGGCCGATGGCGGCGAGCGCGAGCGTCGGGGCGAGCGCGCAAGCCCAGGCGAGCAGGACCTTGCCGGCGGCGTCGCCGGGCGCCAGTGTGTGTCCGTCGATGCCTATCAGTGGCTTGTTGCCGACCGCGATCAGCGCGCCGGCTATCCCGGACGCGACCAGGCCGGCCACCAGCAGGAGAATGACGGTGAGGCTGGCCAGCGCCTTCGCCGCGAAGATGCGCCGGTGTGAGCGGACCGCGACCAGCAGGTGGCGCCAGGTGCCCAGCCGGTCCTCGGCGGCGAACACGTCCCCGGCGACCAGCGAGGTGAGCAGGGGCAGCCCCCAGGTGCCGCAGAAGCCGAGCAGCATCAGCGGGCCGGCCCAGCCGGTGGCGTGCATCCAGCGACCGAACAGCGTGTCAGAGGGCAGATTGCTCTGCTTGCTCACGGCGAGCACGAACAGCGCCGGGCCGATCCAGCAGGCGAGAATCAGCAGTCGAGTACGCCAGGGGGAGAACTGCTTGACCAGTTCGAAGCGGTACGCGCGGGCCACCGGGACCGGGGTGGCAGCCGCCGGCGCGGCGTCGGTGGCCGGTGCTTCGACGAGGGTCGCGGTCATCAGGCGGCCTCCTCCTGCTCGGTGAGGGCGAGGAACGCGGCCTCCAGCGGCGAGACGACCGGCGCGAGTTCGCGCACTGCTATATCGGCGCGCACCAGTCGGGCCACCAGTTCGTCCATCGCGGGCACTTGCGCGCGCACCACCAGCACCTCGGCGTCGTGGCGGTTCACGGCGTCGCAGCTCTCGACGATCCGCACGCCCGGCGATTCGAGCGCCACGGCGCGGGAGGCCTGCGGGTCCGAGGTACGCAGCCGATAGTCGAGGTCTCGGTTCTCGGCGGAAAGCTTGCTCAGCGGGCCGCAGAAGACGACGCGTCCGGCCGCGAGGATGGTGACCTCGGAGCACAGCGCTTCGAGGTCGTCCATCCGATGGCTGGAGAGCACGACCGCGGTGCCGTCCGCGGCGAGGCGGCTGAGCACGCCGCGGATGTGCTTCTTGCCGGCCGGATCCAGACCGTTGGACGGCTCGTCGAGCACCAGCAGCCGGGGCTTGGCGAGCAGCGCGGCGGCCAGGCCGAGTCGCTGGCGCATGCCGAGGGAGAAGCCGCGGACCTTGTCGTCGGCGACGTCGGTGAGCCCCACCTGATCGAGCGCGGAGGCGACGTCGTCGTGCTCTGCTATACGTGCGTCCCGACGGCGCAGCCTGGCCAGCGCGGCGAGGTTCTGCCGAGCGGTGAGCGCGGGGTAGAGCCCGGGTCCGTCGACGAAACCGGCGACGCCCTCAGGCGTGGCCAGCGCCCGTCCGACCGGCGTGCCCAAAATCTCGAGCCGGCCTTCGTCGGCGACGGCCAAACCCAGCAGCAGGCCAAGCAGCGTCGTCTTGCCCGCGCCGTTCGGCCCGACAAGCCCGTGAATCTGACCCGGTGGCACATTCAGGTCGATTCGGTCGAGTGCCACCACATCGCCGAAACACTTGGTGATTCCGTGGCCCCGCACCGCAGCCGTCAACTCCATGAGTCCCTCGAGCCCCTCCCTTAGCCAGCCTTCAGGAACGTAGGCAGAGCACATGACGTAGGGACCTGAGCCGGCTGAATGCTTAGGGAACGGAAGAGAAACCGAGCGCTACCGTTACGCTGACGGGTATCGCAGCCCTCTAAAATGGTTGACGCCCGCCGGTCGGTAACGACGGCTTTACTGCGGGCGGCGGTTTGACCGGGGGCCGGTTGCGAGCGCACTTCGAACGGCCAGCAACTCCCGCCGCGGCTTTCGCGCTGAACGTTAACGCCAAATGAACATTGGGCGCCGTCCAGGTGTTTTCTTACTTCGGTCCCTTCCGCCTCAGCGGCCTCGTGCATACGTTCACGGCGTGAGCAGCAACGATCTGCTGATGACGCTCGTCGTCGTCACCGCGCTGTCCTTTGACTTCACCAACGGCTTCCACGACACCGGCAACGCGATGGCCACCTCTATCGCGACGGGCGCGCTGCCGCCGCGTATCGCGGTCGCCCTCTCCGGCGTGCTGAACCTGGTTGGCGCGTTTCTTTCGTTCAGCGTCGCGGCCACGATCGCCAGCGGCCTCGTGCAGAGCCACCTGGTCACCCCGACCGTCGTGTTCGCCGGGCTGGTCGGCGGCATCCTGTGGAATCTGGCCACCTGGTTCTTCGGCATCCCGTCCAGTTCCTCGCACGCGCTGATCGGCGGAGTGATCGGCTCCACCCTCGCCGCGGCCGGCGGGCACGCGGTGCTCTGGCACGGCGTGGTGTCCAAGGTGATCCTGCCCGCGGTTCTCTCGCCGGTCATCGCCGGAATGATCGCCGCCCTCGGCACATACATGGTCTACCGGCTGACGCAGAGCGTCGCGGATGGCGTGCGCTCGCGAGGCTTCCGCATCGGGCAGATCGGCTCGGCATCGATGGTCTCCCTCGCGCACGGCACCAACGACGCGCAGAAGACCATGGGCGTGATCACCCTCGCGCTGATCGCCAACGGCTCGCTGGCCGCCGGGCACAAGGCGCCGGCCTGGGTGATCGTCTCTTGCGCGCTGGCCATCAGCCTCGGCACGTACGTCGGCGGCTGGCGGGTTATCCGGGCGCTGGGCAAGGGTTTGGTGCAGATCGAATCGCCGCAGGGGATGGCGGCCGAGTCGGCCTCGGCCGCGACGATCCTGCTGTCGAGCAACTTCGGCTACTCCCTGTCCACCACGCACGTGGCCACCGGCTCGATCCTCGGCTCGGGCGTGGGCAAGCGCGGCGCCGAGGTGCGCTGGGGCGTGGCCGGTCGGATGGCCACCGCCTGGGTGCTCACCCTCCCGGCGGCGGGTGTTGGAGGCGCGCTGGCCTACGAGGCGGCGCATGGCATCGGTGGTACCGCGGGCGTCGCAGTGATCTTTGTCGCCCTGGTGGCCTGCGCGCTGGGCTTCTACCTCAACTCGCGCCGTACCCCCGTGACCGCGGGCAACGTCAATGACGAATGGACCGGCTCGGTCGTGCCGACGCCCACGCCAGTCGGCGCCGCGGCATGATCCGCGCGCATGACGGGAACCAAGCGAGCGCAGGGAAGCGAGGCGAGCCGCGATGAACTCCTGGATCAATCTCACCGCGCTTTGGAAGATCGTGGTGGTCGGCCTGCTGGCCGGGGCCGGCTTGCCCGCGCTCTTCGCGATCGGCCTGCGGGCGCTGAGCCCGGCGCGCATCGCTGGGTCCGAGCAGACACAAGGCGGCCAGTCCTCCGGGATTAACCCGGTTGGAGTGACTGCGGCGGCGGTTTGCTTCGCGGTCGTGCTCGCCGCGATCGGCTGGGGTATTTACAGCATCGTCAGCCACAGTTAGCGCGAGCTAGCCCGCGAGCCGGGGCCGCGCGGCTGGCACTGTTCCCTTTCCTGCTTCGCCTCATTTCTCACCCGAGGTCCGCGATGCCTATCCCGCCAGTGCTTCAAGCCGTCATCGACTTCGTCCGCAAGGGATATCCGCAGGGCGTGCCCGAGCACGACTATCTGCCGTTGTTCGCGCTGCTGCGTCGCAGGCTCTCGGAGCAGGAGGTCGCCGAGATCGCCGAGGCGCTGGTCGGGGACGGCGCGGCGCAGAACCCGGCGGCGATCAGCCGGACCATCGCGCTGTTGATCAACGAATCCCCGTCTGAGCAGGACATCGAGCGAGTACGCGCCCGGCTCGACGCGGCCGGGTGGGACAGGCCCGATGCACAGGGCGCGGTGAGTCAGGTCACTGATTAAGTGTGAGAACACCTGCGCCGGTATGTTGTGTCTATGGCAGCGCAGCCGAAGGCCTTGGGTTCAGACGTATACATGATCGATACGGCCATGTCGGGTTACTCCGGCATCACCGCCGCCTATGCGATCTTGGGGTCGCGACCGTGTCTGGTCGAAACGGGGACGGCGACGTCTGCACCCGTCGTACAAGAGGCCCTTGCCGGACTCGGCGTCGGCGCCGATGATCTCGCCACGATTGTCGTAACGCACATCCATCTCGATCACGCAGGCGGCGTAGGAGACCTGTCCGCCGCGTTCCCCCGCGCGCAAGTCGTCGTGCAGGACGCCGGAGCGCGGCATTTGGCCGACCCGTCGCGGCTGATGGCGAGCGCCCGGCGGGTTTTCGGCTCCGCGATGGATTCGCTGTTCGGCGAACTGCTCCCCACTGATGCGGCGCGGATCAAGACGATCGGCGATGTCGGCACGATCGACCTTGGCGGCGGGCGGCGGCTGGAAGGGCACCACACCCCCGGTCACGCCCGGCACCACCTCGGCCTGGTGGACTCGGTGACTGGGGACTTGTACGTCGGCGACGCTGCCGGGCTTTACATCCCGGCGCAGGACGCGTCGTCGACTACCGGCCTTGATTCTTCCGGGGCGATGGGGCAGATGTTGCCGGGCACGCCGCCGCCTGACTTCGATCTCGAACTCGCCCTCGCCTCGCTGCACCGGTTCCACGACCTGCGCGCGACCCGGCTGCTGTTCTCTCACTACGGCCCGATTACTGCAGTCGACGATGCGCTTGACCGCGCGGCGGAGGAGATGCGGCTCTGGGTCTCGATCGTGCGCGATGCCTGGCAGGAGGCCGCAGGCGCGTTCGACCTCGACCACGCGGTCGCGATGGTGCGTGACCGGACCCGTGAACGGTACGCCGACCTGCTCGCACGGCCCGAGGTCGCGGCGAAGTTCGAGGCTCTTTCCTCGGCGGTGGCGAACGTGAGCGGCATCGCGCGCTGGCTGGAGAGCGAGGAGAAGCGGGTGCGCGAGGAGAGCTAGGCCGGCCGCGCGCCCACCGGGACTGACGCGCCGTCAAGTGCTTGTAGGGCGAGCCCGGATCGGTTATCGTCACATTGACGATAACTGGGAGGGCTCGCATGTCGCTGGGGGATTTGGTCGCGCCGCTCAACGTGGTGCTGTTTCACTTCGGTCAGGACGCGGTCAGCTGGGCCGAACTGCTCGGCTTCGTGACCGGCGCGCTCGGGGTCTGGCTGACCGTGCGCGCGGACATCTGGAACTTTCCGGTGGGCCTGGCCAACAACCTGTTCTTTCTCGCGCTGTTCTGGGCCGCCCGCCTCTACGCGGATGCGAGCCTGCAAATCGTTTATCTCGCATTCGGCGTATTCGGCTGGTGGGAATGGCTGCACGGCGGCGCCCGCCGCAACCGCCGGACGATGGGACGGGCCAAACCGTGGGCCACCTGCGCGCTCGCGCTCGCGATCGTGCCGATCACCTGGGTGCTCACGGTCGTGCTCACGCACGCGAATGACATCGCACCCTTCTGGGATGCCCTGACCACCGCGCTGTCGCTAGCGGCCCAGTGGCTGCTGAATCTGAAGCAGTTCGAGAACTGGTACTTCTGGATCGCCGCCGACGTGATCTATATACCGCTGTACTTCGTCAAGGTGCTGTATCTGACCGGTATCGTTTATCTGATCTTCCTGGGGCTGTGCTTCGCCGGCGTGCGGGCGTGGCGGCGCGCGCTGCGGCTCGGGTTCGCGCCGGCATGAGTGCCTTTCAGCACGGCCTGGTGATCGGCAAGTTCTATCCGCCGCATGCCGGGCACCATTTCCTGATCCGCAGCGCCGCCGAATCCTGCGATCGCGTGACCGTGGTGGTGATGGGCGCGGACGTCGAGTCGATCCCGCTGGCGACGCGGGTCGAGTGGGTGCGCCAGGCGCATGGTGGACGAAGCGGCGTCGCTGTCGTCGGTGCGCGCGACAACCTGCTGGTCGACTATGAGAGTGAGCTCGCCTGGAGCGGTCACGTAGCGCTGATGCGTGAGGCCATCGCGCGTGGGCCGCACGGGATAGCGGGTATCGCGGTCGATGCCGTATTCGCCTCGGAAGCGTACGGCGCGGAGTTGGCCCGGCGGTTCGACGCGGCCGATGTACGCCTTGACGCGCTAAGGGCAACGTATGCCGTTTCAGGCACCAAGGTGCGCGCTGATCCGGTCGCCGAATGGGACGCGCTGGAGCCGCCTGTCAGGGCGTGGTTCGCAAAGCGCATCGTAATTGTCGGCGCCGAGTCGACCGGAACGACGACGTTGTCGATGGACCTCGCGCGAGCGTTGCGGACGCGCGGCGGCCCGCATGCGTTGACGCGCTGGGTCGCCGAGTATGGACGCGAACTGACGGTCCAAAAGCTGGCAGTCGCCCGGGCGCTGGCCGGCGTGCGCGGGTTGGCCGAGCCGACCGTGTTCGATCTGGACTGGGACGACGCTGACTTCGAGCGGGTGGCTTTGCGCCAATGCGCTGACGAGGACGCGGCGGCGCAGGCGGGGGGACCGGTGCTGGTCTGCGACACGGACGCGCTGGCGACCACGGTCTGGCAGGAACGCTACCGCGGAAGGTCCACGGAGCCGGTGCGCGCGATCGCACAGGGGATGCCGCCCCGCACGTTGTACGTGCTGACTGATCACCTAGGCGTCCCGTTCTATGACGACGGTCTGCGTGATGGTGAACGGTTACGCCCCTGGATGACCGACCGGTTCCGGGAAGTGCTGGAGAAGTCCGGCGCACGATGGATCGAGGTGCGCGGCGATCGGGCATCACGGCTGGGGCAGGCGATAGCGGCGGTGGATGCGGAGTTGGGCCGAGGCTGGGACCTGGCGGCGCCGCTGGGCTGACGGCGAATCAACGGGCGCTATCACCGGGCGCGGCGGACAGCGAGGGTGTCCCGCGACCAAACGAGCAGCGCCAGCGCGACGAACGCGCCGCCGACAGACGACACGCCCGTCCAGCCGCCGTAACGGTACGCCTCCGTTCCAGCCGCCGAACCGAGCGCGCCGATGACGAAGTACGTGGTCATGTAAACCGAAGCGATCCGGGCCCGCGCGCCATCGGACAGGTTGTAGACCACGCTCAGGTTGAGCGTGTTCACGCCCTGCACGGCGGCGTCCATGAACAACACGCCGGCGAGCAGCCAGGCGAGATTCGTGCCGCCCAGCGCTATCGCGCCGAACGACGCGAGGCCGAGGGCCAGGAGCGAGACGCTCGTCGCACGCTCGCGGCCGTGATCGGCCGCGTGACCGGTCAGCCTCGCGGCCAGCGCGCCCGCGCCGCCGACGAGCG
Organism: Actinocrinis sp.; assembly: GCF_035605935.1. GTDB lineage: Bacteria > Actinomycetota > Actinomycetes > Streptomycetales > Catenulisporaceae > Actinocrinis. The sequence goes on along the minus strand of NZ_DATNGK010000001.1, from coordinate 32,446 downwards.
CGAACAGGCCGATCGTCGCCTGGTTGTAGTGATACGGCGCCCCGGCGAGCAGGAACGAGACCGTCGCCCAGAACACGCCGAAAGCCGCGAACATCAGGCCGCCCATCACGGCGCGCCGCCGCAGCACCGGCTCGGTGCGGGCCAGCCGCGCCGTCGCGCGCAACTGCTCGCGATACCCGATCGCGACTTCGGGGCCGCCCGAATGCATGGCCCGCGCGAGGATCGCGGATAGCAGCAGCATCAGCGCTGCGCCAGCGGCGAAGACCGTGCGCCATCCGAAAGCCTGCCCGATAAGCCCCGCGACGGTGCGCGAGAGCAGGATGCCAAGAAGCAGGCCACTGAGAACCGTGCCGGTAACACGGCCGCGCTCGTGGTCTGCGGCGATGGTCGCGGCGTAAGGCAGCAAGATTTGTACAACGCATGCTGCGATACCGACCGCCGCGCTGGCGACGAGCAGGAGTGCGAGGTTCGGGGCCGCTGCGGCAGCGGCGAGAGCAGCGGCCTCGATGACCAATAGGCCGCAGACCAGCCGCCGTCGATTCGTGATGTCCCCGAGCGGCACGATCAGAAGCAACGCGATGCCATATCCAAGCTGATTCGCGGTGACGAGTCCGCCGGTCGCCGACTGCGACGCGGAAAACGACTTGGCGATCTCAGGCAGCAACGGCTGGCAGTAGTACAGGTTCGCCACCGTAAGGGCACATGCGAACGCGAGGAGGAAGACCATCCTGCGCGGCGCAGTGCGCGGGAGGCCAGGGGCTGGCGGGTGAACCGTCGAGCGTTGAGGCGGGGACGGCAGTGGCGGCGCTGGCACCGAGTCCGAAACGGTCGAGCACGGCGGCGTGGGCATGGCGTTCCCCCTCGGAGCGCGTCTTCCAACCAACTTTTTGGTTGGAAAACGAGTCTGGCTGGCCCGGCACGGTCATGTCAACCGAACAGTTGGAAATTTGGTGAGCGCCGCGCGATACTCGGACAGACCGCACGGGACCCGTGCGTGACGCTGGCGAGACTGTGGAGGCAAGAGGTGGGATACGACCCGGAGGGTACCCGTGCCCGCATCCTGCGCGCCGCGGTCGAGGAGTTCTCCGAGCACGGCAGCGCCGGAGCCCGCGTCGACCGGATCGCGGCCAGGGCGGGCGCGAACAAGGAGTCGATCTACCGCTACTTCGGCTCGAAACAGGAGCTGCTGCGCCGAGTACTGGACGAATACCTCAACACCCGAGGTGACGAGATCGGTCCCGATCCCGACGACCCGATCGGCTATCCCGCGAGCCTGATACGCATGCACGGGCCCAATCCCGCCCTCGTGCGCCTGGTCGCCTGGGAGGGCCTGGAGACGCAGGGCCCGGTCGACGATCGCTCGGTGCAGGAGCGGCAGAAGCACTACGATCGCAAGATCGCAGTGATCGAGGACGCGCAGCGCGCCGGGATCATCGATCCGCAGCTCGACGCGAGGCACCTGCTGCTCACCTTCCTGGCCATGGCCGACTGGGTGTTCGTCAGTCCGCAGCACGCGCGGCTGATCTTCGGCCGCGACCCGGACGACGAGCTGCTGGAGCAGCACGCGCAGTTCCTCGAAGAGGTCGCTCGGCGCATCGCCCGCAAGGACGGCGGCGAGGGTTAGCGGACAGAAACGGGGGGCGGGCGGCGGCGTGGCGCGGATGGTCGTCGGCAAGATCATCGGCATCGCCGCCGTGCTGAGCGTGCTGCTCGGCGGTCGCTGGATCTCCTTCTCGGCGCAGGACATCGGAACGGTCAACCCTGCCGCGCACACCACGGGCAACGATGCGCTGTGGCTCGGGCACGCCTGGGTCGACGGGCGCAAGGGACCGCAGGACATCGCAGAACTCGCCGCACAGCTGCGCGGCACCGGAATCAAGGACCTGTTCGTACACGTAGGACCGTTGGATCATCGCGGTTCACTGGATCCGGCGCTGCGACCACAAGCGCGATGGTTCACCGATGCCGCGCACCGCGCACTTCCCGGCGCGCGGGTGCTTGCTTGGATCGGTGACATCGTCAGACCACGCGAGGGCGGCCTCGATCTGGAAGACGCTCCGACCAGGCTGCGCATCCTCGACGCTGATGCCTCTGTTCTCGGCGACGGCTTCGATGGCGTGCACTACGACTTCGAGCCGGTTGGCGACGCCGATCCCGGTTACCTCGCACTGCTCGACGCTACGCACGCCTTGGTGCGTAGTGGCGGGCGGATGCTGTCTATCTCAGCCGAACAGGTAGAACCGGTGCCGGGTGGCCGGTGGGCACTGGACGCGCTAGTCGGACATGACAGCTGGTGGTCGAGCGGGTACCTGCGGCAAGTCGCATCGCGAGTCGATCAGGTCGCGATCATGTCCTACGACTCCGTGCTGTGGACCTCAAGCTCATACAGCGGTTTCGTGCGCGACGAGACGCGCATCGCTCTCGGTGCAGTGCCACGCAGCGTCGCTCTGCTCATGGGCGTGCCTGCCTACGACGGGCACTCCTTCGTACACGATTCGGCGGCTGAGACGACTGCCGCGGGGATACGCGGCGTTCGGCTGGCGCTCCCGCACGGAGCGCCAACGGATCGGGCTGTTGGCGTAGCCCTGTACATCGACTTCGGGGCTACCCGCGCTGACTGGGCGGCCTACCGGTCTGATTGGGTGGACCCGTAAGGCACTGGGGCTTCGCTCGGGCTGCTGCCGAATTCGAGGAAAGGACGCACGCATGCTGGTCGCGTTTTCCGTCACGCCGCTTGGCGTCGGTGAAGAAGTGGGTGCGTATGTCGCCGACGCGGTGCGTATCGTGCGCGAGTCGGGCCTGCCGAACCGCACGGACGCGATGTTCACGACCATCGAGGGTGAATGGGACGAGGTGCTCGCGGTCGTCAAGCGCGCGTATGAGGCGGTACAGCAAAGCGCGCAACAGGATGGTGCGGCCGGCCGAGTCAGCCTCGTGCTGAAGGCGGACATCCGGCCCGGTGTGACCGGCGCGCTGGAGGCGAAAGTCGCGACCGTCGAGCGGTACCTCGCGGAAAGCCAGGCGTAACCCCGTCAACGACTCCGGCTCAAGGTCACTGCGATAAGCTGGGACTTTGCACTCATCCGGCGCCGTCCTAAGGAGCTAGCCGCGTCGTGTACGTCCTGCATGCCCTGTTCACCGAGGCAGGCTGCTGGGAGCTGTGGGCCGAGGACTCCAGCCGGCCGCTGACGCTGGCGGCCGATCCGGCGGAAATCGCCGCCAAGGCCGGGCGCGGTGGCCCAGCGCTGAGGAGCGGTTCGGGGAACCGAGCTGGCGCGAGCATGGCGCAGCGACATCCGTTCGCGGCCGAACCCGTCGTCCTCGCCGAGCTGCTGCGGGCGGCGGGCGACGAGGTGGCCGCGACGGTGCGGCGGGCCGATCCACGCGGAAGCGTGCCGCTCGTGCTGCCGTCGTCCGCGTCCGGACCGCAGCCTTCGATCGGCTTCGCGCGGTTCGTACGCGATGACGCCGAGATCGCCGCGGGTGGCAGTGACGGTGGCAGCGGCAGTGGCAGTGGCGGCGGCAGTGGTGGCGGCGGTGGGCGCGACCGCCGCACCGGTGCGAAGACGCAACTGCGAGCGTGGATCGTCCCGACGCTGGCCCTCGGCCCACGGGACGGGGCCGCGCTGCTCGCGATCCTGGATGGCGAACGCCTCGCGACGTTTGACGTTGACGGCGCCGAGACCGATATCCCGCTCGCCGACACGGTGCGTTACGCCACCGCCGTCGCGCAGTTCGCCGACGCTCTCGTGCGACGCGGGGAGATCCTGCCCGACCTCCAAGTCGACGAGGACAACGGCGACCATCACGCGGTATGGCGCCCGACCTATGCGCTGGACAGCGCCGCGCATCGCAAGGCACTGCTTGACGCGATGCCGCCGGTGTTCCGCGCCCAACTCCTCGACACAGAGTTGACCGGCCGGCCAGCCACTGACGTACTCGATGGCGCCGTTAACGCACTCGTCGATGCGTACGTCATCGCAGCGCTGACAGGCCCGCACGGACTGCACGGCGAATCGCTCGCGCCCGCGCGCCCGCCCAACAGCCTGAGCGTCAAAACCCCGATCGAAGCACTCTGGCTCGACGCGCTGACCTCGGCCTCCAGCAATCTGCTCGACCCGGAACGCCTTGATCTGGCCGCCGCCGAGGAACTGATGGCGGCCCTCGACGAGTGGCGAACGACGCACGGCACGTTAGCCGGGCCGGTGCGAACCTGTTTCCGCCTGCTCGCGCCGGAGGACGTTACGAGCGCAGATCGTGCCGGCACAGATCGCGCCAGCGCAGACCGCGGCGAGTCGTGGACGGTGGAACTGCTGTTGCAGTCCATCGAAAACCCTTCGCTGCTCGCCACCGCTCACGAGGTCTGGCACCGGTCCGGCGCGGCCCGGCTGCTGCGTGCCGCGGGTGCCGATCCGCGCCGGGACCTACTCGCAGGGCTCAGCCGCGCCGCCCGCGTGTTCCCCGCTCTCGCGTACGCGCTCCGAGAAGCATCGCCGACGCAGGTCCGGCTCGATGCTGACAGCGCGCACGGCTTCCTCACCCGCATCGCGCCAGCTTTGGCTGGCAACGGATTCGGCGTGCTGCTGCCCTCGTGGTGGTCCTCGGCCGGACGGGCAGAACTCGGCTTCACGCTCGCGGCGGCCCCTAAAGACGAACCCAAGGCCGGGCGCGCCGGGCAGGCCGAGAAGCCAGAACAGCCCGGCCGGATCGCACGCCGCTCCGGCTTCGGCCTCGGCGACCTCATCGACTACGAATGGCGCGCGTCCCTCGGCGGCCAAACGCTGTCCGAGGCGGAGTTCCAGGCCCTCGCCGACGCCAAGAGCAGCCTCGTGCAGTTCCGCGGCCGGTGGGTCGAGGTGGACCGGGACAAGCTGGCCGCCGGGCTCAAAGCGCTCGGCACGCGCCGCGGCGGCGTGATGCGCGTTCAGGACTTCCTGCGCACGGCCGTCTTCGGCCTCGACGACGACGGCCTGCCGCTCGAAGCGGTCGAGGCGCGCGGCTGGCTCGGCGACCTGCTCTCCGGCGCCGCCGAGCAGCGCTGCACCCCGGCGACCGCGCCGCCCGGCCTGCACGGCACACTGCGGCCCTACCAGGAACGCGGCGTCGGCTGGCTCTCGTTCATGGACCGCTTCGGGCTCGGCGCGGTACTCGCGGACTCGATGGGCCTCGGCAAGACCGTCCAAGTGCTGACGCTGCTCGAACTCGAACGCGACTCGGACGCGGCGCAAGGCCGCCCCACGCTGCTGGTCTGCCCGATGTCGCTCGTCGCGAACTGGCAGCGGGAATCCGAGCGATTCACCCCGGGACTCGAAGTCCACGTGCACCACGGCGCCGAGCGGCTGTCCGGCGAAGAGTTCCGCGCGGCCGTCGCCGACGCGCACCTGGTGATCACGACCTACGGCCTCGCGCTGCGCGACCGCGCGGAACTGGCGGAGGTGGACTGGCATCGAGTCGTCATCGACGAGGCGCAGGCGATCAAGAACGCCGGGACCAAACAGGCCAGGGCGGTGCGCGCCATCGCCGCCCCGCATCGCATCGCCCTGACCGGCACCCCGGTGGAGAACCGGCTCGCCGACCTCTGGTCGATCCTGGAATTCGCCAACCCCGGACTGCTCGGCAGCGCCGAGTCGTTCAAGCAGCGCTTCGCCAGGCCGATCGAGCGCGACGGCGACGCGCGCGCGGCCGAGCGGCTGCGGCGGGCCACCGGGGCGTTCGTGCTGCGCCGGGAGAAGACCGACCCGGCGATCATCAGCGACCTGCCGGAGAAGGTCGAGATGAAGGTGGTCTGCAACCTGACCAAGGAGCAGGCCTCGCTGTATCAGGCCACGGTGGACGAGATGCTGCGCGAGGTGGCCGAGGCCGAGGGCGTGGCCAGGCGTGGCCTGGTGCTCGCGCTGCTGACCAGGCTCAAGCAGATCTGCAACCACCCCGCGCACTTCCTCAAGGACGGCTCGCGGCTGCCGGGCCGCTCCGGAAAGCTGGCCCGCGTCGAAGAGCTCTGCGACGAGGTGCTCGCGGCGGGGGAGAAGGCGTTGCTGTTCACCCAGTACGCCGAATTCGGCGGGATGCTGCGCGCGCACCTGGCCGAGCGATTCGGGCGTGAGGTCGCCTTCCTGCACGGCGGCGTGCCCAGGCGTTCGCGCGACGAGATGGTGTTGCGTTTCGAGCAGCCGGACGGCCCGCCGCTGTTCGTGCTCTCCCTCAAGGCCGGGGGAGTGGGACTGAATCTGACCGCTGCGAACCACGTGATCCATGTGGACCGGTGGTGGAATCCGGCCGTGGAGAACCAGGCCACCGACCGGGCATTCCGCATCGGACAGCGGCGCGACGTGCAGGTAAGGAAGCTGATGTGCGCCGGCACGCTCGAGGAGCGGATCGACCAGGTGATCGAGGAGAAGCAGGACCTGGCCGACCGGATCGTCGGCACCGGTGAGGGCTGGCTGACCGAGTTGTCCGTGGCCGAGTTGCGGGACGTGATCCGGCTGGCCGCGGACGCGGTCGTGGAATGAGGGCGAAGGGAGCGGTGACCGTGGCTGACGAGTACGGTGCGACAACGGGCGCGCGCCGCGCGGCCGGGCTCTCCGCGCGCCCGCAACGCGGCGCGGCCGGCGAGGTGCGGTGGTCGAAGCGGTTCGTCGCGGTAATCGAAGGGTTCGGACACGGCGACCGTCTCACCCGCGGCCGCGCCTATGCCAGCAGCGGCAACGTGCTCGGGTATTCCATCCGCGCCGGCGAGGTCGCCGCCAGCGTGCAGGGCACCTATGAGAAGCCGTACAGCGTGACCCTGCGCATCGAGGTCTACTCGCCGGAACAGTGGGCGCGCGTCGAACGCGAACTCGTGGAAAGCCACGGCTACATCAGGGAACTGCTCGACGGGCGTATGCCCGAGCGGATCGACCGGGTGTTCACCGCCGCCGGACTCACCCTTTTCCCGGTGCGCCGCGAGTTCCGCAGCGATTGCACGTGCCCTGACAAACAGAACCCGTGCAAGCACATCGCCGCCGCCTGCTACGTGCTCGCCAGGCACTTCGACGACGACCCGTTCGCGCTGTTCGCCTGGCGTGGCCGGGACCGCGCCGTGCTGACCCGCCGGCTTGAAGCGCTGCGCGACGACGAGGCCTGGCAGGAGACCGCGGACGAGCCGCAGGACACACCGCTGGCCGAGCTCACCACGGACTACTGGCGTGCCCCGGCCGCACTGCCGGAGCCCCTCGCCCCGCGCCCGGGTACCCCGGCCGGCGCCATCCTCGACCGGCTCGGCCCGCTCGCCCGGCGGCTGCGCGGTGAGGATCTACGAGATCTGCTTCGCCCCGCGTATAGCGCCATGCGTGACGGCAGGGGATGAAGGGAACGCTGCGACAGGAGGGGAAGCAGGGTCGCGATATGCCCAGTGGCCTGCGTAGCAGCCTGGATTGACAGTGATCAGCGGGTACCGGCGCGCGGCGTTCCGGGTTAGCCTCATATGCGAACTCTGCGAAGCCTCGGCTCTCGCGGAAGAACCGCGATGGGAGGTCCCCGCCCATGACCGAACTGCACGCCGCGCCGTCGTCGACCGAGGCCGGCGCACGACAGGACCCGCCGCTCTTCCCCTTCCCCGTCGACCCGCACGTCGGCATCCCGGCGCAATACGCCGAGCGTCGCGCCACCTGTCCGTTCGGCAAGGTGCGGCTGCCGAGCGGCGACGAGGCGGTGCTGCTGGTCACCTATCGCGACTCGGCCGCCGCGCTCGCCGACACCCGGCTCTCGCACGACCTGACCGCCCCGGGCTCGCCGCGGGTCACCGCCGGACCGAGCTTCTTCGACGACCCGGAAAGCCTGCTCAACAAAGAGGGCGAGGAGCACCTGCGCATCCGCAGGATCGTGGCCTCCGCGTTCACCCCGCGCCGAATCGAGCGCTGGAAGCCGACCATCGCCGCCGTGGCCGGCGAGCTGATCGACACGATGGAGCGCACCGGCCCGCCCGCCGACCTCGTCGCGGACTACTGTTTCCAGTTGCCGGTGCGGATCATCTGCAAGCTGCTGGGCGTGCCCGAGCGCGACCTCGGGCTGTTCCGGGACTGGTCCAACGCCTTCGTCTCGGCCGCGCGCATGGAGCAGCAGGAGCGTGGCCGGCTGATCCGCGAGTTCTCCGGATATACGGCGCGGCTGCTCGCGGCGAAGCGGGCCGAGCCCGGCGAGGACCTGATCGACGACCTGATCGCGGCCAGGGACGGCGCGGACCGGCTCACCGAATCAGAACTCGTCTACATGGTGGCCGGGCTGATCGCGGCCGGCAACGAAACGACTTCGAACATGCTCGGCCGTTCGGTGCTCACCCTGCTGCGTGACGGCGGCGGCCTCTGGCAGCGACTCGTGGACGACCCCGGGCTGATCCCGGCAGCAGTCGACGAGCTGCTGCGGTACAACCCACTGGGCAACGGCGGCGCATTGCGGCTCGCTGTCGAAGACGTCGAACTGCCCTCCGGTACGGTGCACGCCGGAGACGCGGTGCTGATCGCGACCTCGTCCGCGCTGCGGGACGAACTGGCGTACCCGGATCCTGACACGGTCGCCTTCGACCGGGAGCCGCCCGCGCAGATCGTCTTCGGCGCCGGGCCGCACTACTGCCTCGGCGCGCACCTGGCGAAGGCCGAGCTGCGGATCGGCCTCGGCCTGCTGACCGAGCGGCTGCCCGGGCTGCGGCTGGCCGCCGACCCGCACACCCTGAGCTATACCGAGGGCGAGGTGCTCAGCTCGCTGGTGTCGCTGCCGGTCTCCTGGTAGCGACGGACAGCATCAGTGAGCTGATCGCGCCGCGCAACGCCGCCGGCCGGGAGAACCGGCGGCGTCCGCTCGGCGGCTTCGGATCGGGTGCGGGCCTCCGAAGCCGCCGAGCGCGGAATTGCCAGTTGCCTGGCGTCGCGTGCTATCCAGAATCACCGGCCACGCAATCGCTGCTCGCTCACGCCCGGCAGACGATCTCGCCGTGCAGGATTGAGATCCAGCCGTCCGGATGCGCTCCCCACTCAAGCCAGGCAGCCGACAAAGCCCCAAGATCGTCCTCAGTGGCCAGGGACTTGGCCAGCGCGTCATGTGCGAACTGCGACTTGACCGCCCGGTCCGCCCACAGCTCGGCCCACCAGGGCCGGGTTGTCTCATCGGCGTAGCACCACGTCGAGGAGGAGGCGGTCACGTCTTCGAACCCTGCGGCGTGCGCCCAAGCGAGCAGATAGCGGCCCGCGTCCGGGGTGCCGCCGTTCGCCCGAGTCAGGTCTAGGTACAGCTGCAGCCAGTCGTCGAGGCCGGGCAGTTCCGGGTACCAGAGGAAGCCGCGATAGTCCGAGTCGCGCGCGGCCACGATGCCGCCGGGCTTGCACACCCGCCGCATCTCGCGCAGCGCCCGCACCGGATCGCCGACATGTTGCAGCACTTGGTGAGCGTGTACGACGTCGAACGTGTCGTCCTCGAATTCGAGTTCGTGCACATCGCCGACCGCGAACTCGATGTGCCCGCCGAGCCCTGCCGCTTCGGCGTGTGCGGCGGCTTGGCTGAGCGCTACCTGCGCGCTGTCGATCGCGACGACGCGTCCGGGAGCGACCAGCCGGACCAGGTCGGTGGTGATGGTGCCGGGGCCGCAGCCGACGTCGAGCAACGTCTGTCCCGGACGCAGATGAGGCAGCAGGTAGGCGGCCGAGTTCTGCGCGGTGCGCCAGGTGTGCGAGCGCAGGACGGATTCATGGTGGCCGTGGGTGTAGGTGGCGTCCTTGCCGGTCATCGTCAGGCTCCTTCGTTTCCGGTGTGCCGACCATAGCAGCGCGTCTCACTCAGCGAGCAAGTTTGTATCGCTATATGAAACGGCCCGCCCAGGGTAGACGCCGGGGGCAGACCGGTGCGCGCCGGAGGGTAGCGCAGATAGTACGATGGGTTTCGAACCAGGGAGAGGAGCCACCATGAGCGCGAATGACAGCTCACAGCAGGTCGTGGACAGCCCGACCGGATGGGTCGCCGACCACATCAAGGAGTACGTCGAGTCCGACGGCGAGAAGGGGCACGAGTGGCGGGACGGAGTGCCGACCCTGCTGCTATCCGTGAAGGGCCGCAAGTCCGGCCTGTGGCGGCGTACCGCGCTGATCTACGGCCGTGACGGCGACAACTACGTAGTCGTCGCTTCGAAGGGCGGCTCCGAAACGCATCCGCTCTGGTACCTCAACCTGAGCGACAACCCCGACGCCGAGATCCAGGTAGGCGCGGACAAGCTCCGTGTCCGTGCCCGCGACGCCGAGGGCGAGGAGCGCGCTCGACTGTGGCAGACCATGTCCGCCATCTGGCCGGATTACAACAACTATCAGACGAAGACGGACCGGCAGATCCCCGTCATCGTCCTCGAGCCGGCGAGCTGATCAGTCGGCACCGTCGATCTGGCTGGGCACTGCATGAGCAGGGTCTGAGTAAGAGCCGTGCACGGCCGGTGCGGTACCGCAGACAACCGCGGTACCGCACCGGCCTTGTCACGAGCGAGTGCACGTTCGCGGACGTTCGGCGCCTCCCCTCCCGGGTCCGAACGTCCGCGTCGTACCTCATCCCTTCACGCACACCACCTGACGCAGCTCGGCCACGATCTCGACCAGATCGGTCTGTGCGGCCATCACCTGCTCGATCGGCTTGTACGCGCCCGGGATCTCGTCTAGCACGCCGAGATCCTTTCGGCACTCGACGCCGGCGGTCTGCTCGGCCAGATCGGCCTCGGTGTACACCTTCTTGGCCTTAGACCGGCTCATCCGCCGCCCTGCACCATGAGAGGCGGAGTTGAACGCCGCTGCGTTACCAAGCCCGCGCACGATGTACGAGCGGGTGCCCATCGAACCCGGGATGATCCCGAACTCGCCGGCCCCGGCCCGGATCGCTCCCTTGCGGGTGACCAGCAGTTCCTCGCCGTCGTATACCTCCTCGGCCACGTAGTTGTGGTGACAGGAGATCACCTCGCCGAAGCTCGGCGCGGCCGCCTTGAACTCCCGGCGCACCACGGCCTGGTAGAGCGCCATCATCACGGCACGGTTGAGCCGCGCGTACTCCTGCGCCCAGAACAGGTCGCAGCGGTAGGCGTCCATCTGCGGCGTGCGCTTGAGGAACACCGCCAGGTCCCGGTCCACCAGACCCTGGTTGTGCGGCAGCGCGCGAGCCACGCCGATGTGATGCTCAGCCAGCTCCTTGCCGATGTTGCGCGAACCGGAGTGCAGCATCAGCCACACCTGGTCCGCGGAGTCGAGGCAGAACTCGATGAAGTGGTTACCCGAGCCGAGCGTCCCCATCTGCCCGAACGCCCGCTCCCTGCGCGCCTTGACCGCCGGAGCGAGTTCGGCGAACCTGGCCCAGAACGCGTTCCACCCGGTCGCCGAGAAGCCGTGCAGCTTCGTACCGTCCACCGGACGCAGGTGAGAGGCGCGCCCGACCGGAATCGCCGCCTCGATGCGCGAACGCAGCCGGCCGAGGTCGTCCGGTAGGTCAGCGGCCGTGAGCGAGGTACGCACCGCGGTCATCCCGCAGCCGATGTCGACACCGACCGCGGCCGGGCAGACCGCGTCACGCATCGCGATGACCGAACCGACGGTCGCGCCGATGCCGACATGCACGTCCGGCATCACGGCGACGCCCGCGATCTGCGGCAGCGTGGTGACGTTGAAGAGCTGCTGGAGTGCCTGGGGCTCTACCGTGCCCGGGTCCGCCCAGAGGCGGATCGGCACGTGATGCCCTGGCAGCTCAGTCATGGGCATGACTAGTCGACCTCCGTGGTCATCATGGACATATTCAACTCCGTGCGCGCCGCGATGTGCAGACGCGCAGCAGTGAGCTCAGTAGTGATGAATGTGGTGATTGCGCGTTATCGATAACTACGGGGAGCGGCGCGGCCGCAGCCGGTTTGGCGGGTCGAACGGACTCGACCTATTCGGCGTTGCGGCGCAGTCGAGAGGACCTGCGACAGCGGAGCGGGTGACGGCGCAACATCGCTGGAGGTCTCCTCTCTCCATACACGGCGGGTGTGAAGGCCGCCGCGCGCGCCCGCCCGCACCATACGAGCTGTCGGCCGCGCCGTCGTCTATGAACCCATATTCAGCCGTCGCGCGGCAACGCAATTATTGATCGCGACGGCACGGGCTGCTCGCCTGCTGCCTGAGCGCTTACGCAGCGGACGGCAGGATGACCGTGACCACGTGCGTACCGAAGCGCTCGGTTACGTTCCCATCCGGGAATTGCTCGCTGAGAATCGCGCGCTCAGTGGCCAGAAACTCGTCCCGGTTCGGCAGCGCGGCGATGTACGACTTCGACACGAGATTGTCGAGGTGCGTGTCCAGCGAGATTGTGCGTTCCCACCTGAACTCGTGCGTTGTGATGGTCAGTTTGTCGTCGTTGCCGAACTCATTGTCGCGTTTTCCGTACGGTCCGCTGACTGCCTGCCAGTTCGGGTCGGCGGCCTCGATCCGCAACTCCTGCTCGTGCTCCCACGTGCTGTCCCGTTGCGTGTAGTTCCACCAAGCCGCGAAGACACCGCCGGGTCGCAGGATGCGCCGGAACTCGGGTACGGCGAGCGCCGGGTCCATCCAATGCCAGGCCTGGGCGCTGGTCACCAGGTCAGCGCAGTTATCGCGCAACGGAATGCAGGTCGCGCTGCCGCGCACCGGCCGCACGTCGGGCGAGGTCGCTGCGAGTTGTTCGATCATCGGACCGGAAAGCTCGAGCGCGACGACCTGCGCGCCGCGCGCGGCCAGCTGCCGGGACGCGATCCCGGTGCCAGCGCCGAGATCGACGACATCCAGTCCGGCGAGTGGCTTACCCAGCACCGTCGCCAAGGTGTCATAGAGCGCCGCCGGATAATCGGGCCGGCCCGCCGCGTAGTTCGTCGCCACCGTGTCGAACTTCGAACGCTCGGCCACCGAGAGCCCCTTCCCTTCGGTAAGTACCGAGAGGGACCTTAGCCGATAACCCGGCAGTGGTACTCGTGGTGGGTGGTGAAGCCGAGTGCCGCGTAAAGCCCGACCGCCGGTTCGTTACCCAGCGCGACTTCAAGGAAGGCGTCGGTCGCGCCCTGCTCGTCGGCCCACTCGAGTAGGGCGTCCATGACGAGCTTGGCGAGGCCTTTGCGGCGCGCTGAGGGCGCCGTCTCTATGGCACTGAGGCCGACCCAACGCGAGCCGCTCTGGTCGTCCGTGCTCGCGGCCGGGATGAGGGCGGCGCGGCCGATCGCTACCGGCGCACCGGTCTCCGAGTCGTAGACGGTAGCGAAGCGAAGGTGGTCGCCGGAGCCGAGCACCTGACGGGCGACGGGTGGCACGGTACCGGACCGGTACAGGGACAGCCAGTCGTCGCTCGGCTCGTCGGCGAAGGTCTCCTTCACGCCGATCGGCGCGACGCTCAGTAGCGTATCGAGCACGTCACCGACGCTCGCGGTCTGCCGCAGGGCTAGCGCGTCGGCGCGGTCGTATCCGAGCTCGATGAGCGCGACGTCGAGCTCTGATCCCACGGCCACCTGAATCAGCGCGGGAAGTCCGCGCTCGGCGTACCACGCCTGCACGGCCGATACCGCGTCAGGCAGCGGGCGGTCGAGCGGGCCGAGCGGCCAGGTCGAGTTGGCGCGGTGGGTGAACCCATCCGCGGCCCGCAGGTGCCAGCCGTCCACCTGCGTGGACTCTGCGTATCCCCAACCTGCGGCGGCTGTCGCGATCAGTGCGTCAGCAGTGGGCGTTTCGGCCATGGCTTCCTTCTCCGGAGTCAATGCTGGGAAACAATGCCGTGCCGGAGAGCAGCGGTCAAACGCGGAGCGTCACGATGCGCACAACTGACTTATGGTTCGCAAGCCGCGATATGACCGTACACATCGCCACAACCCGCAAACGATTGCGTCAGAGTCGAGCCGCTTCGAGCCAAGTCTTAGCCCGCCCGCGGTCCCTGCCCGAGGCCTGATTGCGCTCGTCGACCGCCGAGCTTGCGTCACCGCCGTCCCGGCATGATCGCTTCAGCCAGACGCCTGCTTCATTTCGTCGACTACCGAACACGGGTCCGCCGGCTCGACCGGCACGCGCTGATGCGCGGCGATGCTGCACAGCATTCCGCGCAGGGCCTTCTGCTCGTCATCGCTGAGCGCGGCCAGCAGTTCCGACTCGGCAGCGCTGATCGCCGACTGCGCGTTAGCCAGCCGCTCCCGGCCGACGGCGGTGGCGCGGATCAGCCTGCTGCGACGGTCGTTCGGATCCGGTAGCCGTTCCGCGAGGCCGGCCTTCTCCAGGTCATCGACCAGATAAACCATCACCGTGCGGTCCACACCGAGCTGTTTGGCCAGCTCGGCCTGGTTGTGCGCGCTGCAGTTGGCCGCGCCGTAGAGCGCCTGGAATCCGCGGTGCCCGTGTGGGAGGTCGGCGACAGCACGTTCGACCGCATAGGTGTACGCGCGGAAGCACTGCGCGAGTAGCCACCCGAAATTTTGGTCGAATCCGGCCGGGATCGCGCAGGCGCCGGCCGAGGGCGCGGGTGCGGGTGCAGGCGGATCAGCGACCGCGCTGTGCTCCATGGCGTGTGCGCTCATGCCCGCCCCTTCGCTCTTCACCGTGCTCAAATCCCCGTCTGGTCTGCGATTCCAGGATACAGCGGCCGTGAAGCTTGACAAATAGTCTGCGCAACAGACAATCTAGATCCAAGACCGATTGTCGAACAGACTAGTTCAGGAGCTAGCGATGGCCCGCCTGCTGCACGTTGATTCCTCCGCCCTTTCCGTGGGCTCGGTATCGAAGGAAATCGCCGACACCTTCCGCAAGACCTGGCGGGAGGCGCACCCCGGCGGTGAGATCACGCACCGCGACCTGGGGCGCAACCCGGTGCCGGCGCTCGACGAGGCGGGCATTCACGCGGCCTTCATACCGGCTGAGCAGCACACGGCCGAGCAGTCCGCGGCGTTCGCGCGGCGCACCGAACTGGTGGACGAAGTACTCGCCGCGGACGCGTACCTCTTCACGGTGCCGATGTACAACTGGGGCGTGCCGGCCACCTTCAAGGCTTGGCTCGACCAGATCATCCTGGCCGGCCGCACACTTGTTTTCGACGGCGCACCTCCGCTGGCGGGTCGTCCGGCGACCATCGTGCTCGCCTACGGCGGCGGCTACGACCCCGGAACGCCGCGCGATGGCTGGGACTTCGTGCAGCCGTACCTGGAGACGGTGCTCGGCAAGGCATTGGGGCTCGAGGTCACCGTGATCAAGGCACAGCTGACCCTCGCCGAGCGCAATCCGGCTATGGCGGACCTGATACCGGCGTCAAAGCAGCTGCGTGCCGCGGCGCACGAGGCTGCGGAATCGCGCGCTCGCACCCTCGCCGGCCAGTTCGCCGCCGCGTAGGGCCGGCTCTCGGCCTTCGGACTCAGGCGTCTGAGCGGCATGGATGCGGCCCGCTGCCTCGGGAACCGTCCGTCGAGTTGATCGCTCCGACTCTCCCAACTGCTCGAACCTCCCCGGGCGCCTCAATATCCGTGGCCACAGTCCGGTCCGGGAGACCACGAGGGCGAGGCCGAGGATGACGACAGCGGCGCCGAGCAGCATCGGTGCGGTGACTGACTCGTCGCGCACGATGTGCCCGGTGAGAAAGCCGATGACCGGAATGGCGAGCGCATAGGGCACGACGCGGTCAGCTTGGTGTCGGCCCAGGAGCATCGACCAGCTACCCATCGCCAGGATCGTCGAAAGCACCACCGAATAGGCCAGCGACAGCCACGCGCCCAATCCGGCGTGGCCGAACGCGGTGATGTCGCGGTGGGCACCCTCGTGCAGCAGTGACAGCGTGAGCAGCGGGAGCGGTGGCACGACCGAGGACCAGATCACCAGCCGCAATCCGTTGTCCGGCTTCGCGATCCGGGTGCACACGTTGCCGACCGCCCAGCTGGCCGCGGCGCCGAGCACCAGCAACAGCGACAGCAGGGTGACCGAGCCGCCGCGGGCCAGTCCGACCAGTCCGAGGCCGAGCACGCTGACCGCGATGCCAAAGGCTTGACGTCGCGACGGCCGCTCGTGCAGCGCGAGCGCGGCGAACAGCAGCGTGAACGGTACCTGCGCCTGCATCACCAGGGAGGAAAGGCCGGCGGGCATCCCGGCCGCCATGCCGAGATAGAGCAGGGCGTACTGGCCGGTCCCGGTGAACAGGCCGACCAGGACCAGCCAGCGCCAGGCGATCTGCGGGCGGGGCACGAACAGGCAGCAGACGGCGACGGCCGCGAACCGGAGGGTGGCGAAGAGCAGGGGCGGGAAGTTGGCGAGTCCAGCGTCGATGACGGAGAAGTTGACGCCCCAGACCAGGACGGCGAGCCAGGCTAGCAGGAGGTGGCGGACGGGGAGAGCGGAGCCGCGAGTCATGAATCCAATCAACCAGCGGCAATCATTCAGAACCAGCGAATAGTTCTGCGCGATACCATGCAGAGACGCTGAATCGGGATCCCAGCCTCGGTGCGGTGCGGTGCGGTGCGGTGCGGTGCGGTGCGGCCGGACTTGAGCTGCCCGGGCGCGAATTGGTCGCCCGCCCAACAGCGTCCCGATAGGCCGCGGACTCGTTGGTCTGCGGTGCGGTGCCAGAGCCCGACGCGGCATTCGTCATGGGAGGCGAGCAGCGTGATTGATCCGCGGCATCTACGGACCCTGCGTGCACTCGCGGACCACGGCACGGTGAACGCCGCCGCTGTGGCTCTGCACCTGACTCCCTCCGCAGTCTCGCAGCAGCTGACCGCGCTCGCGAAGTCCACCGGCTGCACACTGGTGCAGCGGCGCGGACGTGGCGTCATCCTCACCGAGCCGGCCCGCATCCTGCTCGATCACGCCGATGCGATTCTCGAGCGTTACGAACGGGCCGACGCCGACCTGCGCGACTTCCGGGACGGAACCGCCGCGCGCTTCCGAATCTGCGCGTTCCCCACTGCCATCGCGGCGTTCGTCGCCAGAGCGGTGGCTGATCTCTGCGAGCAGAACCCGGGCTGGCGGGTCGAGATCGAGGAGGCGGAGTCGGAGGAGTCGCTGGCCCTGCTGCTCGATGGTGATGTGGACGTCGGCGTGGTGATGATCGCACCCAACCGTCCCGCGCTGGCCGATCCGCGGATCGTGCTGGAACCGCTGGTGGTCGATGATTATCGGGCCGTCGTCCCCGCGCGGCATCGACTGGCCAAGAGCGTCGACCCAGTGGATCTCGGCGAACTGGCCGACGAGCCGTGGATCCAATCGCGCCGCTGGACCTCTTGCAACGAGGTGATCGCCGCGGCCTGCGCGTCGGCCGGATTCCAGCCACGGGCCGCGCACTATACGACGGACTTCCTCGCGGCGGTCGGCATGGTCGCGGCAGGACTTGGCGTGACCGTCGTCCCGGAACTCGGCCTGCCGCCGATAGTCCCCGACTCGGTGCGTGTACTGCCGATCGGCCAGGACGCCCCGCACCGCCGTATCGCCGCCGCGATGCGTAAAGGCGCGAACTACTCGCGCGCCGTGGCCGCCCTTCGTGCGGCCTCGGCAAGTGCGAAGGCTGATGCTGCGCGGCTCGCTCAAGCGGTCAGTGCACCGGCGGGGGTCTGATCTCCGACCCGCTTACCGGGTAGTAACAGGTGCAGGTTCGGCGGGCGGACTGTCATAGACGTGTGCTTCGCTGGAATCGGCAGCAACCCCGACGGAGAGGCAAGCGCAGTGCGCGTGGATGCGACGAGTATGCATGATGGGTGCGGACGGCTGGGGGTACTCGGAGGGATGAGCGATGGGCGCCGCGGGCTAGATCTCGCTGACGGCTTGCGGTCCGGCGAACCTCGGTGGCTTGGCGTATGACCGCCGTACCTGAGCTGGAGCTGGCGGGTTGGCGCCGTGAGGTCAGCGTCCTCTACACGGCGGTTCGCGCTGTCCCGAAACCGGAACGCGCGCACGAATTATGGCGGTCGGGGCGAGACGAACTGTTCCGGCGGCACCCGCAAAGCCCGCTGCCACCTGGTGATCCGATGCGCGAGACCGGCGTGCGGTATTGGCCATACGATCCCCGGCTGCGCTTTGAGCTGCCCATTGTCCAGCCCAGCGAGGCAACCGGCTTGAGCGTGCCGACCGATGGCGACGGCAACACCACGATGCGGCTGGTCGGCCGGGTCGAACTGCCGGAACCGATCGGCGCGACGCTCGATGTCTGGTGGCTGCGTCAATACGCCGGCGGACTGTTCGTCCCGCTGCGCGATGGCACCGCTGGAACCGAGAGCTACGGCGGCGGCCGCTATCTGCTGGACACGGCAAAGGGCGCGGATCTCGGCGGTGACGACAACGCCCTCGTCGTCGACCTCAACTTCCTGTACCACCCGTCCTGCCGGTACAACGCGCAATGGCAGTGCCCGCTCGCGCCGCCCGGCAACACCATCAGCGCTCCGATACGCGCCGGTGAACGGTTGTGACGGGTGTACTCGCGCGCCGGGCAATTGTTGCCAATGGTGGCAATGCTGCGCGTCTCCTGGGTCTGATTAGCTGCGAGCCGCTTCGCTAGAATCCCGACCATGGCTGACACAGGGGACCCCAACGCCGCGCTGGAGATGCGCGCCGCCGACTCCGATCGCGAGCGAGTGGCCGAGCAGTTGCGCGACGCCGCAGGGCACGGTCGGCTCACCATGGACGAACTCGAGGACCGGCTGGAGCGCGCCTACGGCGCCAAAACCTACGCCGAACTCGAACCGCTCACCCGGGACCTGCCCGCCGCCGGCACGGCCGCGCCGCTGCCCGCCCCCGCCGGATCGGGAACGTCGCCGCTGGTCGGCGGCACCCCGACCAGTCGCCGCTGGTCGATCGCGATTATGTCGGGTTCTAATCGGCGCGGGCGATGGGTGGTCCCCAGGCGCTACAACGCTTTCTCGTTCTGGGGCGGCGTGGTGCTCGACCTGCGGGAGGCCACCTTCGCCGAGCATGAGACGGTCATCCGCGCGAATGCGATCATGGCGGGGATCGACGTCCTGGTGCCCGAAGGCGTCGACCTGCACGTCGACGGCTTCGGCTTGATGGGCGGATACGACGACGCCACCTCGAGCCAACTGGAACCGCCACCGCCGGGGGCGCCGATCGTGCGGGTCACCGGAATCGCGTTCTGGGCCGGCGTGACCGGCCGCCGTAAGGCCTCGAAGAGTGTGGGGAATAAGAAGCGCGACGAGCTCACGTCCTGACGAAGCCGGCCGGCGCGGCGCTGCGTCAGAGGACTGCGCGCGTGCCGATTTGGGCGAGTAGGAGATCGGCGAGCGTCATCGGGACGGCGGATCCGGCAGGCGCTAGGTGCGCGTATTGAGTCGCGCAGGAGAAGCCGTCGATGATCAGGGCTCTGTCTCGGGTGGCTGGCTGAACCCGCGGTAGCCACTGCTGCTCGCCGATCGCCCTCGACACCGGTTCATGCTTCGCGCTGAAACCGAACGAACCGGCCAGCCCGCAGCATCCGGCATCGAGGACTGACACGTCGTAGCCGAGTGCTTCGAGCAACTGCCGGTCCGCATCGGCGGCATGGATCGCCCGAGCGTGGCAGTGCGGATGAATTGCGACGCGGACAGGGGTCGCGGCGGGCTCGATCGTCTGCCGAAGTGTCGCGACGGCTCCGGTCGCCAGCAGGTGCTCGGCGGGGGAGCGGGACAGGGACGCGAGCTTCGCGGCACGCGGATCGTCGGTGAGCAGCTTCGGTAGTTCGTCGCGGAAGGCGGCCAGGCAGCTCGGCTCGGGGACGACGATCGGCGTGTCTTGTGCGATGTAGACCTCGAGGACGTCGAGCAGGCGTCTCAGTGTCCTGCGAGCGAGGTCGAGCATTCCGGTGTCGTAAAGCGGCCGCGCGCAGCAAGCCCATTCGGTGGGAACGGCGACCGACTCGCCTGCGGCTTCGAGCACTGTCTTCCACGCGATGCCCAGGCCCGGCCGATACGCGTCGGTAAAGGTGTCGGGCCACAGGGCGACGGTGGGGTGAGCGGGAATCGCCGTCCGAGGCTCGGAATGCTGGAGTCGGCGTAGCGAGCTGGACGCGAAGCGGGGGGCCGGACGGTTGGTGGTGACTCCAGCGGCACGGCGCAGCAGAGTACTGATGCCTGGTGCGGAAAGGCCGGCGTTCGCGAGCGCCGGAAACCGCGTCGCGGCGCGCGCAAGCCACGCAACGAACCCGAGGGCGTACATTTCGCGCGGTCGCACGCGTCCCCGATAGTGGTGTGCGAGGAATTCCGCCTTGTACGTCGCCATGTCCACGCGCGTCGGACAGTCGACCGCGCAGCCCTTACAAGACAAGCAGAGATCCAGTGCATCCCGCACGTCCTCGTTGCGCCACGACGCCGGCGTGACCTCGCCCTGGAAGAGCTCGACAAGCAGCTTCGCCCGTCCCCGGGTGGAGTGCCGCTCGTCGCGAGTCGCCCGGTACGACGGGCACATCACGCCCGCGTCGTCCCGCCGGCAACGTCCGACACCGACGCAGCGTTCCGCCGCGTGCTGGAGCGAACCGGCGTCCTCGGCGAATGGGAAGTACGCGGGCGTCAGTGTGCTGGTTCGGTAGCCGGGACCGAAGCGGATGTTCGCGTCGAGCGGATAGGGATCGACAACCTTGCCCGGGTTCATCCTGCCGCGAGGGTCGAATACGGCTTTCACCTGCCGGAAGGCGTCGACGATCTCGGGGCCGTACATCCGCTCCAGCAGTTCGCCACGCGACTGTCCGTCGCCGTGTTCGCCGGAAAGCGACCCGCCCAGCGACGCGACGAGATCGGCTGCGCGCTCGACGTAGCTGCGATATGAGCGAAGCCCGCTCTCCGTGCGCAGGTCGAAGTTGTTGCGCGTGTGTACGCAGCCTTGGCCGAAGTGCCCGTACCACGCGCCTTGGTAGCCGAACTCGTCCCAGAGCTTTGCGATCCCGCGTAGGTAGGTCCCGAGCTTTGCCGGCGGTACGGCGGCGTCCTCCCAGCCTTCGAGATTGTGGCTGCCGTCCTCGCGAATCGCGGTGGCGCCGAGCCCTGATTCGCGAATCGCCCACGCGTCCCGCTGCTCGGCCGCGTCGTCGAGGCGGCGATAGGGGAGTGCGGGAGGAAGAAGGCTGATGAAGCGATCCGTGCGGGCGTCGGCTTCGCCGGAACTTTCCGCGCCGATTTCGGCCAGCAGCCAGCCGCCACGATCGCGCTCAATCGCTTCGTCGATGCCTGGCAGGAGGCTGAGCTGGCCGAGGTTGAGCCGGTGCGCCCTCATCTGCCGCACGAGTGTGACGTCGAAGCCCTCAAGTCCGATAAGTCCGGCGTCGAGTGCAGATAACAGGCCCAACACGGAATCAGCGGCCTCGAAGACGCCGGGGTACGCGAGGATGACCAGGCGGCGATGTGCCGGGCTGGGGATCAGCCGCACGGTCGCCTCGGTGATCAGCGCGCAGGTCGACTCAGTGCCCACCAGTAGCCGGGCCACGTGCAGCGGCCGACCGGGCACGATCTGATCGAGGTTGAACCCTGAGACACGCCGGGGCAGTTCCGGAAAGCGGCTCGCGACGAGGTCGGCGCTGCGGCGGCCGATCTCCCGCAGCGAGCCGACAATCGCCGCCTCCTCGGCCCCCGACTTCACCAGGCCGGCGTACTGTTCATCGTCGTAGGACCCGAATTCGTAGCGCTCGCCGCCATACGTCACAACGCGCAGCCGGTCCACGTTGTCGACCGTCTTTCCCGCGAACAACGCATGCGTCCCGCACGAGTTGTTGCCGATCATTCCGCCGAGCGTGCACCACGCGTGCGTCGCCGGATCGGGGCCGAAAGTCAGCCCATGCGCTTCGGCCGCCGCACGCAGATCGTCGAGCACGACGCCCGGCTGAACTCGCGCGATCCGCGCCACCGGATCGATCTCCAAGATCGCCGTCATATACCGGCTGAAGTCGACGACGACGGCTTCGTTGCAGCCCTGACCGGCGAGAGACGTCCCTCCGCCTCGACCGAGTACCGGTACGTCGAACCGTGCACATACCGTCAGAGTGCTGACGACGTCCGCCTCGTCGCGCGGGAACACGACGCCGATCGGCACCTGCCGGTAGTTCGACGAGTCGGTCGCGTACACGGCCCGCGCGCCGGCGCCGAACTCGACATCCCCGCGGACTCCTGCACGTAGCGCGGATTCAAGCGTTGCAGGGCTCACGCGTGCCGGACCGCCCACAGCGCCGCCTGCGTGCGGTCGGCGACGCCCAACTTCATCAGCACGCTGGAGACGTGCGTCTTCACGGTCTTCTCCGAAACTGTCAGGGCTCTGGCGATCTCGCGATTCGAGCGGCCGCGCGCGATCAGATCCAGCACCTCGCGCTCCCGCGCGGTCAGCTGCGGATCGGCGCCCGCGCCTTCCGTCGTCTGCGAAGCGTTCCCGCTCAGCAACGCGGCGGCCACCTCAGGACCAAGCAGTACATGCCCCGCGGCCACGGCCCGGATCGCCGCGGCCAGCGCGGACGGCTCGACCTCCTTGGAGACGTAACCGCGCGCACCGGCCCGGATCGCGGGCACCACAGTCCGGTGCTCACCGAAGCTGGTGACGATCAGTACCTTGCTTTCCACCGCGGCCTCAGCCATCAGCTCGATGGCGGTCACGCCGTCGGTCCCGGGCATCACCAGGTCCAGCAGCACCACGTCCGGCCGCAATTCTTGGGCCAGCTGCGCCGCCTGCGCGCCGTCCGCAGCCTCGCCGACTACTTCGATGTCCGGTTGCAGCTCCAGGAATACGCGTAAACCCTGCCGCACCATCGGATGATCGTCGGCGATCAGAACACTGATCTTGCCGGTACTCGGCGCCACCGCGCTCACCTGGGCACGCGTGCGCGAGTCTGGGTGCGTTTCTTGCTCATGCAGGACGTCCACCGGGTACCTCCAACCGCACCGTCGTGCCCTGACCCGGGGCCGAGGTCACCTGCACCCTCCCGCCGACCGAATCCGCTCGTTCGCGCATTGATACAAGTCCGAGCCCGCGCTCACCCGTGCTCCTCCCCGTTTCGAAGCCGACGCCGTCATCGACCACTGACAGCACCGCGCCACCACGCGGCAGCGGCGCGAGCGAGATCTCGATCTGCTTCGCCTCCGCGTGTCTCAGGGCATTGTGCAGCGCCTCCTGCGCGACTCGCAGCACTACCTGCTCGTGCGCCGGAGGCAGGGCACTGATCGGCTTGTCCCGGAAGCTAACCCGTGGCCCGCCGCTGCTCTGCTGCGCCCGGTCCAGCACGTCGACCTTCTTGCGCATCGCCACCGCCAGGCCGTCCTCGTCCAGCTCGGCCGGCCGCAGCTCGTCGACCGCCGCGCGCAGTTCCTCGGCCGCCTCCTTCGCCAGCACCGAGATCTGGCCCAGGTGCGCCCGCGCCCGCTGCGGATCGGCCTGCACCAAGCCGCCGGCCGCCTCCGCCGTCAACCGCAGCGCGAACAGCTTCTGCGCGACCGCGTCGTGCAGTTCGCGAGCCAGCCGGGTCCGCTCCTGCGCGATGGCCAGTTCCCGCTCCCGCTCGTACAGCCGCGCGTGGGTGAGCGCGATGGCCGCGTGCGCCGCGAGCACGGTCAGCAGTTCCTCGTCCTGCTCGGTGAAGCCTTGCCCGTCCTCGGGCGGCGTCGTGTTGCCGAGGAAGAGCGCGCCGAGGATCTCGTCGCAGTCCCGGATCGGCACGCCGAGGAACGCGGTCAGTCGCGGGTGCGCCTTCGGCCACCAGCCGAACCGCGGGTCGGCGGTGATGTCGTCGAGTCGCTGCGGCCGTGGGTCGTGCAGCATCACCGAGAGCATCCCGTGCTGGCGCGGCAGCGGTCCGATCGCCGCCCACTGCTCGTCGCTCATGCCCTCGACCAGGAACCGCGCGAAGGACCCAGCGCCGTCGGGAATGCCGAGCGCCGCGTACTGCGCGCCCACCAGTTCGCGCGCCGTGCGCACGATCCGCCGCAGCGCCTCACTGGTGTCCAGGTGCCGGCTGATCGTCAGCACCGCCTGGCTCAGCTCATGCAGCGTGGCCAGAGCTTGCTTCCGGTCTGCTGTGGTGGACACGCCTCCACGGTAGCGCGCCGCCCGGATCGGCAGATCGGCCGCTGCTCCGCCCGTGGTCCTAGGACCGATGGACGAGGGCCGGTCCGGTCGGCGGACCGATCCGCGCGCGGGCAGGCCGGGGAGAGAGTCGAGGCATGACACCGACATCGACACCGAAACCGATGACAGACACCGTCCAGATGACAGACACCGTTCAAACGGACAGCGTGGACGAGGTCCGGATCCGGGCCCGCGCCGCTCGGCGGATCGGGGACGACACGCACCGTCCGGTCGCGCTGATCACCGGCGCTTCACGCGGCCTCGGCCGCGAGCTGGCCCGGGCGCTGGCCAAGGACGGCTGGCGGTTGGTGATCACCGCGCGAGGTTCCGCCGAACTCGACGAGGCCGCCGCCGAGCTGTCCGCGCTCACCGAGGTCGCGGCGCTGGCCGGCAGCATCGTGGCCGACGAGCACCGCGCCGACCTGGCCGAGGCCGCG
This sequence comes from Actinocrinis sp., assembly GCF_035605935.1. Taxonomy (GTDB): domain Bacteria; phylum Actinomycetota; class Actinomycetes; order Streptomycetales; family Catenulisporaceae; genus Actinocrinis. The sequence continues at coordinate 7,977 of NZ_DATNGK010000001.1, read as the reverse complement.
GCGCAGTTCGGCGGCGTGGACCTGCTGATCAACAACGCCTCGACGCTCACCGGCTACGACCTGAAGGGCGCCGCGCTGCCGACCCTCGCGCAGTTCCCGCTGCCCGGCCTGCTGGAGACCTTCGAGGTGAACATCCTCGGTCCGATCGCGCTGACGCAACTGGTGCTGCCGCAGCTGCGCCAGTCGCGCGGCGCGATCATCAACATCTCCTCGGACGCGGCCGTCGAGCCGTACGCGGGCTGGGGAGGTTACGGCGCGAGCAAGGCGGCGCTTGATCACGCCTCCGCGATCCTCGCGCAGGAGGAACCCGAGCTGCGCGTGTGGGCTGTGGACCCAGGCGACATGCGCACGCGGATGCACCAGGAGGCGTTCCCCGGTGAGGACATCTCGGATCGGCCGCTGCCCGAGACGGTGGTGCCCGCGTTCCGCGCGCTACTGCGCGACTGGCCGGTCTCGGGCCGGTATGCCGCCGCCGAACTGCTGCGCACCACGAAGGAGGAAGTCTGATGATGCTGATTCGCGACATCGCGCAACTGGCGCAGATCGCCGCCGGATCGGGCGCCAGCACCCGGGGAACCGGAGAATCAGGGTTCGAGCAGGATGGGGCTTTCCCGGCGCTCGACGCGTTCGGCGGCGGCTTCGACTTCTCCGTGCCGGACGAGCTGTCCGCTCACGCGCCCGCGGAAGCGCGCGGCCTGCGCCGGGACGCGGTGCGGATGCTGGTCGGGCGGCGCGATGGCCTGGGACTCGCGCACCACACCGCCGCTGACCTGCCGCAGGTGTTGCGTCCCGGCGACCTGCTCGTGGTCAACAACTCGGGGACGCTTCCCGCTGCGCTGAGCGGAACGCTGCCGGACGGCACGCCGGTCGCGGTGCACGTGTCCAGCGCCGAACCTGGTGCGGGAGGGGAGCACTTGGTCGAGCTGCGCAGGCCGCACGCGGGCAGCACGGTGCCTTACGCGGCGGCGAGGCGACACCCGAGCCGGGCGGACAAGGGCGTACTGACCGTGCCGTCTCCTGCCCGGCCCGGCTTGGAGATCACGCTGCCCGCAGGCGCCTCGCTCCGGCTGACCGCGGCGTTCACCAAGCGGCTCTGGTACGCGCGCTTCCGGCTCCCGAGCGGGGGCGGCGAGCCGTCAGTGCGCGAGCGCGACCAGAGCGCGCCGACGAGGACCGCAGTCGATACCGTCGCGGACTACCTCGGCCGTCACGGCAAGCCGATCCGCTACTCGTACGTAGACCGGGACTGGCCGCTGTCCGCTTATCAGACCGTCTTCGCGGCCGAGCCGGGCAGTAGCGAGATGCCGAGTGCCGCGAGGCCGTTCACGCTCGAACTTGTCGCGGCGCTCGTCTCGCGCGGCGTGCTCATCGCGCCGATCACGCTGCACACCGGCGTGGCCTCGCCTGAACTGCACGAGGCTCCATACGCCGAGCGGTACCGCGTCCCGGAGAGCACCGCGAGGCTGGTCAACCACGTGCGGGCGTCCGGCGGGCGGGTCATAGCGGTGGGCACGACGGCCGTGCGCGCGCTCGAATCAGCGGCCGACCCCGACGGGAAGGTCCGCGCTGCCGACGGCTGGACGGATCTGATCATCACGCCGGAGCGTGGCGTGCGCGCGGTCGACGGTCTGCTGACCGGATGGCACGAGCCGCGCGCGTCGCACCTGCTGATGCTGGAAGCCGTCGCCGGCCGCCCGCTGCTCGACCTCTGCTATGCCGAGGCCATTCGCGAGCGGTACCTGTGGCACGAGTTCGGAGACGTGAACCTGCTGCTGCCGTGAACAGCGAGCGTCGCCGATCCGCCGCTGATCCAACGCGAGTGGCAAGCAGCGAGCGCCGAGCGGGCTCAGTTCGATCCGGTGGAGGCCGAGGCGAGGCCGACGATGATGCTGATGAACACGATCCCGTAGCCCACGGCGAGCCAAGTGGAGCGATGGCGGCGTACCGTCACCGCTCCAATCGCCGTACCCGCGGCGATGATCGGGGAGACGAACAGCGGCAGCGCGAACTCGAACCAGGCGCCGTTCGCCGAGCACAGCGCTGAGCCATTCGGGGTGCAGCCGGTGACTGTGGACAGGATCCCGGCCGCGAAGCAAAGGATCGCCCCGGCGACCGCGACCAGCGGAAGCAGCAGCGCGGCGCACCCTATACCGCTGCTGACCGGCCTGCCTTTGCCGGCGGTCTGCTCCGCTTCGAGGTCGGCGTCGAGGTTGGCCGCGCAGTCGGCGTCGCTCTCGGCATCTTCCTCAGGGTCGGGCGCGGCGCCCTCGTCATCCGCCGCCTCGGGACCAGTCTCTAGCGCTTGACCAGCGTCGGGATCGGATCGCAGGCCCGCATCCGGCGCCTGCGCGGCCGTCGCCCCGGCGTCCTGATCCGCCCCGACCGTACTTACCCGGTCGGCCCGCCCTGCGGCCTCACTGTCCTCGGCTTCCACGCCGCCACCCCTCCCTTTGGAGGTGGAATTGTATGCGCTCGCACACCAGTCCAGGGAGGGGTCGCCGCGACCCTTCCGCACCCTGTTCCCTACCCTACATTTGACGAAGAAGCCTGAGTCAGGGGCGCAAGGGGGTTGCGAACCTGGCCCGCTGCGGCGAGGATCACCCCATGAATGCGCCCGCCGCCGTCCCGCAGCTCGTCGATGAGTACCTGACCTGGTATTTCGCCGAGAATCCGGCCCACGCTCAGCTGCTCGGAGCCGAGGGTTTCGACGGACAGCTCGGCGACCATTCGGCCGAAGCCATGCAGCGGCGGGACCGGGAGGCGACCGCCTGGCTGGAGCGCTTCGACGCGCTGCCACCCGCCGCCGACCTCGACGATGAGATCGACCGGCGGCTCGCGGTGGCTCAGCTACGCGGCCAGCAGCTGCTCGCCGAGTGGCCGACCTGGCGGCGCGATCCCGCGGCGTACCTCTCCATCACCTTCTTCAGCCTGCTGATGCCGTATGTGCACCGGCTGCACCCGGAGGAGTACCTGGTCGAGGACACCCTCGGCAAGCTCGCGCAGCTTCCCGACGTGCTGGCCGCGTGCCGCGACAACCTCGATGCCGAACTCGCCGCGCCGCTCATCGTCGGCCGCGGCCTCGGCCAGGCCCGCACCGGACGCGCCTTCGTCACCGCCTCCCTGCCCGGCATGATCGGCGACGAGCGGCTGGCCGCCCGCGTGCGCGAGGCCGCTGAGCCGGCTGCCGCCGCGTTCGACGAGACCTCGGCCTTCCTGCAGGACTTCCAGCACAAGGCCCGCGGCGACTGGCGGATGGGCGACCGGCTCTACTCCGCGCTGCTGACCGAACGCGAACTGCTCGGCTACGGCGCCGCCGAACTGCACGAGCGCGGCGAGCGTGCGTACGCCGCCCTGGACGCCGAACTGGGCGAGCTGACCCGCGCCATTTCCCGCGACTCGGCCACCGGGGAATCAGCGGACTGGCACGCGCTGATCGAGTCGCTCCAGGACGACCATCCGCCGACGCTCGAGGCGATGCGCGCGGAGTACGAGGCCGAGACCGAGCGCGCCCGGCGGTTCGCCCGCGAGCGCGGCATCGTCACCTTCGCGCAGGGTGAGGAGTGCCGCGTCGTGCCTTCGCCCGAGTTCCAGCGCCCGATCCTCTCCGTCGCGTCGTACATGCCTCCGCCACCGCTGACCGCCAACCGCGTCGGCCATTTCTTCGTGCCCTACGCCCCGGCCGACTTCACCGAGGATCAGGTGCGCCAGCGTCTGGAGACCAACTCCCGCGCGCAGATCCCGACCATCTCCGTGCACGAGGCCTACCCGGGCCACCACTGGCATCTGTCCTGGTCCGCGAACTCGACGCGCACCCTGCGCAAGGTGCACCGCACGCCGTACTTCTCCGAGGGCTGGGCGCTTTACGTCGAGACGGTGATGCGTGATGAGGGCTACTTCACCGATACGCGCCACGAACTCGCGCACGTGGAGGCGCGCGCCTTCCGCGCCGCCCGCATCGTCGTCGACACAGCGCTGCACTGCGGGGAGATGACAGTCGAACAGGCCGAGGCGTTCCTGGTGGAGAAGACCGCGCTGTCCGCGGGTACCGCGAAGGGCGAGGTGTCGCGGTACTGCGCCTGGCCGACGCAGGCGCCGTCGTATCTGACCGGATGCCTGGAGATCGAGAGTATCCGGGACGAGTACCTGGCGCGTGGCCTCGGTTCGCGGCGCGAGTTCCACGACACGATCGCCGGGTCCGGCAGCCTCCCGCTCGGTCTGGCCCGTGCCGCCGCGCTCGGGCGTGTTTGAAAAGTATCGCCGGGGCCGCGGCGCCTGCCACGCACGCTCGCTGCGTTGTCGGATCCCCGGTGCCGCCAGGAACCTGTTGGGCGCTGCCGGACGCCCGGTACGAGGACGACCCTCCGCCTTGCGATCGCACGCGCCAGACACCGCGGCCTTATCCGACGCTACATTTCAAACACGCCCGCGGCGGGTTCGACGCGAAGCCGGACGCGATGGCCGAAGACACGCAAACCGCTGGATGACGGAGAAATCACGGGATAACCACGCCGCCACGTGGGCATCACTGCCATGATGAGTGATGTGCGGCCTCTGATTGGCTTGACCGCCTACCGGACTCACGCCGCCTGGGGCGTGTGGCACACCCCAGCGGCGTTGCTTCCGCATGCCTACGCCGACCACGTCACGGCGGCCGGCGGTGTGCCGGTGCTGCTCCCGATCGGCGCGGACGACGCCGCCCAGGCCGTGATCAGCCGGCTGGACGGGCTCATTCTCAGTGGCGGCCCGGACATCGAACCGGTGCGGTATGGAGCGGCTCCGGATCCGTTCGCGGAGCGTTCGCAGGCGGACCGGGACACCTGGGAGACCGCGCTGCTGATGGCCGCGCTCCAGGCCGACCTGCCGGTGCTCGGGATCTGCCGCGGCATGCAGCTGATCAACGTTTGCCTCGGCGGCACGCTGCACCAGCACCTACCGGACCTGGCCGGGGGAGAGCGGCACCGCCCGGCGCCCGGCGTGTACGGCACGGTGCGAATCCGGCTGGACACGGACGCGCTGCCGGGCTCACTGCTCGGCGAGGGCGTCGACGTGCCCTGTCATCACCACCAGGCGATCGACCGGCTCGGCAACGGCATGGTGGCCAGCGCGTGGGCGCAGGACGGCACGATCGAGGCTGCCTGGGTGCCGCACCGCCGGTTCCTGGTGGGCGTGCAATGGCATCCGGAGGTGCGCGACGACCCGGCGCTGTTCACCGCGCTGGTGAAAGCAACTGGTTAGGGTCGCGCCCGGCACGTCACCGGGCTGCCGGAACCGCGGTCAGGCCGGCTGCCACAGCTCGATGCGATTGCCCTCGGGATCGGTGACCCAGCCGAATCGGCCGACCCCTGCCATCTCCTGGGTTTCCTCCTCGACGTTCGCGCCCTTGGCGCGCAACTGCGCGAGCATCGCGTCCAGGTCGCGAACCCGGAAGTTGAGCATGGTCTGCTGGGTGCGGGAGCCGAAGTAGTCGGACTCGGGCTCGAAGGTCGCGAACACGGTCGGCCCGGTGTCCTGGTTCCACAGGCCGTGCTCGTCGGCGTCCAGGCCAAGGCAATCGCGATACCAGGCGTTGAGGGCCGCCGGGTCGGCGGCGCGCAGGAAGTACCCGCCGATGCCGAGCACGTGTTCCATGCCGCTCATCCTGCCAGGGTGGCTCAGTGCACGCGCGTGAGCAGTATCCCGGCCTCGGCTGCCGTGTCCACCAGGTGGATCGAGGTCGCCATCGGGCGCGAATAGGCCAGCGCGCGCAGCAGCGGCCAGGCCGGCAACGTGTTTGTCCAGTGGTTGATGCCGACGAGGATCAGCCGCCGCGGCACCTCGCCGACCGGCGTGTAGTACGCGGGTGTCGCGGCCTGGAAGATCTCCTGGACCGTGCCGGCCGCGCCGGGCAGGAACACCAGTCCGGCCGAGGCGCGGGCCAGCAGCCAGTCCTCCCGCGCCGCGTTGGAGAAGTACTTCGCGATCGCGCCCGCGAAGGCGTTGGGCGGCTCGTGTCCGTAGAACCAGGTCGGCACGGAAAGCGACTCGCCCGCCCGCTCCGCCGGGAACGCCGCCCGCACCCCGAACGCGGCGCGCGCCCAGGCGGTCGGGTCCGGCCGGAAGTCGCGGGCCTCGCCGAGCGCCGCGACCGCCTCGTCCACGGCTCCTTCGCCGAACGGCGCCAAGTACGCGCCCAGATTCGCCGCCTCCATCGCGCCCGGGCCGCCGCCGGTCGCCACGGTGAATCCGGCGCGCGTCAGGGTCCTGCCGAGATGCGCGGCCGCCTCGTAGGCGGAGGAGTCGCGGCTGACGGCGTGTCCGCCGAGCACCGCCACGGTCTTGCGGTCCGTCAGGTAGTCGCCGAGCGCGTCGGTGATCGAGTCGTCGTGCAGGCCGCGCAGCACGATCCCGAGCACGTCCTCGCGGTCGCGTGGCCCTGACTCCCAGGCGTAGGTGAGGGCGTCAGGAGTCTGCTCATATGGTTTCTGCGCGATTCCGTCGTAGAGCTCGTCCGCGGTGTACAACGTGGTGCGGTAGGGATCGAATGGCAGGTTCGGCGCCGGGGAGAAGACCATCGCGCCGCGTTGGCGCAGGTCAGCGGCCACCGACTCGGTCAGCGAGCAGCCGAGGAACACCGAGTCCGCGACATCCGCGGTGCGCAGCTCCCAGCCGCGATCCACGAGATCGACCGCCTGCACCCGGCAGCCCGCGAGGCTGCCCTGGTGCGATCTCAAGTGGTTGTCGAAGGCGGCCAGGGACTCGATCTCCATGGTCGCAAAGCGTAGTCGCCGCTCGGCGCTCGCGGGTACCGGTCGGCACAATCCAGCCGGGCGCAATGGAGCGGTCGGCGGCCGTGACGCTTTCACGACGGGGCCGTGGCGACTGCGCCCGTGGCTCGCCGGATGACGTGCGCAGCGAGCTGGAGACTTGATTCATGCCGGTGAGGGCGGCCTTTGCGGTGGATCGGCGCGGGTGTATTAAGAGCACGGGAACCTGCGAGATCGAAGGCTGATAATCCACTTCTCGCCGGCCGGTCGCGGCCGGGAAGGGAGCAGAGTCATGCGACGCATCCTGCGCCTGGCCGCCCTGCCGATTCTGGCTTTGTCCGCGCTCGTGCTCGCCGGCGCCGGCCCGGCGGCCGCGGCGGTGCACCCCGCCGCATCGTGCGCCGGAACGATCCAGATCGACTCGTTCGCGTTCAGCACGCCGGTGGTGACGGCGGGTCAGGTCGCCTCGGCGAAGCTGACCGCCACCAACTGCACCGCGCAGCCGGTCAACGCGATGGTCCAGGCTTATGGCCGCTTCTTCGGCCCGACCGGCAACGCGCTGCCGCCCGGCTGCCCGGTGGTCGACCCGTTCGCGCTGTACGTGACTTTCGCGCCGAACGGCCAGTACACGAACACCTTCGGCACCTCGACCTTCTCGGGCTGCACCGCCACGTCGTACACGGAGTACGTCAACTTCTCGATCGGCGGCACGACCGTGGCCTCGGCCACCGCGACGGTGGCGATCCAGGGTGGCGCGGCTTCCTCCTGCCATGTCACGTACCTCAAGCAGAGCGAATGGCAGGGCGGCTTCGTGGCGGCGATCTCCATCACGAACACCGGCACCGTGACGATGTCCAGCTGGGTGCTGAGCTTCACCTTCGGCGGCGACCAGCAGATCGGCAACCTGTGGAACGGGCAGTTCACCCAGACCGGCGAAGCGGTGAAGATCTCCGGCACGGCGTCGAACATGACGATCGCGCCGGGGGCGACGCTCAGCGGCATCGGCTTCCTCGGCACGTGGCACACCAGTGACGCCCCGCCGGCTTCCTTCGCGGTGAACGGACTGGCCTGCGTCTGACTCTCCCGGGCCTGACTCCACGTCTCCCGGACCTGGCCCCGACTTTCTGTGCCCCCGGGCGGCGCCACCGCCGCGCACCCTCGTCTGCTCCCGCCACAGCCCAGGATTCAACCGGGCGGGAGCAGGCCTTATCTCGTCACTCGCCGATGGCGCCGC